>JAWOCT010000097.1:0-20339 GCA_046483675.1 Cyclonatronaceae bacterium
AACATCACCGTTCCAGAGTCCGGCGTTGCCGGCCGGTACGAAGATGTTGTTGAAGTCGCTGGTGCCGAAGCCCGCATCCCACGGCCATTCCACGCCGTAGGCCACATCCAGGTCGTTCTCGTTGACCACGATGTTGTTGACAAAATGCACATTGTCGGTCATCTCGTTGCTGTCACGCTCCCAGCCCAGGCCGGCATGGATGCCGCCGGTCAGGCCCGTTTCAGGCAGATAGATCGAGTTGTGCATGATGTTCAGCGGATTGCCGGCGTTCGGGAAGTTGATCACGATGCCGTAGACATTGTTGGCCTCGCTTTCGCCCAGGTTCGGCACGTTCATGGCGATGTAGTTGTTGTACACGTTCACACCATTATCGCTGCCGTTCAGCAGGATCCCTCCGGCGTACCCGGCTCCGTTCACAGCCACCTCCAGGATCCGGTTGCCGTGGATGTTGATCTCACCCACGCCCCCGGCCAGGTAGATGCCCCCGTGCCAGATGTCGCTTTCCACCTGTCCGGTCACGTACATCTCGTTGTCGCGATAGGTGTTCTCCTCCACGTAGAAGGTGGTGATGCCGCGGCGGCCTGCGTAGATCAGGTTGCCGGCCACCTCCACGCTCTGCACCGGGATGTCCGCGCTGCCCCAGATGGCCAGACCGTCGTTGAAGGTGTTCTCATGGGTGCCGATCGTGTTGTCCTCGATGAGCACCGTGTTCGGCGAGACGCTGCCGGTGCCCGAGTAGGCCTGGCGGAGGCGGAAGGCCTGCCCCCCGCCGAAGGCGTGCTGCAGGTTCAGGTTGCGCACGGCGATGTTACTTGCATCCTCGGTGATGCTGATCAGACCGCTGCCGGCGCCGCCTTCCTGGTTCATCAGGAAGGTCATCTGCCCGCCCTCGTTATCTCCGTCGACGGTCACCCAGCCGGTGTTGTCCATGGCCAGGCCGTGGGCGCCGCTGAAGGACACCGTCACCTCCGCGCCCGGAGCCGGGGCGATGGTCAGCGGGGTTTCCCCGGTCAGGTCATCACGCTGGATAATCGGCAGCTCCGCGTCGCTGTGGTCCAGGTCCCCGGTGAGGTACCAGTTGACCGCACTGCCCGCGCCACGCTCGTTCAGTGCTTCAATGGCTTCGGCCAGATCGGCAAAGCCCTGGTCTTCCACTCCTTGCGGGATAAAGTAGTCACCGGCAAGCGGGTCTTCAACGGCTTCTTCACCGGCTATGATCTCCCCGATGGTAGAACCGATGAATACACGACCATCATGGAATTCGGCGGTGATAAAAATGCGCTCACCGGCGAAGGTATCATCTACCGACCAGGTATCACCGCCATCCTCCGACTTGATGATGTATCCGCCAAAGGTCACGGCATAGGCCCGGTTCCCGCTAACGGCGAGACTGTAGAAATTGCCATCAAATCCTTCGTGGTCGATCTCCGGATCGACCCATTCCCAGGTTGCTCCCGCATCCCCGGTCTTGAGCATGAATCCGTTACCAACGGCCCATGCCGTCACATCATCCAGGATGACCATGTCGCGGAAATCAGCCGTCGCCGAGAAATCAACAGGAAATCCCTCTTCCTGGAATTCAGTGACCGGCTCGGTTGCGAAAGCATCCTCAGTCCGGATCACATTGCGCCGCGGACCGGCAATCACACCGATATCATCTGTGAAGAACTTCATGACACCGGCGATGTTGGCCGGACCGGTGAAGGCGAGGTGCTCATCCCAGTTATCACCGCCGTCGGTCGTCCGGTAGATAGAGTAAGCGGTTCCGGTGTTTGTACTTAACCAGGCATAACCCGTATTCTCATCAGTGAACCAGATGCCACCGGAGCGGTTATTAAAACTGTTGGGAATATCCTCCAGAACGGTGGTCCAGTTCTGACCGCCATCGGTTGTCTTGACGATATGGCGGTTGCCCTTGTGGATGAAACCGGTCGTTTCATCCTGGAAGAACATGTTGTTGCCGCGTCCAGGGCTGTTGTAGAGTGAGGGACCGACCAGTTCGAATGCATCGTTCTCCGAATCATAAGAGAACAGCTTGCTGTTGGAGTTGACCGCGTATCCGTATCCGTCGCCAAACTGCAGATAACGGATTTCCGAGTAAGGATGGGCGCCGAGGAATTCGAAGGATGTCCCGTTATCGTCGGAGTAAAAGAGTGAACTTGAGGAACCCTGAACGATAATCCGGTTTCCCGCCATGGTTGCCTTCTGGAAGTTGACGCTGAAATCCTGGAGTTCGGTGGTCCAGTTGCTGCCGCCATCGGTGGAACGGGCGACGACCGGTCGTGTAGCCCGGTTATGCCCGAATGCCAGGATGTTGTCGCTATCCAACACCAGCAGACCGGTGAACACGTCCATGGTCATGGCGGGATCGAAGGTTACCGCTTCAAAAGTCTCTCCACCGTCACCGGAAAGATAAGCCGTGGTTGTAAGATTCTGGAATGAATTACCCTGCCCAAAAGCGATGACATTGTCGGCATCGATCCAGCGAACGGCATTGAGCGCCGTCAGGTTGCTTACAGCGGTGAGTTCATTGGATGAATTCCAGGTCTGCCCGCCATCATTGGTATAGAACTGTCCACTGGCATTATTGCTGACAATGACTCCGTTATTCACGTCATGGAAATCGAAATCCAGCCAGTTTCCACCGATAAGGGAGTCCTGAACCGCCCAGGATGTTCCCCCATCCTCAGATTTGAACATGTAGCTATTGTTATGCCGTCCGATAACCATATATCCGACATCCGCATTGAGGAACTGCAGGCCCCGAAACTGATTGACATCCAGATGAGGTACCAGCTCCTGGAGGGATACCTCGGTCCAGTTCTGTCCGCCGTCTTCGGTCTTCAGCAGTAGAGCCTGCCTGGCTCCGACCCAGCCGGTGTTGGCATCCAGGAAATGGACCGATTCGAACGTAAGATCCTCGTACCCGGGCGCTGACATGTCGGTCCAGGTGAGCCCGCCATCGGTCGTCTGTTTGATCGTGCCGTTGGATCCGACAGCCCAACCTTCCGTTTCTGAGAGAAACTGGGTGTCATTGAGAAAGCCATCGAATGCCGGCGAAAGTACAGTGGTCCAGTTTTCCTGGGCATGAACGAGCGGTGCCGCCATCACAAAGGCAATCAACACAAGTATCGCTTTTTTCATAGTGCTCCTTTTTTGGGTTTATGGTTTTGGTGCTGCAGCGTGTTACAGTCGAACACATCCGGATCCGCATCGGGGTGCTCCGTGGCAATATACTTCATTGCAACGGAATCCGGTACGTAAGAACGGATGTTATGGTCCTGCGTTTCCGGGCTGAACCCTGACTGTCCTGGTGGCACAGTTCGATTTCAGCCGTAATTTCATGATTTCCGTCAAGCCGGATCACAGCCTCCAGGCTGCCCTGACGTGCAGTGAAACCGGAGAGCATGAATTCGATGTCCCTTCGTCTGTATTCATCGAAAAAGGGTCCGGTATCACCGGTCTCCAACACGATATTGGAGGAGCTCCGGTTAAGAAAGCCATAGTGTGCCCTGAGTCGCATCCGGCCTGTGAGTCGTGCAGTGATTCCGGCGTTGAAGCCGATGTCGCTTTGGTCGGCCGACCATAAGATGTCACTGTAATAATCCCGTTCTGATCTGTCTCCGTAAGCAAGGTGCCACTGGACACCTGCTTCCGCCGCTTCACCAAGCCCAACGGACCATCCAGTCACGAACCGGTGCATCCGGCGGTCCATTTCATTCATCAGCACATTGAACGGCTGAAATTCACCCCATTGTTCATCCGACAGAAAACGGTATCCGAGAGCCAGCAGGTACCTGTTGCGTGGCCATATCATGTCGGCATCCAGCCGGTGGCTGTTGGCCGAAGTGTGGCCTTCCATACGTGGGCGTGTAATGTCCTCTTCAACGTCAAGGGCTCGCTGCCACCCCCGGTACTGGGCATGGAGCCGCAATCCCGCCTGCAAGGTCCATGCTGCATGGGCTCCGTAATGCCAGCTGCTGAAGCGGGTCAGTCGCGACTCACGGTCGCGGCGCTGCACGACGGGTTCATCGTAACCGCGAAAACTGATCAAGACGGTTTCCTCAAGGATGGCCCCTTCGAACTCTGTATAGCGCAGTTCTTCCTCCCCGTCATCCAGCCCCCCGTAGGCTCCGATCTCGGCTCTCCCCGTCCGATAGGACGAACCCGCCCGGAAGCGGATGTAACGATGGGTGGATAACGGTTTGGAGGCAATGTCCTTAAGTCCTTCATCCACCATGTATTCCACCGAGGCGCCAAGATTCCAGCCGGGAAGCAGCTCGACGGCATAGCCGCCATTAACCAGGATCTCGTTGAAGCGGGACCGGCCGGTCGTGCTGTCGGCCATAATGAAGGGATGTGCTTCTTCATAGAAACGCGTCGACACCCACTGCCAGTCGAAATATTCGGAGCGGCGGAAACCGAATGACCCCCTAAACAGCTGCCGGCTATCAATGGTTTTGCTTCCGGAGGCAAGCACGGTATAACTGGCATCGCGGCCGGGATCGACAAATCGCCGGAATCCACCGCTGGCATGGCCAAAGTGCGTGGCCATGTTCAGGTCATCTCCCCTGTGGGATATTCGCAACAGAGCAGGATTTCCGGTATAGGTTGCCCAGTCGTAGGGATGCCCGCCAAGCAGCTGGCCGTGCTCGAAGTATCCATAGGATGATCCGTACCATTGGGCTGCCGTACCGCCGGGAAGCAGCAGGCAAGTGAGCCCTGCGATAAACAGGAAACTGCATCGGATATTTGCGCGGAGAGAGATCATGGATCGGTTTGGTGTCCTTCTTCTTCGGGAATAGCGTGATGATATTGCGGTGAGGGACGGTCGTTGATGCGGAAATCGACAGAGGAATTGTTGGTATCCTGCAGACGCTTCACACCATCCGGGCCGATTGAAATCTTGCGTTCCATGGACCGTCCGGTGTAGAAACTGATGCCCCCGGTGGCCCCGGCATCGATCTGGGGATTGAGTTTCTTTCGGGACAGGTCCGAGGGATTCAGCAGATATTCCACTCCGTCGATAACATCCTCATACGGAATGAGGATGCGTCCGTCACGCCATCGCATGTTGCCGGTGTCGGTCCGGGCAAGGACGAGTGCGTCAGCCTGACCGCCGACAAGCCAGTCGATCCCCGAATCCTGATGGATCATGATCATATTGGTCACCTCGGGATTATTGATATCGGGTGCATCCGGCTTGTAGAATTCGAAATCGGCACCGCGGTGGTCGAAACTTTCCGGTGCATTTGCCGTGTGGTCAATGGCGTCGACAGCACAGATGATGAACTGGCCAGGCTCGATGGGATAGTCCTTTCCCGAACCGGGGAACATCCACACATTGTTGGAATGGATGAATTCGGGGTCATCGATGAAGTTCAGCCCGAGGTAGCTGCTTGCATAAGCCCTTGCTATCACCAGACCATCCAGATAGAGTGTGGAATCGGTCTGGTTGAAAAATTCGATAAAGCGGTCGAAGAAATAGAGTCCCGCCCCCGGCGGGCCCGAAGAATAGATCTCACTAAAGACGATCGGTGCACCCTCGAAAATGAGTTCCAGGGGAACCACGATCGGTTCGGACTGGCCGGGGCGTACTTCCACCGAAGGCACGGAACGGTTGACCAGGGAATAGTTGTCATCGGTCAGATCCGGCAATTTATCCAATTCCGAATCCAGCAGCGGCCGGCTGATGCTCAGAAAGTACAAATCGGACAGCACACCGGTAATTTCAACCCGGCCCTGTTCGTCACTGTAGAAAACATATTCGTGGCCGTGAACATTGGACCGGATCTCCACACGCGCACTGTCCACCGCAGAGCGCCCGTGAAGTGATTCCATCGTCCCAGATTCATCGACAAGCTGCAGGGTTATCGTGGATGAGCGCTCCCTGGAGGCCGGCTTGTCGCGCTGAGATACCAAATCGTCACAGCCGGTCCAGAACAGGGACAACGATAGAAGTCCCGCGGCCAGGAAAGGGAGAAACCTGATAGTGCTGCGTGCGGATTTATCGCCGCGCCCGGAACAAAAACGAAACCGGGAGCGGAGGCATGCCAGGACACCCGCCCCGGCCCGTGGCCAGGGTGGGGACCATAAGCCGCTGGCAGACTGTCCGGCGTGCTCGTCTGTTTTATGTAAATTCCTGTTTATCATGATATGATGCATTGCATGGTGCGGTTTCGGGCACGGTGCGGGCTGTCAGAAACGATAGCTGAATTCAACACCGTAAAAGATCGAGGGATTGCGACGTTCATAGGTTTGGATGGCCTCGGCCGTACGCCGCAGCTGATAGCGCGGACGGTAATTGAAAATGTTGTTCACAAAGAACGTGACCTCGGATCCTTCAAAAAGTGACTTGCTTACGTTAATGTTCAGCAGCCACCGGTTCGGACGCCTTTCATCCAGCAACTGGAAATTCTCGTACCGCTGGCGAAGATCCCGATAGCGCTCGTCAGCACGCTCGTCCTCCGGAATCATGATCGTTTCCTGATCGGGCGTGTAATACCCGATGGCCAGGGTATCGGCAAGTCCGTCCCGACCGTCGATATTGAACAGCTGCTGCTGGACATGGATCGTAACCCAGAGTCCGAGAGAACGGGACTGGATCTCCGCCCTGTAGTTGAGCAGCAGATCCCGGTTGTAGCGCTCTTCCGTACTGTAGATCGGTTTGACGAACCGCCCGAAATCATCGTTGAACCGGCGGGTGCCGTACTGGATACCCTCTGCCGTCCCCCGGCGGTTGTTGATGAAGGCCGCATCCATGCGGAAAGCCGTGTTGATGGATGGCAGACGGCGTGTTCGAAGACTGAATTCTACACCATGCGAGCGGTGCCATCCGTCGTTGACATAGCGCGGAAAATCATCCAGCAGCGTATCACGCACCTCTCCGGTCTCCTGCTCCGGCCAGTCCGGCCTTGAATATTGATAGAATACGGTCGGTTCCATGAACGAACGGAACATGTTGTCGCTCCGGTTCGCAAAACCGGTGAGACTCAGACCCACGTCACCGATTTGCTGGTCAAGGCTGATCTCGTACTTCTTCTGACGGTAGCCCTGCAGGGTCGGGTTGGCCTGCTCCCGAATGTAGGTGGAGACCAAGGCAAAGTTTTTGGAGGGATCGGACGGATCGACGACCGAAACGGTATCCACAATATCATAATAGCGCTCCTGGGCAAATATCAAACCCATGGGAGGGGATTTGCTCGTCTCGCCATAACCGAGTCGAAGCCGGGTATCTTTCGTAAAATGTAAAGAGAGGTTGACGCGGGGATTGAGGAAAGATCCGTTGTGAGACTCGATCAGGGTGCCATCACCGATGAAGGCACGGGGATTGAATTCCGTTGGACGATACACTTCATACCGGAAACCGGCCTGCAGACGGAACGGAATGCCTAGACGACCTGATATGTGATCCTCGATGTAGAGGCTGAGGATGTTGTAGGCCGGGAGCTCATCATAGGAGCGCAGACGGGGGGTCGGATTGGTGAGCGACGGCGGGTAGAGGGGATTAAACTCGATACCGTCTCCACGGTTGAAATCGGACCGGAAAGTCATGCCGCCAAGAACCTGGTGGTAGACCGCACCGGTCTGGAACTGCCAGCGGTGGTTGAGGTCGGAGTAGATATTCCACACCGATCCGCGGACCCACTGCTTGCCGAGGTAGCTGCCGAAAACGATGATACCCCGCCGTGTTCCCTCTTCAGTGGAGCGCGATACGACCATGTTGTCACGTGATATCAGACGCTGTTCAAAGGAATTCTGGCGGATGTGGTTGACGGACCAGTTCGCCCTAAGCCGCCTGGAAGAGCTGAAGTCGTA
This sequence comes from Cyclonatronaceae bacterium, assembly GCA_046483675.1. Classification (GTDB taxonomy): domain Bacteria; phylum Bacteroidota; class Rhodothermia; order Balneolales; family Natronogracilivirgulaceae; genus SKNL01. The sequence continues at coordinate 7,819 of JAWOCT010000097.1, forward strand.
CTGCAGGTCACCGGAATATCGCACGTTGACATCGCGGTTGTACCAGGCCTGACGCAAGGCATAACCCGGCTGTTCACGTCGCTCGTCGAGCGAACGTGTGAGGTAGAGGCGCTGGCTGATCTGCCAGTCTTCAGTCTGCCGGCGCAAAGTAAGCTGTCCGGATAACCGGGTGTACCCATCATCGGCTATGCGGATGTCGTTACGGGCGGAGGCCACATTGGCGTTGGCGTTGATTACCCATCCGCTCTGTCCGAGAAGCGTTCCCCCGGAGGCATTGAATTCGGTGATATTCGGGTTATAGGTTATCTTCAGCCGTACCGGTTCGGGACGGGATCGGGTGCGCACGATGAGGGCCCCGTCCGTGAGATCACCGTACTCTGCCGAGGGTATGCCCCGGATGATGGACACCTCATCGATATTTTCGGCGGTAATCTGTCTCAGATCGAGTCCCCTGTTGGCCGTGTTCGCACCGATACCGATCTGCATGTTGGCATTATTGGACAGCGGGATCCCATCCACCATAATTTGCGTACCGAGGGCATCGCCGCCGCGTATGACGGCCTGCTCGGGCGAGCTGAGGGTCGGATTGGTGGTAGCCACGCCGGGCATGAGTTGAAGCAGGTTGCCAAGGCTGGTGGACGCGGTGTGCTGGATTTCGCCCGAACTGATCACCGTGCGGGTGTCGAGTTCACGTGAGAGCAGGTCATCCGGTGCCACAACGGTTATGGCTCCAATCTCGAAGTAGGTCGGTACCAGCTGGTATTCGCGGTCGACGCGCTCCTGCCGGGCCACCTGAATCGTGTCAACGATAACCTCGTAACCCAGCATGGATATCTGCAGGGTCCAGGTGCCCGGGCGAACCCGAATCTCAAACCGGCCATCCTGTCCGGTCGAACGTCCGGTAGAAAGCTCGCGGATCAATACCGAAACATTCTCTACCGGATCCCCGTCTTCATCCAGGATAAGACCACTGATGCGGGCATCCTGCGCCTGCAGATGCAATGGCAGGCAAAGAATTACCGCGGCAACAACCAGGTAAAAACGATATGCGGAAATATTCATATCCCGAATATAACTACCCATAAGATTCTATTCAGATTAAATCCAAATAATAAAATCCAACCAAGGCTCCAAAAAATAATTCACATGCAGCATGATACCAGCTTGCCTGGTGTCCCGGTGTATGTGCAAACTGTTAAGGATTGCTATCCGGTAAAGCGGTTTGTGGTTCCGGCTACCGGATGTTCTGAGCGTATTGATCGAACCGAATAAAAAGCAATCCATACATGAACACACTCTGCAACACCAACACACATGTTGAAAACTGCAATCCTTCCATAATCGCAAAATATAAAACACCTGCCTTAAAACATACACTGCTTTGACTGTTTTCACCGCAGCCAAACCATTTGCAAATGACCAGCAACGGGGAAACATTGAAGGACGGGGATTTTTTCGATGTGGAACGGACACAGCCCGGAGAAGTTGCTGCCGCTTCGGCGCAGCTTACATGGTCCGAGACGACATCAACGATGTCGGCAGCCTGTCGCACTTCCTCTTTTTTGTCATCCGGGATAATAGTCGCATTTGCCGAAAATTAACGGTTTAAAGAGGTCTTTACAGCATGGTATGCAAGCCAATATGCCGGAAATGATTCCATCTGCTCTGACAGCTATAATAGGCATGAAAATAGCTTGATAAAAGAGTGCCAGCCCCTGCAATATATTTCAAGTGATTAAAACTATCATTTTAATTATTTATTATTTACTCTTAACCTTGCTACTTAACAAATGGATACTTGACGGGAATTGCGGTTAATATTCGTGAACAGGCGCATACTATGGTATCATTTTGCTTCTGGCAGGATCATCCTTTAGCCGAATCTACCCGTGGAACATCAAAACAGAACCCGCCTCAATACAAACCCAACAAGAGCATACAGGGTATGACTATGAATTCACATACAGAGCAGAAAAGATCCGCCGATAAATCGGAAATTTCCCGAAAACCGTTTCACAAGAGTGTTTATGCTTTCCTTTTTTCATTACTGATACTGGTTTCATCTTGCGGCATTTTCGGAAGTGACGATGAGCCGGATGACCCGCTGAGCCAATTAAGCCCTGATATCAGAGAACTCGTGACGGTCGAGATGCTTGCCGTTTTAGAGGACAGCTTGCATATCCCGGTTCATACCGGAGAGAATCCACCCGAGATTGCCATGCTGCTATCCGGTGCTCAAAAAATCGGACCGGCTGATGCCGATATGCATTCGCTGGCAGTGGCCGTTGTGATGCGGCCTTTCGTTCTTCTCGAAACCGTGGTGCCCAATGATCGCTGTGCCAATGACCGCTGCACCTGGTATGATCTGTACGTGCACTTGAGTAACCAGAACACGGCGGAAAATCAAATCGATATCGAAATGCGGCATGCCCATCAACCCGAGATTGGTGGCACCGGTGCTTATATCATAGGCGATGGGGAGCGTTTTTCCATATTCGCGGAGCAAGTCCAGGAGCGGGAGGAAGGAAGATTTGTACGTACTGTCATCCTGTATTCCGGTATCGTTACTGCCGGCGGGATAAAAGATCCCCATTTAGGCACCATCATGGTTGACAATGCAGGGTTTGATGATCTGATTCCTGATGGCACCGGTCAATCTCATGGTGATAGCGACGATTTTTCAGAAATTGCCGAATGGCCGGAAGATCCTGTGGATAAAGTTGGCGCTGATCCGTCCGGGGACCAGAGTCGTATCTACTTGAACCTCTATAAATAACAACGATTCATAAGAGCATGGGTGGTATCGGAATCCACGCATGCCGGATTAACCGTTTTATAGGCTGCCAGATCAAGATATTCACAGTAGAAAGGAGGGTTGCATGATGACATCAAACAGAAATTATATTCTATCACCAGTTATATCACTACTGATGCTGACAGCTTTTGCCGGTGCTGTCGCTGGAAAGCAACACCAATCGGAACATAATCAGGTGTTTTCTCAGGAACTTTCTCAGATGCTTCTCCCTGATCCGGATCAGACATATGATTCGCAGACCGCACTAGGGGTAAAGCCGGAACAAGGATCCGGACTGCAGTCCCAAGAGTTGGAACCCGGATGGTTTTTTGACTCCTTTTTTCTCGGGGTGGAGTTTCTGAACAACCTGTCCTACCTGAATATGTCACGGGTTGATGAGGGACGCGACGGAGATATATGGGCCATCGGTTATGGGAAAACCCTTTCCGACAGCATGGTCGGACTGCTCTTCAGAAACAGAAACGGCAACTGGGAGACCATCGATGTCTTTGACCTGGTCTATCAGGATGAATCGAAAATCCGTCCCTTGCCACTCTATGCTACCGATTCCGGGGATGTGCATTACTCGGACGGTTACAATGTGATAATAAACTCTTGGAGCTTTACGGAAAACACTGTCTGGACTCCTGAAAATTCAGGGATGCCCGAACCGGAAAATGAAGGCGACGAATGGCTGACAGACATCGCTCTTGATGAACACGGGCGACCTTTTTTATTGTACAGCTACCCCAGGATTGTCCGGGTTTCTTATCCTGTTACATCGGATTGGGAAGTATACGACCACACAAACAGCCCGATGTCCGATCCGGCCGACGGCATCGGGATCGGAACAGAGCTTCCCGCACGCCATCTTGCCTTTACCGGGGACGACCTCTGGATTTCTACACACCATGAGAACGGCGGACTGATACGCAAATCCGGTGACGATTGGGAACATTATACTACCGAAAACTCCAGCCTGCCGAGCAATCTGGTTTCTTCGGTTCTCGCACAATCCGATGATCAGCTCTGGGTAAGTACCCTCCCGACAGAATTCGCACCTCTGAATGGAGGCCTTGTCCATCTGGACACAGAGAATGACATTTGGACCGTGCACACATCCGCCAACGGGTTGCCGAACCATTTTGTGCGCGCCTATGCCTTTGAAGGCGACCGGTACCTCTGGGCGACTTTCGGCGGTTCACCTGAGGAGGGTGACCTGACCCATTACGGCTTCCTGGCAGAATTTGACGGAACCTCGTGGACCACCGTTGCCAGCAAAGACGAATTTTATTCCTCTTTAGCCTGGATGACCGTTGACAGCAGGCAAAACAAATGGCTGGCGGCCGATTTCAATGTAATCAATGGCGGCGTAGCCAGCCTCAACCAGTCATACATCAGCTTCACCGATGTGCCGCAAGAACATTCCATTTACAGCACGGGTGCCGTATTTGATCTCCGATGGGAAACGGGCAGCCGGATCGAACGTGTTTCGCTTCGTTACAGCACTGACGGAGGCGATACATGGAGTGCAATTGCAAATAATATTGATGCCGCTGAATTTTCATACCCGTATACCGTGCCCGGCTATCATGAAACGGAAGTAATCTTGAAAGTATCGGATGATGCTAACGAAGATATCCATGATGTAACAGGACCTTTTACTGTCATTAATCCGGATGAGCCCTATTACCATCTGCGCAGTTTATTGTCGGATGGCCGTTATGAGCTCTATGATCCGCACATCCATGGCTGGCAGATGAAAAATCGTGAATCCGTGATGTGGACCGAGGAGAAGTGGAGTGAAATTGAATACGAAGGACCACTTGCACGCCAACCTTTCAATGGAGTACCATGGAATTTCCCGAGTTTTCCCTCATTCACACGGGCATTCGGTGAGGATGAAACCATAAAGGCTTACACACGATTATTTGGCAATATCATTCCCACATTGAAGGCCGGAGTTTTTTGGCCGATTATGACCGGACAGGGATTTAATGGCGTTTGTCATGGGTTTTCGGTCACCAGCCTGATTGCTTTCCGGGATGGCAACTCTTCGCTGAGCCAACTCGGAGCCCGTATCCATGATGATCATCTGTACGATGTTGAAATAAACAACGATGTCCGGGAAATGATCAATATGATTTGGGCCCGCCAGTGGTCCAGGGATCACTTCATCAAAATATTTTTGGCGTCTTTAAATGACAATCTGCTGACTAATTTATGGAACACAATAATAAGTGGCGAATCGATTAGATTGTCAGATATATTGGAAACCGATCTCATTTTTCGCCCCCCTTCCCAGACACTTGAAGATGTGAAGGAAATGCTGGATGTGAGGGCCGATGAAGGATACCATAACCCGCTTACATTGTTTCCTTCAGGCAATATAATGGGGGGACATTCGGTACTTGCCTATAAAGCAGAGCAAAGCAGCAACAACCCTGATGTATGGCATATTTACATCCATGACAGCAATCACCCCGGGGCAAACAATACCTTTGTGGTTGTGGATACCGAAGCCGATTATTATGAGTATCAGGAACCGGGATTGAGCAACCCGAGATTTTTCGGTAATACCGGTTTGTTTTTGGGCGACCCGGTCGATGGATATAAAACAACTTCCAGACTCCTGAAGGAGGCAACACAGGAGAATGGCGACGACATACGGGATCAGATCGCCAATCTTGATGAGATAGGGTACATGTTCACCCTGTTTGGCGGGGATGCCGATGTACAGATTACAGACGAACTGGGAAATGCCTCCTCACTTCTCCGAAAGGCGGGCGGTGAAAAAATTGGTCTAACATCACGTGATATCCCCGGTTCATTCCCGATTGTTCCGCTGGTCGGTGGTTTGCAGAATCCCGTGGGGTATTTCCTTGCCGACCTGGATTATGACGTGGAACTGGGATACCCTGAAGGCGGCGAGGGAAATTTTGCAGTGTTCACGGGAAATACCGTCTATGGATATAAAAACCATGAATCGCAGCAGGGGAGCATCGATCAGTTGCGTTACGGCAACTCACTTTCGGTATTCGGCAACGGAAATGATCACCAGTTCGACATGGAAGTATTGTATCTCAACGACCTGGAAGAGAACATGTTCCGGTTGCGTGACATGTCCATTGCAAACGGTGATTCCGTCCGTTTCAATCTCGAGAACCGGCATGATCTTGCTATCCAAAACTATGGCGCACCGGTACGTTTAGATCTTGAATTGAGAACCGATTTCGGTGACGAAGGCTACTTCCTGTACCAGGACCTGAATCTTGATGGAGCGGCGGGCTATAAATTCTCCGTGCCGGATTGGGAAGATATCGGTAGCCGGGAAATAATCCTTTTCATTGACACCAATCTGGATGGGGAATATGATGATTCGCAATCGTTAAGCAGCATGCCGCTTCCAACATCAACAGACGAAAACGAACAACCGGCAACTCCTGAGGGATTCAAGTTATATCAAAACTACCCCAATCCGTTTAATCCCTCAACGAGCATCCGGTTTGCGGTCCCAGAATCCGGACATGTCCAGCTCGTGGTTTACGATCTGCTGGGCCGCGAAATTGCGAGACTTGCCGACGGGCACATAGCCGCAGGGGAACATGAGCTCATTTTCGAAGCCGGCCACCTGTCAAGTGGCGTTTATCTCTACCAGCTGAAGACGGACGATTTTGAAGATACAAGACCACTTTTGCTTGTGAAATAGCCCCCGGCAACGGATTGCCAGAGCAGCTTCGCTGCTGCTGTACAAAAACCGAGTGAGTCAGGGCGGCTTTCACGTTGGCCGGGCCGAACGCATGGCTTCCGGTGATCTATGGTCGATGAATGAATGCGCCATTGAACACCGGTCGAACATTACGAAATGAGGAGTAAGTGCCAGATCCTCACTATCGGCTCAGGAATCATGATGTGGAACCTGCAATCCGTTTTGGAATCTCACCATGAGCATGGGTATATTTCATCCGGTCAAACAAAAGCGTTCAAACTTTCCATTTTTAAAGATCAACACGGCATGAGCGTACTAGTTGGAAAGGACACCCGGCTGCTGGTGCAGGGCTTCACCGGCAATGAGGGTACGTTCCACGCGGAACAAATGATTGCATACGGTACCAACGTCATTGGAGGGGTAACGCCGGGAAAAGGCGGATCCCGACACCTGGAACGTCCGGTCTTCAACACAGTGGCCGATGCGGTGGAGAAGGAAGGGGCCAACACCTCCGTGATCTTTGTCCCGCCGGCTTTTGCGGCTGATGCCATTGCGGAAGCGGCCATGAGCGGCATCAAGCTGATCATCTGCATCACCGAGGGCATACCGGTGAAGGATATGATCGTCGCCCGTGAGATTGTCTGGCGACACGGCGCACGGCTGGTCGGACCCAACTGCCCCGGCGTGATAACACCCGGCCAGGCCAAAGTCGGTATCATGCCGGGGAATGTGTTCTCACCCGGACCGGTCGGAGTGGTTTCCCGGTCCGGCACCTTGACCTACGAAGCTGTCGATCAGCTCACCAAAGCCGGTCTGGGCCAGAGTACGGCCATCGGGATCGGCGGGGATCCGGTCATCGGCACCAAACATCGTGATGCCGTGGCCCTCTTCCAGGACGATCCCGGTACCGAAGCCATCGTCCTCATCGGTGAAATCGGCGGGTCTGATGAAGAAGAAGCCGCTGCATGGATCAAGGAACATGTCTCCAAACCGGTTGTTGCCTTCATTGCCGGGCGTACAGCACCACCGGGCCGACGCATGGGCCATGCCGGCGCTATCGTATCGGGCGGCAAGGGAACAGCCGACGACAAAATCGAAGCGCTCAAGGCCGCCGGGATCACGGTTTCCGAGAGCCCTGCCGTAATCGGAGAAACGATCAAGTCCCTGATCTGAAGTAATGGTCCCTGATCTGAAATAAACCGGGAATCAGGATTAGGGCACCTGGGATCCACAACCCCGAAAATACCTGCCTGTAAATCACCCTCCCGCTTTCCCACCCGACGATGTTGTGAATGAAGGCCACCCGCTTTTCGATGACGCTCTACATCTCGCTGCCTGTGCTGGCTTCGGCCTGCTCGGTGGTGATGATAGCCCATTTCGTGCTTCTGGCTGAGGGAAGAATCGAACCGGATGGCCGCTACGGTGATCTGTTTGCCTACCTGGCACTGTCGGAGTCATTCGGCTTTTTCGGCTCCGAGGCAATCAGCTTCCGGGTGTTGATGCCCCTCATCAGTGGGACACTTGCCGCCGCATTCGGCCTGGCCGGTAAAGAAAGTATCGGACTGCTTACGGGCTCGCTCAATTTCGTCTATCTTCTCATCGGATTCGGGTGGATGTATTACCTGTCCATGAAGGAAAAGGGCATCAACGCCCTTGAAGTGGCCCTGCCGACCTTTTTGCTACTTCCCATGCCGGCCTTCTGGCAGGGCATATTTTTACCGGTGCCGGACGCGCTGATGTTCTGCCTTTTCGGGCTCATGCTGATGGCCGTCCTTCGCCGCCTCCCATGGCTGCTGATCCCGGTTGCGCTGACCGGTGTGTGGGTATCCGAATGGTTGTTCCTGGCAGCAATGATCCTTCCGCTGGCCGATTACCTGCGCGGTTCGGTCTGGCCACAGGGCTACTTTGCGTTCGCCCTGGCCGCCCTTTTCTACCTGGCTGTTCCGCTGTTTACCCAGGTGCCCGAAGGTCATATGATCTACCGCACGGACGTCTGGCTGGCGGAAACCGCAGAACGGTTATCCGACCGTGAAACCTCTCTGATCCGGGCGTTCTGGCTGTCTTTTACGCTCTCCCTCGGTTTCTTCGCCTACCGAATCTTCATCATGGGGTGGAACAGGGTCACCGTTTCGCTGTCCGTATATTTTTTAACGGTCTTCTTTCTGGTCTACCTGATCGCACCCGATAACGTCCATCGGGTAATGTTCATGACCATGCCCATGCTCGTGCTCTGGCAATACCGGTGGTCCACATTCCGTGCCATGGATGAGCCTCTCAACCGGACCAAAGAGTCCGCCATGGGGTAACAGGATTTTTGCGACGCCCCCCATTCTTTGAATGGATTTTCTTTGGATAAAATCACCGTTGCTCCCTGAAATCACCGCCGATCCCCGGAGGCATGTCTGCTCTTTGAATGGACAGCTGCCACGAAGTGTTTATACTACATACTGTACAAAAACATACACCAGGAGGTTAGAATGGACCTGAGTCTATATCAACAGCACTTTATCGTGACCGGATGCAGTTCCGGTTTTGGAAAAGCCATCACTGAGATCCTTTGTCGTGAAGGCGCCGATGTCACCGGTGTAGCCAGAAAGCAGGATCCGCTTGCCCGCGTACACCACCAATGGCCTGACCGCTTCACCCCCATTCAGGGCGATCTCCGAAAACCCGAGACCCTTGATCGCCTTCTGGAATCTACAGCAAACCGGCCACTCCACGGAGTGGTCCTGAACGCAGGCGGTCCGCCGGCCAAGACCGCCATCGAAACCACCATGGAGGAATGGGACGAAGCCTACGCTTCGGTGTTCCGCTGGAAAGCCGACCTGGCCCTGCGCCTCCTTCCACGCTTCCGGGAAGCCGGACACGGACGGATCCTGTTCGTTGAAAGCCAGTCCATCAAACAGCCGCTGCCCGCCCTTGCCTTGAGCAACGCCATGCGGGCGGCCGTTGCAGGTTTTGCCAAGTCCTTCTCCCGCGATGTGGCCAAAGAAGGTATAACCGTCAACGTGCTGGCGCCAGGTCCACACGATACCCCTGCCATTGAACGTGTCATCACGTACAATACGACCCGCAGCAGACTTCCCCGAGAGCAGATCAGAAAGAAGATGGAAGAGGCTGTGCCGACAGGCCGCTTTGGTACAGCCGAAGAGCTGGCCGGACTGGCGGCCTGGTTGCTATCCGCTCATTCCGGTTTTGTGACCGGACAGGTCCTGAGTCATGATGGTGGCTCGGTTAGCAGCCTTTTTGGATAGAAAACGGACAAGATAACGAATCCTGACCACCAATAATCAGCCTGCAACATACAATCACACATGTCCCACATCTGGCATCAACAAACCCTGAAACTCAATCCCCGGTCGCGCGGGTTCCATCTCATTACTGATGAAATCGTGTCCCGTCTCGAACGCATTGACGAGATCAGGATCGGGCTGGCACATATCCATATTCTTCATACCAGCGCCAGCCTGACCCTCAACGAAAATGCCGATCCTACCGTCAGGGAGGATTTCGAAACCCACTTCACCCGGGCTGTACCCGAGGACACATCCCTCTACAAACACACGCTTGAAGGCCCGGATGACATGACCGCGCATATCAAGACTTCCCTTCTCGGAAGTTCACTGACCCTGCCCATAAGCAACGGCCATCTTGCGCTTGGAACCTGGCAGGGCATCTACCTGTGCGAGCACCGCGACAGAGGGGGAAGCCGGTCCGTCATTGTCACACTCACGGGCACCGGCTGACGGCAATCAGCAGTCCTTTTTGTCCCCAAAAAAATATGTGCACTTCTATGTGATTTTATTTAGATTAAGTCTTAATAGATTAAACCAGTAGCCATTATTATTCAGAAGATGCTTAAATCATTGATAGAAATGAATGTAAGAGAAGAAGCAGAAATTATATCCTTTGATGGCGGCACATTATTGAACCGGCGTCTTGAAGGAATGGGAATCCGGAAAGGAAAAAAAATCACCCGGGTCAGCTCCCAGTACATCCGAGGTCCAGTAATCGTGAGCGTGGACGGTCGCCAGACAGCCATGGGACGCGGAATGGCAGCCAAGCTCATTGTCAAACCTGTCAGAAACAACGGATCCTGAGGAGCATCCTATGCGTGTTTTATTGATGGGGAATCCCAACGTCGGCAAAAGCGCGATTTTTTCGCGCCTTACCGGTTCCCACGTGGTAGTATCGAACTACCCGGGCACGACGGTGGAGTATACACGCGGTGAGTTCCTGATGGAGAACCGCACCCTTGAGGTGGTGGATGTGCCCGGCACCTACGCCCTTGAGGCCACCAACCGGGCCGAAGCCGTGGCTTCAGACATGGTCGAAGAAGGTGAGCTAATCATAAACGTACTCGACGCCACCCACCTGGAACGCAGTCTCTATCTCACCCTGCAGCTGCTGCATAGCGGAAAACCGGTGATCGTGGTCCTTAACATGTGGGACGAGGCCCGAAAGGCAGGCATCAACATCGATACGTCCATGCTTGAAAATGAGCTTGGCGTACCGGTCGCGACCACCTGCGCTTTGAGCGGAGAGGGGATTTCTACGCTCGTCAATCGCCTGCCGGAAGCACGCAGCAACGGGACGGTTTCGAAAAACGGTTCCTCATTCTGGGACATTGCCGCCGAAATCACCGGGAAAGTCCAGGAACCATCAAAAACGGAATCAGTCCCTGTCAAAAAGGGACTTCGTGAAAAAATGGACCGGATTACCGTCCATCCGCTGTGGGGACCGGTCATCGCCCTGCTTGTACTGTTTGCCAGCTTTTCCTTCGTAGCCTTCTTCGGGGATTTGCTGCATGAATTGCTGTATGATGTTTTCAACCTGGCCTGGCTGCCTGTCGCGACATGGATTTCCGGAATGCTCGGCGGTGAGGGGCTAATCCACGGAATCCTTATAGGTGATCTGATAGACGGGGCCATTCACTTTGAGGAATCGTTCGGCCTGCTCACAACCGGCCTGTTCATCCCTCTGGCCGTCGTGCTTCCCTACATCTTCAGCTTCTATTTAATGCTGAGTCTGCTCGAAGACATCGGCTACCTTCCGCGGCTCGGGGTAGTTGTGGATGCGCTTATGCAACGCCTCGGCATCCACGGTCTTTCCGTCGTACCCCTCATGCTTGGCATAGGCTGCAACGTTCCCGGCGTGATGGCCGGACGCATGCTGGAGACCCGCAAGGAGCGGTTTATCGTCGCCACCCTCATCGCCATCGTCGTACCCTGCATGGCACAGCAGGCCATGGTTATCGGACTTCTGGGCAAAGCGGGTATTGCCGGCCTTGCCATTGTATACGGCACGCTTTTCCTGTTGTGGATCATCCTCGGGGTCATCATGAACCTGTTTCTGAAAGGCAAAGCGACCGACCTGCTCATGGACCTGCCGCCCTACCGGGTACCCTACTGGGAATCCCTTGCCAAAAAAATCTACATGCGGATGAACGGTTTTATCCGGAATGCGCTGCCTTATGTCCTGCTGGGTGTATTTGTCGTAAATCTTTTCTATACCCTGGGTGTCGTCGCCTTTATTAGCGATGCTTTTGCACCGGTGGTGACCGGTCTGTTCGGTCTTCCCGGTGAAGCAGGGGCCGCACTTATCATTGGATTTTTGCGCAAGGACGTGGCCGTGGGCATGCTGGCCCCGCTGGGAATGGAGCTGGATCAGTTGATCGTTGCAAGTGTCGTACTTATGGTCTACTTCCCGTGCATCGCCACGTTTGTGGTCCTTTTCCGTGAACTGGGGGTCCGGGACCTGATCAAGCTCACAGTCATCATGATCCTGGTGGTCGTGGCCGCAGGAGGCGGCCTGCACTTGATCCTTCAGGCAACCGGTTTCTGATGAACACTCAACCGATCACCAACCGAACAGGATTTCGGCAGGAAGCTTCTCCCTGTACGGACTCGCAACAAGCCTGAAGCTGCTACCCTCCTGCAGGATTTGACCTGTTCGGCAAACATAACAGATGCTCAAAGGCGTTTCGATCCGTTTCTTTTAATCCACATACACATGAAA
>JAWOCT010000054.1:0-7272 GCA_046483675.1 Cyclonatronaceae bacterium
ACAAGAAGGGCCGCCGATCTGGAATTGCAGGCACCTGTCAACCGGGCCCTGTTTTCCTTGTACCGGCTCATGGAACAGGAAACGGAACCCATTACACCTCAAAGCTGAACCGACCAACAAGCCTTATGAAATGGCCATGACGGCAACCCGACACCCAGACTCATAGACGCGTGATTAATTATGGTCATGGATATTACATGTGACATTGTGAAACAAAAAAATTAAACACATGAACCGGAGGTCGCGAAGCGCTATGCTCATGACCGGGCCGGCGCCCGGACACACAGGCGCATGATTAAAAGTGTCATGGACATTCTATGTGACCTAATAAATCTTAAAATTTAAACACATGAAAATCCTGTTGACCGGCGTGACCGGATACATCGGCAAGCGATTGCTTCCCGTCCTGGTGGAAGACGGACATCATGTTGTCTGCTGTGTTCGGGACCGCAATCGGCTGAATATCGGGCGCGACCTCCGGGAACGTGTCACGGTGGTGGAAGCCGATTTCATGGAACCATCATCGCTGTCCAGCATTCCGGAAGATATCGATGCTGCGTACTACCTGGTCCATTCAATGTCCTCCCGATCGGGCGACTTCGAGGAAATGGAACGCATCTCGGCACAAAATTTCCGAGATTATATGAATGGCACGCAGGTACGGCACGTGATCTATCTCAGCGGCATCATCAACGACCAGAATCTTTCGCGGCATCTGGCTTCTCGCAAGCAGGTAGAGGACATTCTGGATTCCGGCACATATGCCCTGACGACACTGCGGGCCGGCATCATCATAGGGTCTGGCAGCGCCTCATTCGAGATTATACGCGATCTGGTGGAAAAATTGCCCGTGATGATCGCCCCCCGGTGGCTCAAAACACGCTCTCAGCCCATCGCCGTCCGTGATGTCATCACATTTCTGGAAAAAACCCTGATGGATGAGCGCACCTTCGGCCAAAACTTCGATATTGGCGGTCCGGACGTCCTTACCTACAGAGACATGCTGCTTCAGTATGCCCGTGCCCGCGGCCTGAAGAGGATGATCTTCACCGTGCCGGTGCTCTCACCCAGGCTCTCTTCGTACTGGCTTTACTTCGTTACCTCCACTACTTACTCGCTGGCCGTCAAGCTGGTCGACAGTATGAAGGTGGATGTGACCTGCCGCAACAACCGCCTGGCCGCGATGCTCGGAATCTCGCCCATTTCCTATCCCAAAGCGGTCTCGCTGGCTTTCGAGAAAATCGAGCAGAATGCCATTTTATCCAGCTGGAAGGACTCACTCATCAGCGGGCGCCTGCGCACAGGGCTAGGACAGCACATCCAGGTACCAACATACGGCTGCTTCAAGGACAGGAAGGAGCGGCCGATCAACGACAGGGAACGCATTCTCGCGAGGATATGGTCCATCGGCGGTGAAACCGGCTGGTATTACGCTGACTGGCTCTGGGGGATACGCGGATTCCTCGACAAGCTGTCCGGCGGGGTTGGGTTGCGCCGGGGCCGCACGTCGGTCGATGACATCAACACCGGCGACACGCTCGACTTCTGGCGGGTGCTGCTGGCCGACAGGGACGAAGGGCGGCTGCTGCTGTTTGCGGAGATGCGCCTCCCCGGTGAAGCATGGCTGGAATTCAGCATCGAGGAAGACCGGCTTGTCCAGGAAGCGACGTTCCGTCCGCGCGGGGTATGGGGCCGGCTTTACTGGTACATGGTCCTGCCGTTCCACTATTTCATCTTCAACGGCATGATCCGCCGGATTGCAAGGGATTCCTGAAACTGTTTACGGTATTGTGCATTGCAGTGCGCGGATACTAACTTGTGCAGACACTACGTCGGATACTGCAGGGAAGTATGCGGATAGTACTGGGCAGTACGCGGATACTACCGGGCAATACGCGGATATTACCGGGCGCGGGAGGCTGAAAGCCACTTCCCCAACTTGCAAATAGGGGCAGTAATTGTATCTTCTATACAGTTATCCATTACAGCTGCATCACAAAAAATGAGGGTATTATTTATGTTTCGACTACGGTTGTTTGCCTTGCTCCTTCTTTTCGCGCTGTTCCTTTCTAACGCGGACGATGCGTTTACCCAGATACAGCCGCAAACCCCGTATGAGCCCGATTTTATGCCGTTTTCGGTCTGGTACAGCGGTGGCGATGCGCGGGCTCCCATGCTTTCCGAAATCACACCGGAATCGCGGCGTCAGTGGAGCCGGGATCTGGCCGAGATCAAAAGCCTGGGCTTCAACACCGTCCGCACCTGGGTGGAATGGCAGCGCGCCGAGCCGCGTCCGGGTGAGTACAACTTCGACAACCTGCGGCTGCTGATGGAGCTGGCCGAGGAGGTGGGACTCCGGGTCTTCATCCAATTCTATGCAGATTCGGCTCCCGACTGGGTCGGCAAGCAGAACCCCGATGCGAAATTCACGGCTCAGGACGGCACCCAGATCATCTCGCAATCCGCCCCCGGCTACTGCACCGATCATGACGCGGTCCGTGACGCGGTGCTCAATTTCTACTCCGAGACCGCCCGCGTTGCCAGCGAATACGACAGCTTCTACGGCTGGGATCTGTGGAGTGAACCGCACATCATCAACTGGGCCAACATCGACTACGTGGCCAATGCGCAGTTCTGCTACTGCCCATCCACCCAGGCGCGCTTCCGCAAGTGGCTGCGCGACAAATACGGCTCAATTGGCGCACTCAACACGGCCTGGCACCGCAGCTATTATGAGTGGGAGGATGTGAGCCCGCCCCGTTTCAGCACCATCCTGAGCTACACCGATTACATTGACTGGAAAACCTTTATCTATGAAAAACTGGCCGAAGACCTGCGCATGCGTTATGACGCGGTGCGCGAGGCCGACCCCGACCATGTAATCACTTCGCACGCAGCGGTCTCGTCGATCATCATCTCCCCGCATATGGGCGTGGGCGCCACGGATGACTTTCTCATGTCGGAATCGGTCGACTTCTACGGCGTTTCACTCTATCCGAAACACAACCACCCGGACCGGCACTGGCCCGCCTGGCGCGTCATGAATATGATGGATTTCGCGCGCAGCGCCAACCGCAACAACGAGGGCTGGTACGTCGGCGAGCTGCAGGCCGGCAAGGGCACCATCGGCCTGATCGTCAGTGATCCGGTCACGCCGGGCGACCATCGCGTGTGGATCTGGTCCGCCATCGCCAAGGGTGCCAAAGGGGTCAACATCTACGCATGGTACCCGATGTCATCGGGGTATGAATCGGGTGGATACGGCCTGGTCAACCAGGACGGCTCGCTCACCAATCGCGCCATGGAGGCCGGCTATCTCGCTTCACTGGTGGACCGGCATCAGCAGCTTTTCCTGGACTCGAAGCCCGTCCCGGCCGAGGTGGCCATCGTTTACAACCCGCTCTCACAGATGGTGGGCGGGGCGCAGCGACGCTCCGACCATCCCATGGCGCATCATAACTCGCTGATCGGCTACTACCGCGTCTTCGCCGAGAACAATATCCCGGTCGATTTCATCCATCGCAAGGAACTGGAATCAGGCGACCTGTCGCAATACAAGCTGGTTGTCCTGCCCTGGTCGATGATGCTCACACAGGAGGCGGCCGACGGGCTGAAGCAGTTCGTGGCGGACGGTGGACATGCCGTCGGTGAGGCGCGCATCGGCTGGAACGACGACCGGGGGTATGCGTCGGACGAGATTCCCGGAATGGGACTGCACGAGGTGTTCGGCGTCCGCGAAAAGGAAGTCTACATGCGTGAACGCGACATCGCCCTGATGCCCCGGAAGAGCGAACATGCCGTCTGGAACTACTTTTACAATCCCGGACAGATGGCGGCCGCCCATCGTCACACATGGGAAGACACCCTGAAAGGAACGCTCTACGCCGAGTCGCTTGATATTATAAGCGACAACACAGAGGTACTGGCAATGCTCGACATGACCGGCGACCCGGCCATTGTGGCCAACCAGTACGGTGAAGGCGAGACGATCATGATCGGTTCGTTCATGGGCATGGCCAATTACCCCGACACCCGCCCCGTCAACAACACCTTCATCCTGGGCATGGCTGACTGGGCCGGTGTCAGCAAACCGGTTATCACCAACATGGATAAAGTCTCGGATTCCCCGCTGGTAACCCGTCTTCAGCGCAACAGCGATGGCGATTATCTGCTGTTCCTGATCAATCACGGAATGTCCGATGTCAGTCCCAGGGTGACATTACTGGTGGATGAGGACGGATCCTACCGCATCCGTGAGCTTATCACCGGGGAACGGAACCTGCAGACGGCCAGGGGATCCGAAGACCGTCAACAACTGATGCTCGATCCGACCGTGCCAGCACGGGATGTGCGCATTATGCACATCGACCGGCGGACGTTCTGACCACGCGGGCTGCCCGACTGCCGAATATTACCGCACGGACTGCCCGACTGCCGAATCCGACTGCAGACCCCGACTGCCGGACCGGCTCCAGGCAGACCATTCTCCATGAATCCCGTTCTGGCGGCCCTCTAAACCTGCAACCCTGACGGTGTCTCTACTTGCACCTGTGCCTGCTATCATAACTGTTAAACGCTGAGCGGCCTCAGTTTTTCCGGGTCGCATGCCCGGACCAGCGCCCTGGCCAGGACCAGATTGGAATCGACCACCGGGAGTCCTTCGATTTCGGGCTCCTGAGAGGCCAGCGGCAATTCGGTACATCCGAAGACGACGGCATCAGACCCTCTTTGTTTGAGCAAACGTACGATTCCAGCCATGATTTCCGCCGCTTTCGGAGAATGACCATCGGGAGTTGATTTGATACCGTAATCAGGATGATAAATGGCGGTTTGGAGGTGCTCCTGCTCTTCATCGGTCACGTCCACCACTTCCAGTCCGAACTCCCCAAGCAGATGGTAAAGCTTTGAGGTCCGGGTGCCAGTGGTGCCAAGTATACCCACTTTTCTTGCGCCGGCAAGATTGTACACGATGTGCCAGCCGACTTCACGCACCATGTGGAGCAGGCTGATGTTGCTTTCCCCGGCCCGGAGCTCTGCAAGAATCCGGTCGAAGATAACCGAAGCGTGGGCGGAATTGCAGGCCATGCCCGCTACGGTAACGCCGTTCTGCTCCATTTGCATCAAAATCCGCGCTATAGCTATGCCCGGATTTTCCGACTCCGGCACCGGGTTATCCTGCGCCGGGTTTCCCGAATGCCCAAGAATGTAGGTGGTCCGGTCACCAATTTCTTCCGGAAATGAATACAACAGGAAAGGAAGATGCTCCTGATCGGCGGATGCCTTCGTCTGTGAAATGATTTTTGATGCCAGATCGATTCCGGCCACGGGCCCCATCCCGCCCACAATGCCAATGATATTCTTGTGTGATTTCTGGTCCATGGTTTCAGCTTTTATACAGCTGTTTTTTACGGTAAACTAATGCGGCAGTTTAATGATTTTGTCCGGTTTTCGATACCGGGACTTCCAAATCCTGCTGAATTTTTTTCACTGGCCGTCAGAAAACCGGTCGTTCAAATGACGCATGTTGTAGCGGTCCATGATTTCGATCACCTTGTCCAGAGGTATGGCATCCATGTGGTTGCCATCACGGCCGGTCATGCTTTCCGACATGAAAAGCGCATTGTAGATGGCCTCCTGCACGGCCTCTTCCACAGCCTGGAACAGCGGATTCATTTCGTTGTTGCCGATCAGGGCCGGGGCCGGATCCACCAGGTGCATTCCGCCGGACGGGATGGTGTAGGCAGTGGAAAAAGCGATCGCAAAATCACCGGAGAAATTGGACATGTACCCGACCGTGCGCCCCATGCCTGTGAATGACCGCTTGGCCATGCGCCGCAGGTTCCGGTCGGAGAGCGGTGCGTCGGTGGCAATGATGATCATGGCCGAGCCGTCGTCTTCTTTCAGGTAATTCCGCTGTCCAACGCTTGCCTTGCCGGGTTCATTCTCAGCCACCCGTAGTTGTCCGGGCCTGTACTTCTCAAGCCGGCTGCCTTTGATCCGGTCCTGTTCCTGTCTTTCCTGCCGCTGCATCTGCTCCAGCTGCTGAATCTGCTCCAGCCGCGCGATTTCGCGCGTGAACGGCACACCGTTGATGTACAGGTCGCGGCCGAAATTGGACTGTACCAGTACGCCGACGGAATATTCCTGCCCGCCGATCGGGGTTGTGACGCGCGAGGCGGTGCCGATACCCGATTTGTACCCGAAACTGCGCGTGCCTGTGCCGGCGCCCACGCTGCCCTCAGCCACTTCACCAGAGTCTGCTGTTTCGATAGCCCGGAACACATCTTCTGCCGTTATGTGCTGGCCACGGATGTCGTTCAGGTAGCCGTCGTTGGTCTCGCCGACCAGCGCGTTCACCGAGCGCACGTCCTCGTTGCCTTCCTGCGTCAGGACCCAGGCCGCCGTCGCTTCCACCGCCGTGCCGACGCTCAGCGTGTTGGTCAGGACGATGGGCGTCTCGATGTTGCCCAGCTCATCCACCTGGAGCGATCCGGCCAACTTGCCGAAGCTGTTGAAGTTGTAGATGGCGCCTGGCACTTTCTGCCGGAAGATGTTGTCGCCGTGCGGGAGGATGGCGGTGACGCCGGTGCGGATGTGGTCGCCTTCGATGCGGGTGGCGTGTCCGACCTTGACGCCGGGCACATCGGTGATCATGTTGAGCGGCCCGGATGAAAGCATGCCCACCTGCACGCCGAGCTGGTCGGCGCGTTTACGTTGCTCATGATCATCAGCAAATGCGGTGGAACAAAACAATAGGGCTGCCATCCATACAAAAAAAGCTAAAGCTGATCTTCTCATTTGTTTATCTGTCTGTTTAAATATCTGATCACCCGTTATCCGAACATCCGTTGATCACTTTTTTGTTGTCCGGACGGAACAGGTGTGGCAAAAATTTATAATGCAAAAAGTGCCACCCTGAAACAAAAAATACCTGCATTGAGACGATTTGTGACAAAGGCGCCCGGCCGGTTGCCGGACACCTTCACGAACGCTCCTGCCCGCGATGCAAAAGCCTTGTGCTTTTTTCAGGAGGTGACCGAATCCATCCCGGTTTAACTCATAAAAGTGGTCAATCCACCTTCTTCAGCTCGCCCTGGACCCGGTTCTTGGAGTCGATTTTAAGGGTATTGATTTCCTCGCCCCAGTAGACGGTCCTGTGCGGGAACGGGATTTCGATATTGTTCTGATCGAAAGCCTTTTTCAGGCGTTTGCGGAATTCCCGGCCTACTGTCCATTGCTGGATGGGCTTGGTCATGATACGTGCTTTTATGA
>JAWOCT010000029.1:0-6831 GCA_046483675.1 Cyclonatronaceae bacterium
GTACCTTTCATTTATACTGTATTTCATGAGTGGCCTCCCTGGGATCACTTTTATAGAATTGCATATGAATATTATATAATCAAATATTTAGATAAATGCAGTAAATAAAATGGTTGAATTTCAAGGAATGTATCCGGATATCAGGGATGGGAATAGCGGATCGTTATCATCGGCCAGTGGTCGAGTTGACGAAGTTGGCACACAAATTTCGTTTTTTTGAGCCAATTTTATAACTGTTTGGAATCGCTGTGGATCGATGGCAACCCCCGAAGGGCTCAATCTGCAACCTGCCGCGACGGTCAGCGGACAGGCAACCGTGGTGCCCATTGCCGTACTATCCGGATCTATGGAATATTGGGTGGAACGTATTGGCGCGGAAGAGGTTGATTTCAACGGTCCATTTCAACGTTTCGGCAAGCAGGTGATCGTCTTTCAGGACTCCGACCGGCTCGATCTGGAGCTTGTGATGGCCGAGCGTGTTAATTCCGTTCCGGCCTGGAATGAGAGCACTGTGCCGCAGGACTCCGGGATTCGCGGTTTTTGGAGTACCACCATGAAGCTGTTGGATACGGAGGCAAAAGGTGGACTTTTGACCAAAGTTCTAGGGTTTGAGAAGACCGGTGAGGAAGGCAGCCTCTCACTGTACCAGACCGGCAACGCTGTCGGCGGTTCGGTCATTCTCGAGAAAGTGAAACTCGGGAAAGTCTTTTTTTGCCTTCCTGGCTGGAGAGCAGCAGGGAGATGATAGAGAAGAGGCTGCCCGATATCCGGATCTGATGCCTCTGATCAGGCACTGACCTACTGGAAAGCTTTTTCCAGATCCGCAATGAACCGCTTTTTCATCGGCCGCATCCTGAGAAAGAAACAGATAAAGGAGCGCTGAAGTCTGTTCGACGTTTTATAAAAGAAGCTGGAATTGCAGCATTCAAATTATAATATTATGCTGGAGTATAAGGGATATCACGGAAAATTTTATTGGATGAACAGGATGGGCTCTTCCATGGTTAAGTTGTGTATTTACGCGATGTGATCACATTTCAAGGTAAAAGTGTGGACGAACTGTCCCGGTGACAATCGCGATTCAATCCAGGCAAAGCGAGTTGTAGATTGTTGATCGACCGATTGCATAATTGATGAATCGATTGCTTTCATTTTTGTTGTGCTATTCACGTAAAAACTGACATACCGGATGAAGACTGAGAAAGAGAAAATGCTGGATATTGAGCTCTATGACGCCAAAGACCCGGAACTCGCAGCTGCCCGGCACAGGGCGCGCGTTCTTCTCGCGCGGTTTAACGGCAGCCTTGACGGAAAGGATGCAATGCGTCAGGACATCTACGCAGAGCTGTTCGGCAAGGTCGGTGAATCACTGACCATCGAGCCTCCGTTCTACTGTGACTACGGCACGAACATCGAACTCGGCGACCGGGTGTTCTTGAACTTTAATTGCGTCGTGCTCGATCCGGCCCGGGTGCGCATCGGCAACGATGTGCTTTTCGGTCCGGTAGTGCAGATCCACACTGCCACGCATCCGCTGGATTGGCGCGTGCGCCGGGAGGGACTCGAGTCGGCCCGTCCGGTAGAAATCGGCTCTGACGTTTGGATAGGCGGCGGGGCCATTATCAGTCCCGGCGTGCGCATTGGAGATCGCTCGGTGATCGGGGCGGGATCAGTAGTGACCAGGAACGTGCCGGCCGGCGTTTTTGCCGCCGGGGTTCCCTGCCGGCCAATCAGGGAACTGGATCAACAGCGCGGGTCGGGTTAGACCAGGATATTCAACTGCTTCTCATAGGAGTTCAAAGTATTCATTTCAAGGATTATATTGCTGCTCGGGAGTCTGATATATCTTGCTTCTATATTTTGTTTCCGGATTCCTGTTTTTTTTGTACAGCCTGGTACCGTTATCGATGTGTACGGTTTTTTTGGAAAAAGAAGAGGAGGTGCATTGTGAGAAGTAAAAAAATCATAACCATCCTGGTGCTTGCCGTTGCCATGCTAGCCGGTGTGGCGGCAGCGGTCGGGATTTTCTCGGACCATGGCGAGGGTACGTTCACCCATGAATCCATCCGGGGACAGACGGTCGAGATTTACGGCAGGGGCGTCTACCGGCACATGCCCGCGGAAGTGGCCATTCAGGGCATAGCCCAGGATTACGTGACCCTGTTCATAGCCGTTCCGGTTTTGCTGATCGCCCTGGCGGGGTATCGCAAGAGTTCGGTCCGGCGGCACTTTCTAATGAGCGGTGTTCTGGGTTATTTGTTTGTGACCTATCTGTTCTATCTGGCCATGGGGACCTACAATGAGCTGTTTCTGTGCTATGTCGCGCTTCTGGCGCTGACGTTTTTCGGCCTGTTTCTGTCTACCCGGCAACTTGAAACCTCCGCCGACTTTCGCTTTTCAGAAAAGACACCCGCCGCGCTTGTTGGATGGTTCCTGGTGATATGTCCGTTGTTGATCGGTTTGCTATGGTTAAGTATCGTGGTCCCGCCTTTGGTGGATGGCACCATCTATCCGGTTGAGCTGTATCACTTCACAACCCTGATCGTCCAGGGCTTCGACCTGGGGCTGCTCCTGCCCATATGCATCGTAATCGGCGTGCTGCTCATTAAAAAAAGGCTGGTCGGATATATCTATGCGACCGTGTATCTCGGGTTCCTTTCCCTGTTGATGACGGCGTTGACTTCAAAGATCATCTTCATGGCTATGGAGGGGGTCAATGTCATCCCGGTCATCTTCATCATCCCGACGATCACTGTGATAGCCATTCTGTGCACCTGGCTGATGATCCGGAATGTGGTGGTTGACGTGTGACAGAGTTCCTGCTGCTATCCCTCCTTTCGACTTTTAACGCCTGGAGTCTGACGTTTCACATGGCAGCCGACTCTGCTGTTACGCCCTGTTCAGATATACTTATGCCCGCGCACGACTTCTGAATCCTGCACGTACACAATGACGGCGTAATGCTCGAAATAGTTTTCCGCAATATATTCCATAATGGCATCAGCCACCTGCTCACTTACCAGGGTTTGAATCTGTGTGTCAGGCCCTTCCCACTCGCTGGCCCGTACGCCCCGTGATCCTTTTCCGGTTACCTGTGTCAAGGTGTATCCTTTGGCACCCAGCTCTTCCACTTTTCGGAGCATGCGGTCTTCCAGTATCCGTTCCGTAACAATGGTTACAAGCTTGAGGGAGGTGGTTTGCATAATGACGAAGATTTTTCAGATGGATGTTCCTTGTAATATGGATGGGATTTAAAAAATCCATTCGGCAAAAGCAAAATAAAGAGGTATCCCGAGTGTGATGTTGAACGGAAAAGTGATTCCGAGGGAAGCTGTAAGATAAAATGTTGGATTGGCCTCCGGAAGGGCAATCCGTACAGCAGCAGGTGCCGCAATATACGATGCGCTTGAGACCATGGCCCCCAGGATCGCACTGCCTGCCAGTGAAAGGCCTGCCATTTCGCCAAGCCAAATCGCGAGCAATCCGTGGAAGATGGGGATCATGATCCCGAAGCCGATAAGGAATCCTCCAACTTCTTTCAGTGCCTTTAATCTTTTGGCAGTGACAATACCCATTTCCAGCAAAAAGAGCGCCAGCGCTCCCTGGAAACCTGTTACGAAAAAGGGCATGATGGGCTCGAATCCCGTCGGTCCGGCAATCCATCCAATGCACAGTCCTCCTGCAAGCAACATAACGCTGCGACCTGCCAGTGCTTCATGAAGAGCTTCCTGCCATGATCCAGCCCGCTCGCCACGTGTAAATGCAATCATGAGGCCTACCACGATGGCCGGTACTTCCAGAATGGCTACGAGTGCGGGCATGAAACCTTCAGCTGTTCGTCCGGTCATCGTGCCGTAGGCTATGGCGACGATAAACGTAACCGCCGAGACCGAACCGTAATGGGCAGCGATTGCCGATGCATTAATGCGGTCGAAACCGCCCAGTCTCCGCAATACATTGTACGCTATGATTGGTGTGAGTATGCCCAGGAACAAGGTGAGCAGGGCCGGACCCACGAACTCGTTCAGAGGTGTCTTGTTGAGCTCCACGCCGCCTTTTAACCCGATGGCCAGCAACAGGTAAATGGAGAGTCCATTGTAAACCGGCTCAGGCAGTTTCAGGTCGCTGCGGATCAGGGAGGCGATTACCCCCAAAGCAAACATGAGTATTATGGGGGAGAGCAGGTTTGATGCCAAGGTAGCAGTATGCTCCATATAAAAAAAATTAAGCTATAGACGATAAGATGCTGAAGTCAACTGAATGATGTGGACTTGTCCATGCACCAGAACAGGCGGAATGCAAGTTGTCTGAATACACCGGCCTTATTTGGAAGCGACCCTGATTTCCGCCCTTATTTCGATGGACAAGTCACCGTCAATATTTTTCAGGATATGGGTGATGTTCCCACGCATCTCATCCAAGTCACTGATCAATTTTTCAGATTTGTCATCATTGATCTCTTTCGTTTCCCAAGATCGCAAATGCTTCAAGCTGTGATATTGTGACGTTCCTGCTACAAGAGTCATCAACAACTCTTTTGCATCTTCAGAGTTGCACAGTTCATTGACCAGGGAGTACCTGTGGATTGATTTCATAACTTTAGCAAAGGGTTAGGGTGTTCTCGGATATGCTCTTCATCCTGCTATTGAGGCGGTTGCATGCTTATTTCTACAGTGTTGTTGAATAAATTGTGGAAGAGCTTGATAAACCGGGAATCGAGCACCGCAGTGTCGTTTTTTTATTCCGCATCTGATTGCGAACAGGGTTTGATAAGTCCGCGTATGATAAGAGGGTAGTTTAATAAGTAAAAATTAATATATTTGATAATTAGCATTAACTATAGTTTATTCATATGGATTTTACCTTGCATCAGTTGCGGGTATTCGGCACAGTGGCCAGGCATCGAAGTATGACCAAAGCTGCAAAGGAGCTGCACATGACGCAGCCGGCCGTTTCGATACAGGTAAAGCAGCTGCAGGAAGCGATCGGTATTCCTTTGATTGAGGTTATTGGTCACCAGATTTACCTGACGGAGGCGGGCAGGCATCTGCAAAAGTTGCATCAGGTCGTCAGCGATGAAATTGCATCTTTTCGTGCCACGGTTTCCCAGCTCAAGGGCGGGCTGGAAGGCACTCTCACCATCTCGGCAGCTTCCACAGCCAAATACTTTTTGCCGTATCTGCTGGGGAGATTTCAGCAGAAGTATCCCAAAATTCGGATTTCATTGAAGGTAAAGAACAGAGATGAGGTATTGACGCATCTCAAAAACAATGAGTACGACCTTGCAATACTGACGCAGGTACCTGATGATCCGTCCGTTGATGCGTTTCCATTTTTGGATAATCCGCTGGTTATCTGTTCTGCACCCGACCATCCGCTTTCAAAACAACCCCGCATCCATATGCACCAATTAAAAAACGAGGCTTTCATATATCGGGAGTCCGGATCCGGTACACGAATTGTTTTGGAGCAATACCTTCAGGATCACGCGATTTCCGTATCTCCGGTCATGGAATTGGGCACAAATGAAGCAGTAAAGCAAGCGATCATGGCGGGTATCGGTATCTCACTTATTTCTGGATTAAGCCTGATAAATGAGGTCAAGCTTAATAAAATTTCCATCCTTGATGTACAAGGACTGCCTGTAATGACGCAATGGCATGCCCTGCATAAAAAAGAGAAAAGGCTGTCGCCCGTAACCAGGAACTTTCTGGACTTCCTGAAGGGAAAAGATATTGATCGCCTGATCCCGAAATTTTGAAACACGGCTTATTTAATAATGGAAACAAGGTTTTCCAGTAAACGTCCGCCAGGTTTTCCCGGCAATTTCCCCCGCAATTCCCTACATTTATCCATCAACCCGATTGTTAACTCGCTACGCTTCATCAATTTCCATGATCACAGGAGAACCGAAGTCCAAAGTCGACCGTATCTGGGACACCATGTGGGTCTGTGGCATTGGTGCACTGCTGGTAGGCGGCAGAACAAGAGCTGAGCAAAAGCCCTTAAATGAAGTTGGACAATTATGTGACCTTTCAAAATCGTAATTGACTGATGATGAAAGTTCGATTTTTAATACTGGTTATGATTTTGTTCTCTTTGATTTTGTTGAACAATGAATCGCATGGACAAAGCGACGATTCTTTTCAGAATGTCATCAGGACTGAGTATACCCAGCTGGATGAAATTTCCAGGGATTTCTACTCTTTCCTCGGAGGTTCAAGAGGCCAAATTGAGTTTATTCTTGTGGAAATCGTAAATCTTAACACCGATGAGAAAATACTTGGAGTCGAAGTAAATATTGACCGAACCGACTCGGAAATACTGGCCTATTCTCTGGGCTTTTCGAACATTGGCTCTTTTTGGGGGTCCAGTTCAAGCGTTACGGCACGAAATTTGACGAATAGCGGTCACATACTGCTTCTTCTCGATGATCTGGAAATAGTCATAGATTTTCTGAATAGTGTGGCAGCTGCCGTTGGCATCCAGCAGGAGAAATTCAAGGTGTATTCGGTATCCATTTACGATTCATTTCAACTGAGCATGATATACGACAGTGGATGGGAATTTGCCTTTCAGGTTGATTCCGCCCATTACAAGATCAATTTTGATGATGGCCTTGCGATGCTGAGAAAGTTGAATGAATTCAAGCGTTATATCGAGACAAACAGCTAACCCAATTGCCAAAATGAATACCATTAACGATCTTACCAGAGCCTTAATAAAATTCCGGGATGAGCGAGACTGGAAACAGTTCCACAATCCCAAAGACCTGGCGGTTGCCCTCAATGTTGAGGCATCGGAACTGCTTGAATTATTTTTGTGGAAGAA
>JAWOCT010000137.1:0-7332 GCA_046483675.1 Cyclonatronaceae bacterium
GCACAAATCTGAAAGTGCAGCCGGCGATCATGGACAACCAGGTCCGGGTAACCGGCAAAAAAATTGACGATCTGCAGGGTACGATCCAGAAGCTCAAACACCTGAACCTGCCCGTTCCCCTGCAGTTTGTGAACATGAAGTGACCGCCGCAGAAACGGTCCGGAAACTCCATACCGTTTTACACTACGCCAAGGGCCAGGTGCCTCGTTGGGCTCTTGCGGCGGGGCCTTTTTGAACCATGGCCGTTCGGCGGTTGTTAGGCAAGTAATGTATTCAAGCTCATTTTTACACGAAATGACACTTAATTATGAACACATCTACCGTATGCCGACCTGTCCTCACCCTGCTTTTCATTGCCGTCCTTACCAGCCTCGCCGCTCCTGCCCTTCACGCCCAGCAATTCGGCCGCAACAAAATCCAGTACGAAACCTTCGATTTCAAGGAGATCGATACTGAACACTTTCGCATCCTGTACTATCCCGACAAACGGCCTTTCATACCTCAGGTAGCCCGCATGGCCGAGCGCTGGTACGACCGGCTGGCCCGGGTCACCAATCATCAGTTTGCCGAAGGCGAACGCAAGCCGCTCATCTTCTATGCCGATGACGCCGATTTCCGGCAGACCAATATCGTGCCGGGGTTCATTCCCGGCGGAGTCCGTGGTCTCACCGAACCCGTCCAGGACCGGCTCGTGATGCCGTTTGCTGCGGATCACAGTGTCACACACCAGGTTCTTGGTCACGAGCTGGTCCATGCCTTTCAGTTCGATTATGCCGGCCAGACCGGCATCAACGCGCAGCGGCTGCCCCTCTGGCTTGTAGAAGGCATGTCAGAGTACTACGCGGTCGGCCGCCGGCATACGGAAACCGCCATGTGGATGCGCGATGCGGTCATCAGCGACAAGCTGCCTGATTTTGACGATTTCGCCCGGCAGCAGCGATACAACCCTTACCGGTTCGGCCATGCCTTTCTGGCTTTCCTGGGAGGGTCCTTCGGTGATGAGTCCATCATACAGTATTTTCGCGGGGTGGATTCCTACGGCCCCCGGGCCGCAGTAGACTCCCTTTATCAGATGCCTTCCGGGGAACTCATGGAAGCATGGCACGATGCGCTCCGACAGCACTACGAACCGCTGATCGAGGATCGAACCCCGGCCGATGAGACCGGACGCGTCGTTCTCTCGGCCGAACAGGGGCACGGTCGCATCAACCTGGCTCCCTCGCTCAGTCCCGACGGGAAGTATGTGGCTTTCCTCACCAACAGTTTCCCGATGGGCATTGACCTGAAAATCGCCCGTTCGGAGACAGGCGAGGTCATCGGAAACCTTGGCAGCGTCCACAAAGACCCGCATCTGGATGACATCCGCTTCCTGACGTCCGGCGGCAGCTGGAATCCCGGCAGCGACCGAGTCGCGTTTATCACCTTTGCAAAAGGAAACAACGAAATCGCCATCTGGGACTTGGGCGCAGAACAGATCGAACGGTCCGTCCGGCTGCGCGGTGTACCGGCCCTTCAAAATCCGGCATGGAGTCCCGACGGTCGCCATATCGCCGTGTCGGGCATCGTCGGCGGCAGAAGCAATTTGTATCTGTACGACCTGGAGGAAGACCGGGTGGAACAGCTGACCGACGATGCGTTCACCGCACTGCAGCCGCAATGGAGTCCGGAAGGACAGACCCTCGTTTATACCACCGATGGTGGTCCCGGCGGCACCGATATGGACCGGCTGGACATGCGCCCCAACCGAATAGCCCTTCTCGACACCGAAACCGGTAACACGACTCATCTTTCACCCCTGGATGAGACCAACTACTCCAATCCGCATTTTTCACCCGATGGCGGGAGCCTGTATTTCATAGCGGCGCCGGATGGATTCCTGGATATATTCCGCCATGATCTGCGTTCGGAGCAGACCTACCGCCTCACCCGTACCCAAACCGGCATTACGGGTGTCACGGTTCAGTCGCCCGCGCTTACCGTATCCCGGGAAACCGGAGAAATGATGTTCTCGATCTTTACGGGCAACAAATACAAGATAGCCGCCATAGACCCGGACCCAGACAAGGAGGAACCCATGGAGGGAAGACAGGCCGATCCGGACGCCCCGGCCGGCATCCTTCCACCCTATGATGCACTGGATCAAAACATCGTAGCCGGTTACCTGGCCGACCCGGATTTCGGACTGCTTCCACCGGACAGGGATTTTGACATGGAGGATCACTCGCGCACCCTGCGGCTGGTCGGACTCATGCCGCCGCAAATCGGCGTCGGCATCGGCGGTATCGGCGGCACGCAGGCGGCTGGAGGTGCCGGTTTGCTGTTTTCGGATCTTCTGAACGACCGGGACCTGGCCGTGGCCCTGGGTTTTGAAGTCCGGGGTGAATTCTGGGACATAAGCGGGATGAGCCGATTCATCAACCGCCGGCACCGGATCAATTACGGAGGGTCGCTCCAGCGTGTGCCCCAGAGCTTCGCCAGGGCGTTTTCAACGGTGGATGAAGAGACCGGTCAACCGCAGCTCAACCGTATGGTCGAACGTGTAACCATCAACCAGGCCAATATCCTGGGCGAGTATCCGCTTTCCACCACCACACGACTGGAAAGCACAGCCGGCGTATCCCTCTACACCTTCGAGCGGTGGGTGGAAACCTACTCGCTTGGACGTGGCGGGTTGTTTGGAGACCGGGAAATCGAAGAGCAGGAAGCCCGTGACGACATCTATTTCGGATCCACTTCGCTGGCCTACGTTCTGGATACATCCTACATGGGCTTCACCGGTCCGATTCAGGGCCGGCGTTTCCGGGTCCAGGCCACCCCGCTGGTCGGATCCGTCCGGTTTGCCCGATTCCTGGCCGATTACCGCCGCTATCTGTTTTTCGATCCCCTCACGCTTGCCGGCCGCATCGCCCATTTCGGCAATTACGGGTCCGACATCGACGAGCCGTTTTCGACCGTCTACCTGGGCTATCCCAATTCGCAGACTTTTGTGCGGGGCTATGATTTCTTTTCCTTCCGCCCCGACGAGTTCTCCCAGGACAACCAGAACTATTCGCCTATCAACCGACTGGTCGGCACCCATGCCGCCGTCGCCAGTGTGGAACTCCGCTTCCCACTTCTGGGCACCGAGCGCCATGGGCTCTTCCGAACCCGGCTCATCCCCACGGAGATTGCAGTGTTTGTGGATGGCGGGGTGGCCTGGACAAGCGATGATCCGCCTGTTTTCCGGCTTGAAACCGACTCCGAGGAGCGCATTCCCGTATTCAGCACCGGCGTTTCCGCCCGTATCAACCTGGCAGGCGCCCTGGTCCTTGAATTTTACCTGGCCCACCCTTTCCAGCGGCCTGAACGCAACACACAGTTCGGATTACAGTTCATCCCCGGCTGGTAGGCAGCACATCATCCGGACCAACCTGTTTTTCGGACTTGTAGACGATTGCCACCCCGGTGCGACGTCTAACATCTATGTCCATTTGTAGCCAGAGCTTGCCTTTTCTCATGCTTCTGCCGGTTTTCCCGTGAGCTGCCTGATTATAAAAGTCTAATATTTTGTTGCATTTTTTTACATATACAGGCTCTATATTTACGGGATAAATGCATTACTTGTATCTATATGCAATATTGCACCAATCAAGAAGACAAAATGTGTGACGTCCTGTCGCATGCTACAAATCTCAAAAATACAGATGGTTTATGAAGGTTACGTACATTTTTATACAACGCATGAAACATACTCTGGGGTGGAAATGGATACCGGCGCTGCTTGTCGGACTCTTGATGGCGCTGCCCGCTCCACACGGTGCGATGGCCCAGGTGACATTCGTCGTCAATTCAAACGGAGACAATTCGAATTTGAATCCCGGGGACGGCAACTGCAACACGGGGGAAGAGGTAGGGACGGTCACCATCGGGGGCATACCCGTTCCCATCATGGAGTGCACATTGCGCGCAGCCATCGAGGAGGCCAACGAAAGCAGCGAAAATGTGATCATAAGCTTCGACAGCGACTGGCTGGATGTACACACTAGCGGCTACACCCAGATATTATTGCAAAGTGCACTGCCCTACATCACCAACCGTGTTACCATAGCCGGCGAAACGCACCCGGAATTCGAGGAGGATGAGGATCATCCCCTGGGCGGGCGTCCGACCCTGGTCCTGCGTGGTATCAATGTTACTGGCAGCGGATTGCGTTTCCGTTCGGAAAGCAGCGGATCGACTGTGCGCCACCTATCCCTTGGCGGATTCGAAAACAGTGCCATTCTGTTACAGGGTGACCTTGGTTCCGGGACCGGCTACAACTACACTATCGAAAACAACCTGATCGGCGCCGTTGCCGGAACTGCTACGCTTACTTTCGTTGAAAATGGCAGCCACGGCATTGATGTCTCATCCGCCTCGGAACCTGGCAGCGGAATCACCAACATCAGCTCCAACATCATCTTCAACAACGGAGGCGACGGCATCCACCTGCGAAACGGTACCAGTGCCACGTTCATCCAGGCCAATATCATCGGCCTGCAACCTTCTATCGGCTCTCGGGACGACGGCTTTAGCCCTGTCCGCGGCAATCTCGGAGCCGGTGTCTACGTCGCCGAAACAGCCGGACCTGATAACCAGATAGGTGCCACTCGCGGCAATACAATCTCCAACAATGGAAGCGGCGGAATTCACGTCCTGGCTGATGGACAGACCATTTTCGGCAATCATATTGGCCTGCCTCATGATGGCATTGTCCATGACGACTACGGACTCAGCGACTACGGAAACGACAGCAATGGTATCATTCTGGAAAGCTCCGGAAGCACCGTGGGCGGATCGGGCGCAGCCACCAACATCATCGGCAACTCCCAGCATGTGGGCATCCGTGTCGGCAGCGGCGGCAATGAGATTGAGGCAAACGACAACGAGATTGTCCGGAACTACATCGGTACGGATCCCGAGGGAGAGGACATCGGACAGAGCCAGGGAATCCGCATTGACCGTGGTGACGAAAACCGCATTTCCAATGCCGTTATTGCCAACAACACCACCGGTATCGAGCTGCGAAGCGAAGCCGGATTATTCAATGAAATCGTTCGCAACCGGATTATCGACAACGGCCGAGGCATCTGGTTTCGCGAAACAAGCGGATTGGTCGGAAGCGAAGAAGGCCTGGGGGATGCCAACGTCATCGGTAATAACACCAGCGGCATTGAAACCACGGGCAATCACCGAGAAGTGTTTATCCTTGGCAACTACATTGGCACCGATGCTGACGGCAACAATCTCGGCAACCAGTCTGGCATTATTGTAGGCAAGGAAGCCGACAATGCACAAGCTGGAGTTGCGGTTCGTATTGGCATCCCTGAAAACGGCAATGTAATCGGCAACAATACTACAGGCATCAGGTTCCGGGACGATGCATCACCTGCAAGCGTTGTCAACAACTATATCGGAATTCATCCAAATGGAGAAATTATTGGAAATGCATACGCCATTCGTACCGATGATGATGCCAGAGTGGGTCCCACTTTGATTGGATACTCCCTTGTACCGATCAATCCGGATCGCTGGGATCCGGGTTCCGATACCGGAAATATTATTGCCCATAACCTTGTTGGCATCGACTTCTCCAGAGCCCACAGTCAATCGGCTGTCAACATGTTCCGGGGTAACAGCTTCTTCAACAATGTCGGAAAGGCTATCGATCTGGGAATGGACCATGTAGACGTAGGCGGTGGGAGTACCGGACCGAATACATTGCTTAACTTTCCCGAATTTGATCAGGATAATACGTTTTATAACGAAGAAACCGGTCAGATTGAACTACGCTACCGGGTGCGCACCAATGCTACCAATGCTGATTATGGACTAATTATTGACCTGTATCTAGCCGATGCGTCAGAGAATCAGGGCAAGACGTTTCTGGGCACGTTATCCTATGAAGAAGAAAGTGCAACCAACTGGGTATTTGGCGCCATAGACCTTCCATCGGGTCTCGAAATATCTGCGGGAGATCATATCGTCGCCACCGCGACCGATGAAAGCGGCAATACCAGCCAGTTCAGTGAAGCAGTAAACATCCTGGAAGAGGAAGCAGAAATCCTGATCAGCCAGGAACAGCTGGATTTCGGTCAGATTCAGGAGAGTGAATATGCAACGCTCTCGCTTATGATCAGCAACACAGGGAACACCGATCTGTCCGGTGACGTAAGACTGTCAGATGATAGCGATGACGTGTATCAAATCACTTCAGGTGACGGCGATTTCAGCCTTGCTCCTGATAAAAGTCTGGAAGTGACGGTAACGTTCGCTCCTGAAAGTGAAGGCAGTTTCACCGGCGGACTCGAAATTTCGCACGATGCCGGGAACGAGGATTCGCCCGTTCAGGTCAGCTTCAAAGGCGATGCCACAGCTATTCCGGTTCCGGCCATCAGTGTTTCCGAAAGCGAAGCGGACTTTGGTGAAGTTGCTGAAGGTGAAACCGAAAGCTTTTCTTTCACCATTGCAAACGAAGGAAATGCGGAACTCGCTGGGGAGGTAAGTCTGGCCGATGATGCCGGCGGCGTGTTTGCCATCACCGGCGGAGGCGGGACCTTCAGTATGGATCCGTCCGAAGAACTCGAGGTAACGCTTTCCTTTACTCCCGATGATGCAGGTGCATTCACAGGCCAGCTCGAAATCTCGCACAACACGGACAACCCCGGCAACCCGATTTCGATAGATCTCTCGGGCACCGGTATCGAACCGACCGATGCGGACCTGCTCAGTGATGTCCCTGCGGAATTCTCACTGAGGCAGAATTATCCCAACCCCTTCAACCCCGTCACACAAATCCGTTTCGATCTGCCGGAAAGCGTGCATGTCCGGCTGGATGTTTACAACAGCCTGGGACAGCGGGTTGCCACGCTCATCAACGAAACCAAAGGGGCCGGCAGCTACGAGGTCAACTTCGATGCCGGAAATCTTTCTTCGGGCAATTACCTCTACCGCCTGGAGGCCGGCAGCGAGGTATTCACCCGCACGATGACGCTGGTCAAATAATGTGAGCCCTGTGATTAAAAATGAAAAGGGTTCACACTGAACAACTCACAGAATCCCTTGTTGCAAAAAGGCCCGGAAACCCTATCCGGGCCTTTTATTTTATCAAAGAAGACGTGTACTCTTGATATGGGAACACACGTTTATCCCTCCTTGTTGATCATAGTGTAAATGGTCATTAAATAGAGAGGTATTATGGCACACATCGAAGAATTCAACCGGATCGTCAAGAAAGCGGAATTTTGGGTCAAGGATGTAGCCGAAGAAATGAACACGGACAATATGTCGGCCGCATTGCAGGCGTCACGGGCA
>JAWOCT010000082.1:0-25500 GCA_046483675.1 Cyclonatronaceae bacterium
CACTGGTACCACCTCCATAAATGAGCAGGTCGGTGGTGATGATGCGGTCCGGGGAATGCGGGTCGGACCGCTCGCAGGAGTGCAGCAGGGGCAGGGCTATGACAGCGAATAAAAGAACAGAAATACGTGAAGGGAGGATACGCATGGTGTTCAGACCTGGGATTAAGGTTGTATCAGCATCGGTGTGTTGATTTCCGGACGGATGTGTTGATTTCCGGCCGGAAGCGTTGACTTCCGGACCAGTGTGTTTATTTCCGGGCGGATGCGTTGATTTCCGCAAGGGTGTACCGGTTTTCGGACCGGTGATGGACCAATTCAAGTGTCGTTGGCCTGTCCATTGTCGGATAGTCTGCTATCGTGTGCTTTCGGCAAGGACATCCCACCAGTCATAATTAATGATATGGACGATATCGAATATCATAAGGCCGTCCGACATCTCACGACACATCTCGGAGGCCCGGACGAACTGTTCAGGATGGCCGTCGTACTGCTCGACATAGAGGCCGCAGTAGATCGGCACTTCGTCCTTGACTACTTCCCGGGTGATGCGGGCCGAGCCTTCGACGGAGTACCAGTAATCACGGGTGGTGCCCATGCCGGCTTCGTTTCGCTGGATCTCTTCCTCGTTGAGCGCCTCGACCTCCTCTTCGGTGACTTCGAAAAAGTAGTTTCCGGTGGTGAACAGATCCAGAAGTCCGGCAAAGCCGTATTGGTGGTAGTCCTCGTTGGCCCAGTCGTATTCCTCGTGGGGATCGTAGTCCTGGCTGGCGTAGTTGACACCCACCTCGTAGTAAACGGGGTACCAGGCACCGGTGTAATTGCCGAAAATGATGTCGGGATCGGTTTCCTTGGCGACCTCACGGGCCTGTTCCAGGAAATTGTAGATCACCGAGGTCCGCCAGGTGAGCCAATCCTGGTAATAGGGTCCGGGACGCCGTTCGGGCTCGCCGTCCACATCCACCCATTCATAGATGTCCTCGGGAAAGCGCTGGAGCCGGGTGCCGAGGTATTCTTCGAAAGCATAACGGGAGACCGGACTGAAGTCGCTCTGGATGCCGTCGAAGCGGACCCGGTCAAGGATGACGCCGTCGAAATCGTACTTCTGGATGATTTCGCGCATAACGTTGAGGTTGAATTGCTGGACCTCGGAATGCGAGGGGATGAGCATGGCCGAGTATTTCTGTTTCAGGTCCGTGATGGGACGCATGCCCTCGGGGGTGTAATTGATGGCCTGCCAGTCCGTTTTTTCGGGTAATTCGTAGACCAGGCCGATGTCGTGGTAGTTGTGCCCGCCCACGAATACGTTCATCGAGAAGTGGGTGGTGAGTCCGCGGTCGCGGGCCTCGTCGATGAAGTACCGGACCAGGTCCATGTCGGTCTCGCGGGTGAGCCCGCTGTGATGGGTGATCCACTGCGGCGCGTATCGGCTTTCGTACATGACGTGCCCGGAGATGGGTTTGAGGTCCAGCACCACATCGGTGATGCCGGCGTCACGGGTAAGATCGAGGTAGTATGAAATGGAATCGGGATAGCTGAGCCGCTCGAAATTGGCCGAGGCATCGAACCAGAGGATCTTGCGTCGTACGTCCTCGGAAGGTTCACCTGCGGGATCGGCGTCAGGGGAGCACGCAGCCAGGCCGATGATCAGAGCAATTGCCGGAAGCAGTGCGTGAGCAAGGCCAAACGGATGAGATTTCGGGGCGACAGCCGGTTTCCGGCCGGAAGATGCGGATTCGGAACGGTGCAGGATCCTGCTCCGGATGGAAGAAAAACGGTAAGAAAGGGATGCTTTCATGTTCGTTTGATGCTTTTTTGAAAGGTTTGGTGGGGATGATTTTGGATGGAAATCACAAAAGTGCCGGGCTGACCGGCTTTTTCACATACTCGCGTATTTCACAATATGCACGCCGTCGATCTGCTCGATCGCGTCCAGGTCCTTTTGATCGGGTTTGGTGTCGACCGTAAAAGCCGTGATCGCCTGTTTGTGTTTCGGATCGCGGCCCAGACTGAGTGAGGCAATGTTGATATCACGCTTGGCCAGGGCTCCGCTGGTGGATGCCAGGATGCCGGGCTGGTCGATGTTGCGATAGATGATGACCTCGCCATCCAGGTGGATCTCGATGCTGAAGCCGTCGATGCTCACGATCCGGTAATCCCCTTCGCCGAACGGTGTAGCCGAGATGCGTCGGTATTCGGCGTCGGGGCCCAGGTCCACGGTAATCAGGTCGGAATAGGTCTGCGTTTCACGGCTCTGGGTCTCGGAAATCCGGAGTCCGCGCGATTCGGCGTGGTAGCGGGCGTTGATCAGGTTCACCACTTCGTCCACACTCGCTTTCATGTAGCCGCTGAGCAGGGCGTCGGTGAGGACCTGGGAGTGGCTGGCGCAGGTGCCTGTGTAGGATATGGACAGCTCTTTGACATGCCGGGGACCGATCTGTGACAGAAGATGCCCGAAACGCTCGGCCAGCTCCAGGAAGGGCTGCACTTCCCGGTTGGTGCTCAGGGCGATGGATTTGCCGTTCAGGCTGCCGGTAAAGCCCTTGTTTTCGAGGGCGTCGGCAATCTGAGTGGCGATCTGTTCGGCCACCTTGCCCTGGGCCTCCTGGGTGGATGCGCCCAGGTGGGGCGTGCAGACAACGCGGGGATCTTTCAGTATTTCCTGCATTTCGGCACCGGGAGGCTCCTGGCTGTAGACATCCAGGGCCACACCGCTGATGGTACCGCTGTCCAGCATCGGGATAAGGTCCTGTTCCTCGAATATGCCGCCGCGTGCACAATTGATCAGGAACATTCCGGGCTTGATCTTGTCGGCTATCTTCCGGTTGATCATACCCCGGGTCTGGACGGTGAGCGGGGTGTGGACGGTCAGGTAGTCGGCTTGCTTCAGTATCTCTTCGATCTCCATCATATCGACTCCCATCTCGTCCGCGCGCTCGTGCGTGGTGAACGGATCGAAGCCGATCACGTTCATGCCGAAGGATTTCATGCGGACAGCAACGTTCGATCCGATTTTGCCCAGCCCGATGACCCCCAGCGTCTTGCCGTGCACTTCCGTGCCGAGATATTTCTTGCGGTCCCAGCGGCCCTGCTTCAGGGAGGATACGGCGGCGGGTATGTTCCGCGAGAGGGCCAGGATGAGTCCGCAGGTGTGCTCGGCCGTGGAAATGGTGTTACCGTCGGGGGTATTCATGACCAGGACGCCGCTCCGGGTTGCCGCATCCAGATCGATGTTGTCCACTCCGACACCGGCTCGACCGATTATACGCAGTTTTTTCGCCCTGGAGAGGATTTTCGGGGTCACTTTGGTCGCACTTCGGACCACCATGGCATCATAGTCGCCAATGATGTCCTGAAGTTCTTCTTCCGGCATGGCCGGGGTTTCCGTGACCGTAAAGCCGCGGTTTTTCAGGATCTCGCCACAGATGGCATCGACGCCATCCAGTAATAGTGCCTTGTAAGCCATTAGATTGATCGTTTGGTTTTTCGGTCAGATATGAAAGACATCAGGGTGCAGCCCTTTGCCGGTCGGATCCGGTTGACCGTTTGGTTTCCGGTGACCGCTTGATTTTTGTTGACCGGTCGGTTTCCGATGACCGGTGTGTTCCCTGTTGCCATTATCCAGCCGTAAAAATATAGGACGGTAGAAAGTAGCATTTCTGGAGAAATATTACAGGGAATTTATGTTCTGAAATCAATTTTCCCGGATAAAATCGTCAAGCAACCGGGATAACTCATCGAGGGAGACGGGGTTCACGGCCGAGACGGCAAAAACGGGCACTTCGATGTTCATATCTCCCAGTATGTCCGCAAGGGTCGATTGTCGCTGCACTGCGCGGTTTTTGGAGATCTTGTCAGCCTTGTTGAGCACAATGCAAAAAGGGATGCGGTGTTTACCGAGCCAGTAGATGAACTCTTCGTCCAGTGCAGAAGGCTTGTGCCGGATATCGACCAGCAGCACCACGAGCTTCAGCACCTGCCGCTCCAGCAGGTAGCGCTTCATCTCGCGCCCCCACCGGGCCTGTTCCTTTTTGGATATTTTCGCATAGCCGTAGCCGGGCATATCCACCAGGTACCACTGGTCATCGATCTGGTAGTAGTTGAGGCTGCGGGTCTTGCCGGGAGAGTTACTGGTATGGGCCAGCTTTTTTCGACGCGTGAGCGCATTGATGACCGATGATTTGCCGACGTTTGATCGCCCGGCAAAGCAGATCTCGGGCTTGCCATCGGTCGGACAGACCGACAAATCCGGGGCGCTGAGCAGATATTCCGCTTTCTGTATGCGCATGTTCCCTCAGTAGTACTCGTTTGCCTCCTTGTGCATCCGTGAAGGCACAGGGACGGGATACCGGCCGGTAAAACAGGCGGTACAATAGCCCGCTCCGTCGGGATGGGCTTCGCGCACGGCCTCTACCAGGCCTTCGGGCGAAAGGTAACTCAGCGAATCCACACCGATGACCCTGGCCATCTTTTCCGGATCCTGGTCGTACAAGTTGGCGATCAGTTCTTCCGGACTCGGGAAGTCCATCCCGTAAAAACAGGGGTGGACGATCGGTGGGGAGGCGACCATGAAATGGATCTCTTTGGGCTCTGCGCTGCGTATCATCCGCACCAGATGGGCGGATGTGGTTCCGCGCACGATGGAATCATCCACCAGAAAGACCACGCGGTCCTTGAGCACGCCCTTGACTGTATTGAATTTGGTTCGGACCTTGAGGTCGCGGGACGCCTGCCCGGGCGATATGAACGTGCGGCCGACGTAGTGGTTGCGGATGAGCCCGATCTCGAACTTGCAGGAATGCCCCTGCTTCTGGTTTTCATGGGCATACCCCAGGGCGGCAGTGTTGCTGGAGTCGGGTACGGAGATGACAATGGGCTGCTTGTCGGAGCTGGTGGAAGTGACCGAAGGAATAGGGTGTTCTTTGGCCAGATATTTGCCGGTCTTTCGCCGGACCTTGTCGGTATTCTCGCCGAAGATGAGGCTGTCGGGCCGCGAGAAATAGACATATTCAAAAATGCACTGGCTTATCCCGGTTTCCGGACGGCGGTCGAGATGGAGCGAGCGCGGTTCGCCGCTCTCCACGGTCTGGCGGTCAATGATCAGCACTTCGCCGGGCTGCACATCGCGCACGTAGTCCGCCTCGATGATATCAAAGGCGCAGGTCTCGCTGGCCACGACCCAGCCCGCTCCTTTCCGGCCCAGGGCAAGCGGACGGAACCCGTTCGGGTCGCGCACGGCGATCAGCTTGTCGTCGGTAAGCAGCACCAGGCAGTAGGCCCCCTCGATCTGTTGCAACGCATCCATGATCTGATCGATCTGCGTCGTCTTATCACTGTGGGAAATAAGGTGCAGGATGAGCTCGGTGTCGGAAGTGCTCTGGAAAATAACCCCGCGGTCTTCCAGCTTCTGCCGGAGTCTGGCGGCGTTGGTGAGGTTGCCGTTATGGGCGATGGACAGGTTGCCGTTTTTGTAGTGCACACGGAACGGCTGGATGTTGGAGGCATTGCCCGAGGACCCGGAGGTGGAGTAGCGATTGTGTCCGATCGCCGAACTGCCCAGCAGTTTCTCTGTAAAGATCTTCCGGTTCTCAAAGACGTTCAGGACCAGGCCGAAACCCTTGTACTGGGGCATCACCGGGATGCTTTTCTGCGGGTCGAACCAGGAGGTGACGATGCCGGCCGATTCCTGGCCGCGGTGTTGCAGGGCGTGTAGTCCGTAGTAGGTGTGCACGGCGGCTTCGGGATCGTTGTAAATCCCGAAAATACCGCAATAATCATGGGGTTTATCGGACATTCCGGAGAGTGCGTGAAACTGTGCGTGAAGTGGTTACAATCAAAGAACGCAAGATACAAAATGATGTTTCAAAAAGTCAGGAAAATCATTGGCATTGCGGGATGGTCGCCGTCCGGCCCCGGGTTGCTGACGGGTGTCCGAAAAGGGCAATATGGCAGGAAAGGGATGGATGCGGCTCAGGGCGGCACGGAAGGGGTGGATGCGGCTCAGGCCGGAACGGTCCGGGTTCCGCCGTATACCTGATCCAGGAAATTGCGCAGCAGCTGCTCCCCGGCAGGTCCCGATTTTTCGGGATGGAACTGCACGCCCATGAAATTGTCACGGGAGGCGATGGCGGCGAAACGAACCGCATGGGTGGATGTGGCTACGGTATGCGCGGTTACCGGTGCGTAGTAGCTGTGGACATGGTAGAAGTGGGTGTCCGGTTCGATATGCTTCAGCAGCGGGTGTTGACGGTGTTCCGGCAGGACCGACACGGTGTTCCATCCCATATGGGGGACCTTGTGGAGGCCTGCATCGAATTTCTCCAGACGCCCTGGCATTATGCCCAGAGTCTCGGTCGGACCCTCTGTGGTCGAATCGTAAAGCAATTGCATGCCCAGGCAGATTCCCAGCACGGGCTTGCGCGTTTCCTTAAGCCAAACGTCGACGCCTTGCTGACGCAACTCGCGCATGGCCGGGGCGGCGTGGCCCACCCCGGGGAAAATGATCGCATCGGCCTGTTCCAGGTCCGGCAGTCGGCTGGTGATGCGGTAAGCGGCCATAAGCCGGTCCATGGCGTTGGAAACCGAGGCCAGGTTGCCGGCCTTGTAGTCGATAATGGCGATCATAGCAGTCCTTTCGAAGTGGGGAGGATATCGCGGTAGTGTTCGTTGCGGTCGACGGCTTGACGCAGGCACCGGGCCAGGCCTTTAAAACAGGCCTCGACCTGGTGGTGGTCGTTTTCTCCCCTGACCGAAACGTGCAGCGTAGCCCTGAGGGCCATGGCCAGTGAATGGAAGAAATGGGAAGTCATCTCCGTGGGAAAGTCACCTACTTTATCGCGGTGGAATTCACCCTCGAAAACACACCAGGGGCGTCCGGACAGGTCGATCGCCACAAGCGACCGGGTCTCGTCCATGGCCACCACGAAGCCGTAGCGGCCGATGCCGCGTTTGTCGCCCAGGGCCTTGCCGATGGCTTCCCCCAACGCAATGGCGGTGTCCTCGATGGTGTGGTGCTCGTCAATTTCCAGATCTCCGCGGCATGTGAGCTGGATGTCCATATATCCATGGCGGGCAATCTGGTCCAACATGTGATCGTAGAACGGCAGCCCGGTGGTGATGTCTGATGTCCCGGTGCCGTCGAGGTTGACGGTCACCGAAATGGCGGTTTCACCAGTGGTGCGGCTGTGGCTGGCGGTGCGATGGCCGGCAAGCAGATGGTCGGCCAGTTGGTCCCATCCCTTAAAGGTATAATCCGGCCGGTTTGAACCGCCTTTGAGGATGAGCGTGTCGCCAGGGCCGGCCATGACCCGGACCTGCTCTGGATCCGGCAGGTTTTTACTTGGGCCCTCCTTCAAGGCGGCTTCGCCGGGTTCAGCCAGGAAAATTTGTTCCTGGTCCAGCAGATCGGCTACTTGTGCAGCAGGTTTGCGGTTTCCCGATACCGGCAGGATGCCGCGTTCCGAAAGCCGTTTCAATGCACAGAGCGATCCCGGCCGCATCGGCCAGGGCCGGTCGGGGACCCCTGGTTCCAGGGCATCCGGCTCAACGGTCAGGAGCATTTTTGGGGTCATGGAGTTCTCCGATAAGGTGGTCGTTTTCCGGGGCCGTGCCTACGGTGATGCGCAGGGTATCTTCGCAGTGGAGCTGGTCGCCGCGGTACCGGACGATGACGCCGCGCGAGGCCAGCTTTTCGTACCAGGTCCGGGCGTTGCGGATACGCACCAGCAGGAAATTGGTGTCGGATGGGAACACGGTTTCCACATCGGGATGACCGGCAAGGGAAGCGGCCAGCCGATTCCGTTCGGCAATGATGCTTCGTACCTTTTCGTACATGTGCTCGATGTGATCAAAAGCCTGCATGGCGGTATCGGCGGTGAGCCGGTTGACGTTGTAGGGCGCTTTCACCTTCATCATCCACTCGATTATCGACTTGTGAGCCAGGGCAGCCCCCATGCGGATGGCCGCCATCCCGAACGACTTGGAAAGAGTCTGCAGGAGCACCAGGTTGGGATAAGCCTCCATCAGCGGGCTGAGTGATCCGCTGTCGCTGAAATCGATGTACGCCTCGTCCACGACGACAAGGCGGTTGAAGTCCTTGAGGATGCGCTCGATCTGATCCGTATCAAGAACGTTGGCAGTTGGGTTGTTCGGAGAGCAGAGCATGATCATCTTGGTCTGCCGTGTCACACGGGCAAGTACCGTACGGGCATCAAGCCCGAAGGTTTCGGTCAGCGCCGCCTCGGTCACGCCCACATTGTTCACACGGGCCGCCACCTTATACATGCCGTAAGTGGGCGGGGTGATAATGATCTCGTCCTGCCCTGGCTCGCAGAATACACGCATCAGCAGGTCGATGGCCTCGTCGCTGCCCACACCGACGAACACCTGGTCCCTGTTCAGCCCGCGGAAATCAGCCCATTTCTGCCGCAGGTCATTGAGGCGCGTGTCAGGGTAGCGATGGAGCGGCAGGTCGGTAGGTATGGCCGGACCGAAACTGTTCTCGTTGGCATCCAGCAGTATCCCTTCATGGTAGTCATCGCGGGCTGCATGGTACGGGATCAGCGCCCGGATATTCCGCCGGACCCACTTGTGCGGATTGAAGGATGGTCTGGATTCTGATGGTTTCGGATCGGTCATAAGGCTGCTGAGGTCATGAGATGTGATCAGATCGTTAAGGACCCATTGTCAGCTTCTGTGTTTCAAACGGACACGGACCGCCCGTTTGTGTGCTTCGAGCTGTTCCACTTCAGCCATTTTTTCAACGGACGGACCCAGGGCTTCCAGGCCGTTGCGGTCGAGTTCCTGGAACGTAATGTGTTTGAGGAAGCTGTCGACCGAGACACCGCTGTACATGCGCGCGTATCCGTAGGTCGGCAACGTGTGGTTGGTACCCGAGGCGTAATCCCCGGCGCTCTCCGGAGTCCACGGGCCGATAAAGACCGAACCGGCATGCCGGACGCCGGC
This sequence comes from Cyclonatronaceae bacterium, assembly GCA_046483675.1. GTDB lineage: Bacteria > Bacteroidota > Rhodothermia > Balneolales > Natronogracilivirgulaceae > SKNL01. The sequence continues at coordinate 8,962 of JAWOCT010000082.1, forward strand.
GGTCAGATCGGTCGCGTTTTGCAGATTGAGGATCAGGTGTTCGGGGGCATACCGGTTGATGACCTCGAGGGCCTGCTCGCTGTTATCCGTGGATACGATAAAACTGTGCTCCAGCGCCTTGCGTGCCATGTCGGCGCGAGGCAAGTCGGAAAGGTGCTTCTCAATCGCGTCGGTGACGGCTTTCGTATCGAACGGACCGACGGTGACCAGTACCACCTGGCTGTCCGCGCCGTGCTCGGCCTGCGAGAGCAGGTCCGTGGCGATGAAACCGGCCTCAGCGGTTTTGTCGGCAACAACCATGACTTCGGATGGGCCGGCAGGCAGATCCATGCCCACCAATGCGTTGCTGTTCTGGAGCAGCATCTTGGCCGAGGTTACAAACTGGTTGCCCGGACCGAATACCTTGTCCACCTTGTAAACGGTCCCGGTCCCCAGGGCCATGGCAGCAATGGCCTGCGCACCTCCGGCCAGGTAGATGTGCCGGATGCCGGTCAGCGCAGCTGCCAGCTCCACTATCAGAGGCGGCTTGCCGGTTTTGTCCGGCGGCGTTGCAAGGATCCGGTAGGAACAGCCGGCAATGGCCGAGGGCACGCCGAGCATAAGCACGGTGGACGGAAGCGGCGCGGTGCCTCCGGGGATATACAGCCCGACGGATTCAACCGGACGCGATTCACGGCGACAGATCACCCCGGGCATGGTCTGCACCTCGATATTCTGGGGAATCTGTGCTTTGTGGAACAGATAGATGTTTTCGTAGGCGCGTTCAAAGGCCTTGCGCACCTCCGCATCCACCGGGATATCCTGCGCAGGACGCACCGGCCACAAGAGGGGATCCGGTCGTACACCGTCGAATTTTTCGGTCAGTTCAAGAACGGCTTCATCACCCCGGTGCCGCACGTCGTCGATGATCGTCTGCACGATGCCGGTGATGCCGGCCGCATCCATGCGGGGCCGGGTGCAAAGCCGGGAGAGCGCGTTATCGTCCAGATCGGCAAAATTCCAGGTTTTCATCTGTTTAAATTTTTTTCACTATGTCACATGTAATGACATGACCGGATTTAATCATACGCCTGTGTGCCCGGGCACCGGCCTGGTCATGTACATTTCATCTGTTTATAATTTATATTTCTGATGTCACATGCAATTTCCATGACGGTTATAATCATGCTTCTGTGTGACGTATAGCCGTCATGGCCATAGCACTTCGTGACCTTCGGTTCATCTGTTTATATCAATTTCGATTCATATGGTCAGAATGATCTCACATGACAGGATATAATCATGATCATGTGTGTCAGCTGAAGGCTGTCATGTTCGTTTCATGGGTAGGGAAAAGGGGTTCGTAATGTGATGCGGTACCTATACGATCATGTTTTCGATGGGCAGAATGACGATGCCGGATGCACCGGCCGTTTTGAGGTCCTCCATGACCTCCCAGAAACGGAGTGTCGGTATCACCGAATGGATCGCCACCATATCGTTTTCGGCCAGGGGTAAAACGGTGGGACTCTTCAGCGACGGGATGATTTCGCAAATCTCGCTGACAGAGGCCGAGGGGGCATTCATCATGATGTAGCGGCTTTTTTCGGCCTGCTGTCGGGCCCCGATGCGCATCAGGAATTTCTGGATGAGTTCCGTTTTGTGCCGGGCGATCGGCTTGTTGGTCTGGATCAGTTCCGCTTCGCTTTCCAGGATTGTTTCCAGCTCGACCAGTCCGTTGGTCTTGAGAGTGCCGCCCGTGGAGACGATATCGGAAATGGCGTCGGCCACGTTCAGTGTCGGTGCAATCTCGACCGCTCCGGAGATCTCGATGGTGTCGATGGAAAGGCCCTGCTTTTCAAAATGCTCCCGGGTGAGGACGGGGTAGCTGGTGGCAATGCGGCTGCCGTCCAGATCCTTCAGCGAGTGGAATTCGCCGTTTTTTGGCACGGCCACGGAGAGCCGGCACTTGCCGAAGCCGAGACCGCGCAGGCTGGTCACGTCGGCTTTGGTCTCGGTGGTCACATTGCGTCCCACGAAACCGAGTTCGCAGATGCCGTCCTGCACGTATTCAGGAATGTCATCATCGCGGATGAGCAGCAGCTCCACGTCGTAATTGCGGCAGGGGACCAGGATCCGGTTCTTGTAGCTGTCAAATTCCAGGCCGATGTTTTCCAGCAGCAACAGGGTCTTTTCCGACAGGCGACCGCCTTTCTGGATGGCGATGCGCAGGGATGATTCGTTCTGTACCAAAATTATCTGATTTTGTTTTGAAGTGACGGCCCAAGATAAAAAGATGGCGCGTCAATTATATATGTTTTTGTCGTTTCAGGCGTTTAATGCAGCGTGCCGTCCTTACACATATCAACTATTTTTCGTATTTTATAAAGCTTGCCACCAGATGGAATAAAACAGCATTTTGATGAAGAACATTCGTAATTTCTGCATTATCGCCCACATCGATCACGGGAAGTCGACTCTGGCCGACCGACTTCTGGAGCGGACTGGTGCGATCACCGAGCGCGAAATGCAGGAACAGATTCTGGATGATATGGACCTGGAGCGCGAGCGTGGCATCACGATCAAAAGCCATGCCATCAAGATGGATTACAGCGCTGCGGACGGACAGACCTATTATTTCAACCTGATTGACACGCCCGGCCACGTGGATTTTGCCTATGAGGTGTCGCGGGCGCTGAAAGCCTGTGAAGGTGCGCTTCTGATCGTGGATGCCACCCAGGGTGTGGAGGCTCAGACCATATCCAACCTCTACCAGGCCATCGACCAGAACCTGGAGATCATCCCCGTCATCAACAAAATCGACCTGCCGGGAGCCGATGTCGAGGGCATTTCGCAACAGATCACCGACCTGATCGGCTGTGAACCGGAGGAAATCGTCCCGGTTTCCGGGAAAACGGGGGACGGAGTGGATGTGCTGCTGGAGCAGATCGTACAGCGCGTTCCGCCGCCGACTGGTGATCCCGGCAAGCCGCTCAAGGCACTTATTTTCGACTCGGTCTTCAATACCTACCGCGGTTCGATCGTCTATGTCCGGATCATGGATGGTACGCTCCACAAGGGCGAGAAAATCCGGTTTATGGCAACCAAACGCGATTATGAGGCCGATGAAATCGGTTATCTGCGGATCAGGCCAATGCCTTGTGAGAAAATGTCAGCCGGTGAGGTTGGTTACATCATCGGCAATGTGAAGTCGCTGGAAGATACCAAAGTCGGTGATACGGTCACCTCGCTGGCCCAGATGGCGCCGGAACCTATCCCCGGCTACAAGGAGGTGAAGCCCAAGGTATTCAGCGGTATGTTTCCCACCAACAGTGAAGATTTCGAGAGTCTGCGTACTGCTTTGGAGAAACTGCAGCTCAACGACGCCTCGTTGCAGTATACTCCGGAAACGTCGGCGGCACTCGGTTTCGGGTTCCGGGCCGGGTTTCTCGGCATGCTGCACATGGAGATCATCCAGGAACGGCTCGACCGTGAGTTCGATATGGACATCATCACCACGGTGCCCAATGTGGAGTATGTCGTCGAGACCACCGATGGCCAGCAGATTATCGTCGACAATCCAACCGAAATGCCGCCTCCGGGACGTATCCAGCAGGTGCTGGAACCCTACATCAAGGCACAGATCATCACACCCGCGGAGTATATCGGCCAGGTGATGAAGCTCTGCCAGGAGAAGCGGGGTGCCTATGTCAACACCCTGTATCTGGATGCCAGGCGCGTTGACATCACCTACGAACTGCCACTGGCCGAAATCGTCTTCGATTTTTACGACAAGCTGAAGAGTCAGACGCGCGGGTACGCCTCGCTGGACTATGACCTGATCGAGAACCGGCCGGGACAGCTGGTCAAGCTCGACATCCTGCTCAATGGCGATCCGGTCGATGCGCTTTCGTGCATCGTGCACCGGGAGAAAGCCTACGAATGGGGCCGGCGCCTGTGCAGCAAGCTCAAGAAGCTGATTCCGCGCCAGATGTACGAGGTGGTGATCCAGGCTGCCATCGGCTCGAAGATCATATCCCGTGATACCGTCCGTGCGCTCCGCAAGGATGTAACGGCAAAATGTTACGGCGGTGACATCACAAGGAAACGCAAGCTGCTAGAAAAACAAAAGGAAGGCAAGAAGCGCATGAAACAGGTCGGGTCCGTGGAAATCCCGCAGGAAGCCTTCCTTGCCGTGCTGTCCATGGAAAACGACTGATGCGAAAACCCGGAATAGATAACTGATACCAGAAAATGCAACCTGTTATGACAATGGACCGACTGATCCCGACTCTTCGATCCGTTCACCTCGCCGCTGCTTTTCTGCTTATGACCCTGGTGACGGCCGGGTGGATGGTCTCGCCTGCCCGGGCGCAGGATCCGCCGCGCGACCTGCTTGCAGAGCCCGAAATCGAAAAGGTGGAACGGGTGGATCGGGACGCGTTCCAGCGCCGGTTTCGGAATGTCAAGTGGACCGGTGCCGGATTCGAGGGCAGCACGGTGATCGACCGCATCCCAACCCGCGAGCTGCGGGCCAGGCTGCAGAAGGTATACGGCGATCCCACGCAGAAACTGCGGGACCTGATCGAAGGCCGCAACTTCCGACCGGGTCACTACATCCAGTTCGAGTACTGGTTTGTGATCGATGACGAGGTGCCGATGATGGTCCTTGATATCGACGGACCTTTCGGAAACGGACTGGTCTTTGCCGGCGCCAGCCGCTATGTGGACCTGATGCCGGAAATCAAGCGCACCCTGTCGGGTAAGCTAATGGGAATCAATGAACTGGCAGAGTATGAGGACCATTACTACGACATCGACGACGATCAGTGGTACCTGGTCCGATATCATGACGGCGTATTTTCCAATGAGGACGTTACCCGACCGCGCAACCTCAGGTGACCGCCCGGACCGAACCAACAAACCTGAACATAAATCGACCCAACGAATTTCACCGATTTAATCTCACCGTTTCCATCCTTCGAATTTCACTATTTTAATCTCAACGCTTTCACCTATCAAATCCTATCGCATTGGCAGAGAAAAACAAAAAAGAAGAAAGCCGTAAAAGGCGGCAGGCCCGTCGGCAGGCACTGGAAAACAGGACCAAAGAGGATACCACCCGTGCCAAATCCTGGGCTCGAGAATGGATGGATGCCCTCATTTTTGCTGCCGTAGCAGCCCTGATCATCCGGGCCCTATTCCTTGAGGCGTTCCGCATTCCCACACCTTCCATGGAGTCCACATTGCTGACAGGCGATTTCCTGCTGGTTTCCAAGGTCCATTATGGCGCAAGGACCCCCATGAGCCTGGGCATTCCATTCACCGGGGTGTACGTCCGGGGGTTGGAATTGCCATGGTTCCGCTTGCCGGGTTTCATGGATGTACGCAGGGATGACATTCTGGTCTTCAACTATCCGGTTGACGACGGAATTGTGTCGCAGAAGACCAATTACATCAAACGGGCCGTGGCCGTGGCCGGTGATACCCTGAGTATCCGCAACAAGGTATTCTATATCAATGGCCGCCAGGAGGAGCTGCGTGATTCCTACGAGCAGCACTATGAAGTCGCCGTGCGGGAAAGGTTGCGCCTGAGTCCGAGCAAGGTGCGTGCTGCGGGCGGGCAGATCCTGCCATCGCCGGGTGATCGCTACCGCATCAACATGACGACTGCCGTGGCCGAAGATATGCGCCAATGGCCCGAAATCGAGAACGTGCAGCCGCTGGTACTGCCCCGTTCCTTCAACGACAACGCACGTCAGCCCTTCACCTTTGCACAGGGATTCCGGGGCAACTATCACCACATGCCGGAGATTGTCATTCCATTTGAGGGTCAATCCGTAACGTTGTCCGATGATAACTGGCATATCTATAAGGATATCGTCACGCGGTTTGAAGGCAACGAAGTCAGCCGCGCCGGTGAGCGCTTCGTAATCAATGGTGACACCACGAGCCAGTACACCATCCAGCAGGATTACTACTTCATGGCCGGTGACAGCCGGGACAACAGCGAGGACAGCCGGTTCTGGGGGTTTGTGCCGGACGACCATGTTGTGGGCCGGGCCTGGATCATCTATTTTTCATGGGACGGAGAGCGTATGATGCCACGGTTCCGTCGACTGCTGAACATTATCAACTGATATCCGGTCGACAACCCTGTAACGAGCAGGTCGTATCTTCATGTAAGAAGTGTGGATGATGAGTTGCTGCGTGTTTCTTACATGCGGATAAAGCTAAAATAGCAGCTTCAGAAATAGACGCGGTAGAGCAGGTTTACGCTGCGGCCCGGCTCCGGAAACAGCTCCTTGATCCGGGAAAGGTGGTTGTAGTATTCCACGTCCATCAGGTTGTCCACCCGAAGCGAGATGGTATGAAAAAGCCCGTTTCCAGTGAATCGGTACTGCGCGTGAAGATCTACCACCGTAAAAGGAGGAGTACGGGTCTCGAATTCACCAAGGCGCTCCTGGGGCGCAGCGTATTGCAGCCGGGCGCCCAGGTTCAGCTTTCCGGGAGCCCAGTTGGCACCGATGGAACCGGTCAGCGGCGGGATCATGGGAAGGGGGGTGGTGGATCCCTCGAATCCGGTGATGTCCGTCTCCTCGTCATCAACCTGTCGTTCACCGAAGGTGTAGCTGATCATCCCGTCCAGGGAAAGATTTCGGGCCAGATGTATCTCTGCTGAGGCCTCGGCACCATACATGACCGCTTCAACCGCTTCAAACTGATACTCGGTAAGGTTTGGATCCGTACTGCTGGGCCTGCCCGTGTTGCGTGGATAGATAAAATTAAAGAAGTCATTCCGGTATAGGGATGCTTTCAGGCGACTCCGGTTTCCCCGGCGGGACAGGTACAGCTCGCTGGCCAGGCCCCGTTCGGGTTCCAGCTCCGGGTTGCCGATTTCGAAGGAGTACACGGCGAGGTGCGGGCCCAGGGAGTACAGTTCGTCCATGGTCGGTGCACGGAATGAGTGGAGAAAAGAGGCGCCGCCCTGCCAGCCCTTGCCCAGGTCATAGGAGACGGAAGCCGATGAAGCCAGTCCGGCGAACGTACGACGGCGGATTTCCCCGATGACCAGGCTGATCCGTTCGCGCTTGGGTTGTGCGTGGTGGAGGTCGAAGCGCAGTCCGAGGTCGATCCTCCAGGGCCCGGATCTGGCACTCTGAATGGCAAAAACGGCGCCGGAAAGGCCGATGGCATCCAGCGTGCCGCGGTCCAGGACCAGATAGTCCTGGAATTCACCCCAGATACCGACGGTACCTTCATCCATGAAGCCGAACCCCTTGTGTCGCCCTGTGATCGTAGCGTTAACAGTATGTGCGGTATAGTTGGTGCCGATAAGATCTGCCGACTCGAACTCTTTGTGATTGTAGTAACGGTAGGAAAAACGGGTTTCCAGGGACTGGAATGTTCGGCCGTCGAAGACGAACTCCGAGCGCGATTCGGCCTGGAACCGGGCCATTTCGATATCAACGCCATCGGGGTGACCGCCACCCGGATCGGGAGGGATGCCGTAACGGCTGAGGTAGCTTGTCAGGGCCAGGCCGGTATAGCCCCATGGCTGGATGTAGCTGAGGGCTGCGGCGCTGTTGGTGGAGCGGTTGAAGGTATTGTCCACTTTGCCGCTTGGTGTCTGGTAATCCTCTCCATAGCGGCCGTTGAGATCCAGATTGAACATCAGATCCTCACTGAACGGCATCGTGATGTTCCCAGAACCTGACAGACCGTTGTTAACGCTGGAACCCATGAGCGAGACATCGCCGGTCATCGAAGAGTGGCGGGATGTGGGAATCTGATCGCGCACAACATTGATTACCCCGCCGATGGCATTGGAGCCATAGGCCAGGGCGGCCGGACCCCGGGCGATCTCGATCTCGTTGGCTGTGATGGGGTCGATGGTCACGGCATGATCAGCCGAGGTATAAGAAACATCGCCTGTTCGTTCGCCATCCTGCAGGATGAGCACACGCGAGTCGCCCAAACCGCGTATCACGGGCCGCGATGGTGCCGCTCCCATGGCACGTTGAGCGAAACCGGGCTGACTGGCCAGGGTTTCGGATAGTGTGCTGCCCAGGTTCTTGCGCAAATCCATGCCGATTACAGTAATCGAAGCGTCTTCCAGATGTGATCCCCTGAGTTCTTCCGGCTGACCGATGATCTCGATGGTTTGTCCGCTCAGTACCGAAGGCTGTAAAACGACCTCAAGGTCCGACGGATCGTCGGGGTCGACATGGATGGTGCGTTTCTGATCCGTGTAGCCAATCCGATGGAGGAAGAGTGTGTATGTTCCTTCCGGCAGGTTATTCAGCTGAAAGCGGCCGTCACGGTCAGAAGTGGCCATACGGTTGATCTCCTCCAGGTGGAGATAGACGTAGGCCACCGGTTCCCCGGTCTGGCCGTCCAGGATTCGTCCGTCCAGGGATGTCACTTTCAGGACCGTGGAAAAAACCACTGACGGAAGCAGGATCAGTACAATCAGCAGAGTGGATGTGCGCATCAATCTATCCAGGTTCGTCAGATTTTGAAGTTTACGGTGTCATTACTCAACGGTCACCTGGAATTCCCGGGAGGTAAAGTCGGAGTGCCCACCATGCATCAGATCGAACTGAATGGTGGTGCTTCCGGCTTCGATACCGTTCAGGCGGAATGACCATTGGTCATTGTCGACCGGATGTGTGACGTCCAGAATTTCCGTGTTTCCGATGGTATAACCTAAAGATTCCTCGCTTCCGTCGGGTGTGAAATGCGTGCCTTCATCGTCCAGAAACTGGATGTTTATGGTTTCAGTGGCACCACCGGATGGGACACTGATGGCATCACCGTCAGCGTAGGTCATGTTGTTTCCTTCCTGCACGGCGATCATACTGTTGTCAATGCTCAGAACGACCCCAATAGGAGCATGATGATACTCGTGCTCGTGATCGTCATCGCAGGCGCCCAGAAAGGCAAGGCTGCCGAAAAGAAGGATTAAAAGGGCTGCAGGGGTGTGTTTGCGTGTCATGGTATTGCCAGGTTTTGGTTGGTAAGGGAAAAAAGAAGACAAAAAGGGATGGAACGTCCGATATATCCGGCATGATCTGTTGCTACGGGTTTATCGCCAGGTGCATGCGGATCTGCCATATCAAACGGTTGCCGTTCACAGCTACGTTTTGTATATGGCAACATGCCGAGTGGGACTATATGGGACCGAAACAGCAGATATCGGGTAGCGGGGATGGGTGCGTACCCATAACAAATGAATGGTCCGCGATCAGGCAGAGAAAGGCGGGGCCCGCCCGAACCAGTCAAAAGAGAAGCGTGTCTGGAAGACCGCCGGTCGGTCAGGAAGCAGTGTCTCCGAACCACTGAGGATAAACGGCTGCAGGTCGGCGTCGGCAGTTAGGGTCTGATAGACTACCAAGCAGTAAATGCAGTCGTGAATGTCATGCTTGTCCTGGACAACCGCCGGGGTGGAATGACTGCATGTGATGGTATCATGCACGTGCACGGCCGAAACGGTCGATGCGAAGGCAATCGCAGCGGCGGCTATCAGCGTTTTAACGGTGTCCATTGATTTGCGCATGTGACCTTGCATCTGGTGCATCCGGCAGGAGTCTATTCAATCGGTAAATATACAGCATTCCCGCACATTGACAAAACATAAATGCAACTTGCTTTCAAAAACGCAGCAGCCCTGCCGGCATTGTACCACGTGGGAAGAAAAGGTGTTTTTTGTGTCCAGTTTGTGCTATTTTTGTTGTAAGCGCTTACAAAGCATACGCTTACAAAGCATATATTACAACTACTCTTCCATGCCGTACATCAAGATCCTGATCGTTTTTACCGTTTGTCGAAATATTCCGTTTCGTTGTGCCGTCGCGTTTATGCTGGTCGCGACATTGTTCCCGTCTGCACAGGTTCCAGCGAAAGCAGGGGGAAGCCCGGCAGGAAATGCAGGAGAAGATCCGACAGAAAGAACGGCGGTGGACGGCCCTCCCGTCTACATTGCCTTTCACTGGCACATGCATCAGCCGATCTACTGGCCCTACGAATCGGTGGTGGAAACCGAAGCCCGCGGGGCATACAGTTTTTCACTGCGGGAAGTGCATACGTCGCGCACCGGACCGTACACGGACTGGCCCTCGAATGCCGTGCAGCGCGGCGCCGATGCCGGCATGGTACACTTCGGTGCGCAGGTCAGCTTCTCCGGCTCGCTGATCGAAAACCTGGAGGCGGCGCGACAGGCGGGCTGGGGATTTCAGAACTGGACCGCCCCCTGGGCTGATGCCATCACCCTGCAGACCGGGCTGGGCAACCCTCGCCTGGCCATGACCGGCTTTGGCTATCACCATCCGCTCATGCCGCTCCTCGATCAAACCGACATCCGCCGGCACATCCAGTGGCATCGCGAATCCATGGGCGAATATTTCCCGGGTGAGTACTCAAAGGGCATATTCCCGCCGGAAACGGCGTTTTCCACTCGTATGATCCCGGCAATGGTGGAGGAAGGATTCGAATGGGTGATCGTGGACAACCTTCATTTCGAGCGGGCTGCGCAGGGTGCGCCGTATGCGGACCAGAGTGCCGTGAAGCGTCCGAACCGGTCGGATGTGCGCAATCCAAATCCCGGCGACTGGAACCAGCTGGACGGACTCTGGGCGCCGACGCCGGTGTCCATGCAATGGGCGCACCAGCCTCGCTATGTCTCGTTTACCGATCCGGAGACGGGCGAGATCAGCAAAATGATCGCCGTACCCGCATCCCGCTACCTCGGAGAAGAGGACGGGCGCGGAGGATTCGGCGCGCTTCAGTACGAACACGTAATGAGCCAGTTCGAAGCGTACAATACCGATCCGGACCAGCCCATTTTGCTTCTGCTCCACCACGACGGCGACAATCACGGCGGCGGCAGTTCGGCCTACTACAACCACAATTTCGAGAATATGGTGAACTGGCTGCAGGAGCATCCCGACCGGTTTGTCGTCACCACCATCCAGGATTACCTCGACAAGTATCCGCCCGACCCCGACGACGTGATTCATGTGCAGGACGGCAGCTGGCTGGGCGCCGACGGGGGCGATCCCGAGTTCCTCAAATGGCTCAGCGTGCCGCGCGAGTTTCCGGGTGCCGACAGCCTGTATAGCCCGAACCGCAATGCATGGGGCATCCTCACTGCAGCCAAAAACTATGTGGAAACCGCAGAGCAGATAGATGCCGGCCATACCGATACGCGTCAGGCGTGGAGGTATTATCTGAACGGTCAGTCATCGGATTACTGGTACTGGGATGGCACCGAAATGTGGGACTCGCATCCCGCCCGTGCGGCCAACCTGGCCATCGCCAGGGCGAAAGCGGTGGCCGAAGGCGGGGCGGACGAGACCGGTCCGTCCATCTTCCTTCCGCAGCGCACACCCTATAACCCCGGCGGCATCGAGTGGGATGGCCAGGGCGTGATGCCATCCGATTTCGAGGTATGGACGTATGTTTACGATATGAGCGGGGTGGATGAGGTGGTGCTCCGGTACCGCGTCTCGGCGTCCATGGAGATCACGGAGGATAACCTGACCTATGCCGGGGGACCCGCTGCCGGCGACTGGCAATCGGTGCCCATGACTGGCACTTATATCCCGTCGGTCACCAATCCGCTGCCGGATGTCAAAGCAGAGGAATTCCGGACGGAAATAGCTGGACTGGAGGAGATGATGGTCGATTATTACGTGGAGGCCACCGATTCGCTGGGTAATGTTTCCCGGTCGATCATCCAGCACGTCTGGGTTGGATCGTCACCCTCCGGATCCGATCCCGGAAACGGCGGTCCGGATCCCGACGGACCCGTCACCTGGGAGCCCCCCGAACCGACCATCGAGGATACCATCACCATCACCGTGACAGATGCGCATACCACCGGCAACCTGCACTGGGGTGTGAACAACTGGACCCGTCCGCATGAAGATTTCTGGCCGGAGGGATCGTTCGCGTGGGAGGACCAGGTGGCCGTCCAGACGCCCATGACACAACAAGAAGATGGGTCACTTTCCCTGCAGCTAGGTCCGTTCGCGCACGAAGAGCAGGAAGTGACTAATATCTCGTTCGTCATCAGCTACAGCGACGACAGTTGGGACAATAACAGCGGGAATGACTACTTAATTACCATCAGTCAGGATGTCTCGGCCGGGAACCGTTCGGGGAATGGCAGGTCTGAAGATGGCAGGTCTGAAGACGGCAGCGCGGATGAAGATACCTCGGACTTTCCGGCGCAGTTCACGCTGATGTCCAACTATCCCAACCCCTTCAACACCGAGGCGGTAATCCCTTTTTCGCTGGACCGGCACGGACCGGTGCGTCTGGCTGTCTACGATCTGCTGGGGCGCCGGGTGGCGCTGCTTGTGGACGGGACCCTGGAGGCCGGTTCACACCGGGTGCGGTTCGATGCCTCGGATCTGGCGGGAGGAATGTACGTGTACCGTCTGGAAAGTGCCGGCCGTGTGCTGACCGGCAGGATGACGCTCGTAAAATGAGGAAAATTTTCCGGCAGTTCTTGCTTGATTTACCGGTTACCCGGGTGTTTTAAGGGCCTGGGTGAAGGCAAACCACCAACTGGAGTGGGACAAACCCTCAACTGGAATAAGACAAACTCCCGACTGGAATAAGGACAAACCCTCAACAGGAATGATGAGAAACCGTCATGGCACATGATATGTTGCAAACGATACTCATCCCCCTGAACCTGAAAGAACCGGCTGACAAACTCAATAATCTGGCCGTTTTTATCTCGCACTTCGGTACGGAATCCGCCTGTCTGCTGCATGTGTATTCGGGCAGTGAGGATGAGCGGGCGCGACGGAAGTCCGCACTGAAGGATAAGGGGTGTTATTTCGTGACCGTGGATTGTCGGTTCAGACGGAAGTCCGTTCGGGCACCATAGCCGGGGAAATCTGCAAGACGGCGGCTGAACGCAAGGTGGACTTTATCACCATACTCTGGAAAAAGAAGAACATCATATGACGGGCCATCCTGAGCAATCCGGATATGGACCTGTTGCGCACTCCCTGTCTCCGGGCCGCAATTCCGATTACAGTGCTGCAGTTCCGATTTCAGGGAAAAATATCCCGATTAGAGTGCTATAAACCCAGTATCACGGCCGCAATCCCAATCCAACCGTAAACGCAAATCCGTGATTCCGATAGGTTCTCGGGTAGTCGCTCATGGCATCGGTCAGGTCGTAGTCGTAGCGCAGCTCCAGGCGCAGAGTTGCCGGGCCAAAGGCCAGGTTGCGCAGGCCGGCCGAAGCCGAGATGCCAAGCGAGGTGTCATCCAGAAAGTCCAGCAGCTCGGATTCCACGACCTCGTCAAAAATGTCACTCTCGAACGATGCGTTTTCCCGTGAAGTAAGCCACTCCATGCGCGGTCCCGCCCCGAGGTACCATGTCTGGTCAAGCAGTTTTCGTTCGAAGTTGGCGGACAGCCCCAGCAAAAGATGTCCAGTGCTGGCACGGCCGGTGACGAGATCCGTACGATACCCCTGTTCCGAGCCATCATGCTGGACAAATTCCATATCCTCATGGTAACCACGCTGGACATACCCGAACTCTGCGCTGGTGAATATGGAGCGGGTGAGGCGGACGTCGGTGTAGAGCGAGACGCGGAGTCCGGTTCTGGAATCCATCGAACCGAGGTTGGACCTCACGTTATTGTTGACAACGCCGGTGGTAATCCCGATCTGTTCGACGGCCGGCTGGGCGGTTGCCGGTGCAGGCCTGGCTGAGAGCAAAGCCGTGAAAGTGAGAATGCCGATGATCGTGGTCAGTGATACTTTGATAAAGCTCATATTAAATTTGATTTGGCGATTTGCCTGCGGTTGTTCCGAATGGTTGTTTGTATGCCCAATTGGCTGAGCGCATGCAAGTAAGATTCTAAAAAAAAACAACATCGGACAAGTGAATTCTCAAGCTGGATTATTAAAAGCCGGTTGGTTGTAATCCGGTTTGCTGTAATCCCGTTGGCTACAACCCTACAACCCGGTTTACTACAACCCGATTTCCAGTCGCAGTACCGGGTAGAAGCCGGGCATGGTGCGCTCGTGGATTTCGTAGGTGATGTCGTAATCCTGTGAAACGCCACTGCCGTCGCCGCTGTCTCCACCCCCGACGTATCCACCGGCTCCACCAACTCCGCCGTTCGCGGTGTTGTGGGAAGACGGTTGCGGTGGCTGTGTAGATGTCGTTCCGGCCGGTTTCAGGCTCCAGTCGATCACGTTGCGGCGGTTCAGGACGTTGATCAGGTCCAGGTGCACATCCACCCGGAGCGAACCGAGGGACGGGCGGTAGCGCAGTGAAAGGTCGAGCTGGTGGAAGGCCGGGAGCCGGTCGTTCTCCGGGGAGCCGAAATCGAATTGTCCGCCGATGGTCCGGGTGCCCGTGACCCAGAGGTAGTCGTAATAGGCCTGGCGGAAGCCCCAGGCGCGGCCGTAGACCGATTTCCAGTTGGCGATGACCGAGATGGGGCCGTACAGATCGATAATGCCCCTGGCCTGGATGCGGTGCGGCTCGTTCCACGGGGCGGGAACGGTGCGGCCGAATTGCGACATGTGCAGCTTCGCGCGGGTGTAGTCGTAACCCATCATCAGCTTGATTTGAGGATCGGGCAGGAGCTGTTGCAGGCGCACCGAGAAGCCGCCGGAGCGCAGACGGGTGGATTCGGAAAAGGCCTCAGCGGAGCTGCGGTCGAAGCCGAAGCCGGCTTCCGTAGCCATACTGAGGGGTGAACTGACGTAGTGCGTCGGCTCCCACTTGTAGTAGGCCTCGAGTTTCAGGGTAGTCAGGGCGGACAGCTGGTGAAGCCATGAACCGCTCATGTGATACGCCTTGGGTGGTTCGTCGGCCGAAGCGTGCGACCAGACCGTGAAGGAGGGCACCAGAGAGGTCGGCCCTACATTGGTGATATCGTACTGGTGGATGAACTGGCGGTAGACGCCGGCGGCCAGCCGTGCCGACCAGTAGCCGATGGCCGAGTTAACCCGGTTGTATTGCACCGACAGTCGCGGTTCGGCAAAGGTGCGGGAATGCGTGTCCAGATGGGTGAAACGCGATCCGGCCGTGATCTGCCAGTTTTGGCCTGGATGATAGTGCAGATTGGAAAAAAGGGTACCGAAAAGCGTGTTTTCATCCAATGATGTAGGCAGGAAAAAGAAGTCGCTGAAATCGACCTGCGAAGAGACTGCGTTCAGCTCCAGGCCGTTTTCCACTCGGAACTGCGGCGTGAAATGGTACTGCAGGGCGGACCGGAACAGACCATGGTCGATGCGGTTGGAACCGGCGTGGCGCGGCTCCACGGGGACGGCGTCCGACATACGCGAATACGCGCCACTGGCTGTAAGGTACGTGCCAATTTCATCGAGTCCCATGTCGGCCGTGTGACGGGTGAACATGTGATAGCGGTGATCCATGCGCCCGGAACTGAATCCGGCCCGGGTGGATATGGTCAGGCGCGGGCCCGGACTGGCATCCCACCGCACCTGTCCGATCATATTATGCCACTGGTAATCGTCGCGGGTGAACAGGTAACGGTCATGTATTTCGCCTTCATGGCGGCGGTTCAGTGCTGTCATGCGGATCCGGTTGCGACCATGCCACACCGAGGCGTTGATGGTGTGGTAGGGATTGGGTTCGTACTGGATGGCAGCGTGCCCGTCCAGATAACGGAGGTCGGAGACCTGCTTGAGCGATTCGTACTCATTTTGGATAGTACCCGGTGCCTGGAGCAGGTTTTCAGCGAGGATCTGATCGACGTACCCCCAGTCCTTGAGCGTCTGTTGCAAGTTTGGTTCCTGATACAGATCCCAAAAATTGCTCCGCAGGTTTCCGGTTGCCGAGACGGAAGGATAGGGTTGGGCAGGTGTGTCGCCTGTCCCGGACGAATCTCCGCCATCCCCCGTAATAGAAATATCGGCGCGAAGGTTGGCATTGACCGGATCGCCGAGCAGAGTGATGCCGCGCGATCCGGGGGACGGAATGTCGTGCACGAAATCGATGATCCCCGAGAGCATGCTGCCCTCCGCGGCGCCGAAGCCGGCCTTGTGGAGGCGAACATCACTGATAGCGAGCGGACTGAAGCTGCTGTACAAGTGGCCGAAGTGGTATGGGTTATAGACGGGGATGCCGTCCAGCCGGATGCGGTGTTCGCCCTGGCGTCCGCCCTGGAGGTGGATGTCCTGCAGCGGCAGACCGTACTGAAGCCCGGCGAACAGTCCAAGGCTGCGGATGGGGTCGCGCCGACCGCCTGAAACATCCCAGTTAGCCAGCGACTGCACCGAGGCGTGGTTGTCAATGCCGGCCAGCTCGGGCCGGTGGGCCTCTATGACGACCGGGTTGAATGAGAGCGGCCGCGGCTCCAGGGACACTTCCGTCCGCACCATCTCATCCGGACGGATTTCCACCACCGTTTCGACGGGATGGTAGCCCACGTAACTGATCACGATACGGTGCGAGCCGCTGATCATGCGGTTCAGCTGGAACGTTCCGCTGCTGTTGGTGGCGGTGCCGCCGGCGGCATCGGCCAGCAGGACGGTCGCCCCGTGAAGCGGTT
>JAWOCT010000017.1:0-8977 GCA_046483675.1 Cyclonatronaceae bacterium
CGCACACCTGATTCTCTGGTGTAGCCGTCGATGACCTTCTCAATGGCCTTGTCGGATACACGGAACTGGCTTTTCTTCAGCCCGTTTTCACTGATCTGCTTGGGCACCAGATATTTCTTGGCAATTTGCAGTTTTTCCTCCAGTGTATACCCGCTCAGATAGATCATCTCCATGCGATCGCGCAGGGCAGGTGGAATCGTGTCGACATTGTTGGCTGTTGCAATGAACAAGACCTTGGAAAGGTCGTATTCCAATTCAAGATAATTGTCGTAGAAAGTGTGGTTTTGCTCGGGATCCAGAACCTCGAGGAGGGCAGACGTCGGGTCACCGCGGAAATTCATACCGACCTTGTCGATCTCGTCGAGCATCATGAGCGGGTTGCTGGTCCCGGCTTTTTTGATACTCTGGATGATGCGACCAGGAAGTGCACCTATATAGGTCCTGCGGTGTCCGCGGATTTCAGCTTCGTCCTGGAGTCCACCCACACTGAACCGCTGGAATTCACGACCCATGGCCCGGGCAATGGATCTTCCCAGCGAAGTCTTGCCCACACCCGGAGGTCCGTAAAAGCATAATATGGGTGCTTTCATGTCTTTCTTGAGTTTGAGCACGGCAAGGTACTCAACAATCCGTTTCTTAACCTTTTCGAGCCCATAGTGATCTTCATCCAGGATCTTTCTGGCCCGTTTCAGATCAAGCTTGTCGTCGGAATAGTGCTCCCATGGAAGGTCTACAAGCCATTCTACGTAGTTGTAAATGACACCGTGGTTGGGTGCATTTGCCGGTGTACGCTCCAGCCGCTCCAACTCCTTGTCAAGCACCTTCCGGACGTGTTCAGGGAATGATTTTTCCTTGGCACGGGCCCGCAGTTTGTTGACATCCTCAAGCTCACTGTCCTCGCCCAGCTCTTCCTGTATGGCCTTGAGCTGCTGGCGGAGGTAAAAATCCTTTTGCTGTTTGTCAATATCAGTCTTGACCTTGGAACGGATCTCTTCGCTGAGATTGAGCACCTGCATCTCCTTCTTGAGGTATGCCATTACCTTTTCCATTTTTTCGGAAAAAGTTTTTATCTCAAGCAGTTTTTGCTTTTCATCCAGTGAGATATTCAGGTTGGAGCTGATAAAGTTCAGCAGGAAGGTCGGACTGTTGATGTTGTTGATGGCAATGCCGGCTTCCGACGGGATATTGGGGGAGAGGTTTACGATTTGTATTGCGGTCTCCTTGACAGAGCGCAAAGCGGCATCGAGCTCGACTCCGGATACGTCCTGGTCGTAGACAAAAGGATTGACCCTTGCCACGTAATATGGTTCGTGCTCGATGAATTCGTCTATCTCGAATACACTTTTACCCTGGATCACAATGCTTTTGCTTCCATCGGGCATCTTGATAAGTTTCAGGATCTGCGCAACGGTGCCGACGTGGTACAATTCGTCCGGTGATGGATCTTCCTGCTCCTGATTTTTCTGGGTGACGATACCGATGGTTTTATCTGTTTCGTAGGCCTTTTTGACCAATTCGAGCGAACGGTCCCTTCCAACGGTGATGGGAATGACAACACCCGGATAGAGAACCGTATTTTTCAGCGGCAAGATGGGCAGTTCATCCGGGATGTCCGATTCCGTCATCTTTTTCTCTTCTTCCTCGGACAACAGGGGGATAGCCTGTTCAAAATCATCGAATTCGTCTTCCGATAATCTCTTTTTAAATTTATTCAGATCAATGTAGTTGGGCATACGGCTTATGCTCTGGTTTTGAACATTTATTCAGGCATCCTGTATAAGCAAATTATCTTACAATACACTCAGATGCCAATCAAGATTATAGTAACGTATTTTGTGACATTACCATTCTGTCACGCTTATTAAGGTTTTATTTGCAAATCGTTTGATGCTTTTCGTCTGTTTCGCGTTTTATATCAGTTTTGCGCTCTTTTGTTCATTAGGTGAGTCGCAATGGCTGCAAGAAACAAGCCACTTTGGACGCAAAAATCATTTCGTCATGAATTCCGCCAATATGACATGAACCAGGTCCGCATGGCCTGACAAAAATGAACCCCTCTATCATACCCTGCATCATCCTCCGAATCAAATACCGGTTGGATATCTCTTGGTGATTTACTTTTTTTTTGTATCGGCCTTGTATCGGCCTTGTATCGGCCTGATAATTGCTATCGGGATGTTCCCAGGGCTGTCCCTTTCAGAAGCTGATCTGCAGTGTGAGGGTGGAGAGGTTGTTTACGTGCAGGCCGGATCTTTCGCCCGGTGAGGGGATAAACCTGACAGCTCCGAAGGCTTTCAGCAGGCCCAGATCCAGACCCGCTCCCATGCCGAAGGTGATGTCACTGTCCGGCTGCCATTGCACGCTGCCCATGACCGGTAAAAAACGGAGCAGCCTTATATCCGCACCAAGAGAGAATCTCCATCCACCTGCATTGAAATCAGGTGAATTCAAGCGGTAATTCATGTTGGCAACGGTTGTGATCCAGTTGTACTGAAACGCCGTTCCCATATGCAGCTCCGTGGGAAGCTGGATGAAGTAGGGTTGATCATCAACCTGGGCAAGATTGTCAAGCACCGTTTCATCTCCGGACTCTTCCTGTATATAGCGGAAAAAATCACCCGGTTTGCCGGAATATACTGCCAGGGTCCGGGGTAACTCGTCATAGGTGCGCCGCACTTCACGTGATTGCCATTTTGAAGGACTCCCGTGATAGCGTACGGCTCCGATATCGGTGAGGGCCACGCTCAAACGCAATGATTTGCGCAAGGGCGCTTGGTGATGCGGTGAAAGCGAAATATCGTCTCCCAAGGGTATGATATAGGTAAGACCGGCATCCAAACCGAATCCTGCCCCGTTTATTCCTAAATTGGATGATGGCTCCATATGGTTGCGAAACGCCTCTTCTGCATCACTCGAACGCAGAAGATCGGCCATATACAGGCTGATATCACCAGATGCCCGGGCTTCCATCAG
Organism: Cyclonatronaceae bacterium; assembly: GCA_046483675.1. GTDB lineage: Bacteria > Bacteroidota > Rhodothermia > Balneolales > Natronogracilivirgulaceae > SKNL01. The sequence continues at coordinate 2,974 of JAWOCT010000017.1, forward strand.
TCCGGCACTTTGCCATCCTGTCTGGACCGGGTCGAGATCAGAGCGGTATCTCATTTCGGAATGCATTCCACCCAGAACAAGTTTGGGGGCCAGTCCGATGTACAATGTGTTGAGTCCGGCCTGCCATCGGTTCAGCATGGTCACTTCCCGGGCCATGGCAAACGATATTTCATGTAAGACCTGATAATTTTCATTCAGATAGCGTGTGAAAGGGGACGGGGATTCGCTGTCTACGGCTTCGTTGTCAAACCAGTTGCGGTTCATTTCGAAAGAGGAAATCCCCCTGGAACGCCATGCCAGAGAGTACCCGCGGGATTCGTCCGCCCAAGTATAGGTCAGCGGGACCACCTCAATGGAGTGCGTTCTGCTGAAACGGTCAGAATTACCAAACATCATATCCAGATCGGTCTCGCTCACCGATTTATGAGACGAGAGGTCTTCAGGCACGAAGAACGCAGTGGTTTCCCCCGGCAGGTCACCTGCATTACTTGCAGCCAGGCCATGGCTGTGATACAGACCAGCCGTGCCCAGTGTTATATGGTGCCGGTGAGATGGATCGGTGAGAATTATGTTGGCCGGATTTCGGAAATGGGCAGATGGACCAGTTACAAAGGCAGTACCACCCCCCAGGGCAATATGATAGGCAGAGACTGCTTCCTGGGCGGATACGGCTGTACCGCTAACTACGGTCAGGATGATCGTGAATGCCCAAACTAAAGATGCCCTAGTTACCATGCTGACCGTTAACCTGCAGGGATATGAAAGCGTGTGATATGATCTGTACCGGTTACAAGAATCCGCACATTCCGTTGCTGTTACCAGGAGGTTCTGTAGCGAAGGCCTTGCTTTTAAAAGCTGCTCTGCGTGAGTATTGAATAACTGTGCAATGTACGACCCAAACGCGTAGTGAAGCAAATCAAGGCCGCTCTGCATTTTTGGATTCCTGTAATTCAATTGCGTATTATGAAACGGAATGACCCCTGCAGTTGGTACATGCCCTTTTAAACATCGTCTGCTGCAGGCTGAAATAATCTGCCTCCGCTCAATCAACAAGTCCAGTAAAAGGTAAGATAATGCATAAACAGGGTTTATCACTGGGAACCTACAGAGGGATCCGGGTTGGATTGGATTACAGCTGGTTTATCATGTTCGTGCTGGTAGTGTATGTACTGGCCAATAATTTTTTTCCGCAACAATACGAACAGATGGGCGCCGCCGAAGCATGGGTTTTAAGTGTGTTGGCTGCCTTGCTGTTCTTCATTTCCATCCTGCTTCATGAATTTGCCCACGCCATCGTTGCCCGAAAACGAAATGTGGAAATTTCCGAGATTGTGCTTTTTATCTTCGGCGGCCTTGCCAGGATGAAAAAAGAACCCGGGAAAGCCAGTGATGAATTCGTCATTGCCGCCGCCGGACCGCTTTGCAGTTTTGGGCTCGGACTCCTTTTCCTTGGGACCGCCTGGCTGCTGGATCCGTTGGTACGCGAGGGCATACACGGCGTCTTCTGGTACATTGGTTATATAAACGTGCTGCTCGTGATATTCAATCTGGTGCCGGGATTTCCGTTGGACGGGGGCCGGATGCTGCGTGCCGCAATCTGGCACTATACGGGCAATCTGCGAAAGTCCACCCGTATAGTCAGCAACCTGGGGCATCTGTTCGCTTTTCTCCTGATGTTTGCGGGGGTGTTTTTGGCCCTTGGCGGGTCCCTGATGGCCGGATTGATCTGGATATTCGTAGGTATGTTCCTGCTGCAATCGGCAAAAAGCGGATACTACATGGTGGCCATGAGGGAAGGTCTGTCAGGGATACCCGTGCGCAAGATCATGACGACCGATCCCTCCACCGTTCACCCGAATGTGAGCCTGAGAAATCTGGTCAATGAATACTTTTTCAAAAACCGGTTCTCCTGTTTTCCGGTTATGAGACAGGACGAGTTTCTGGGACTTGTTGAGATCAATCAGGTAAAAGCAGTTGATCGTGAAAAATGGCAAACCACCAGGGTGTCTGACATCATGACGCCCAAAGATTCACTGTATTCGGTCAGACCGGATACGGATGCCTATGACGTGCTGATGCAAATGATCGATACCGGCAGCGGACGCATGCCCGTGCTTGATAACGGCGAGCTTGTCGGCATTATCTCACGCAAGGATATTTTCCAGTTTGTGGAATTCCGGGAAACGTTGGGGACATGATCAATTCATGCACAGTGAGGGGTAAACCGCGCCCCGCTTTACAGTAACGGTTCTCTTGCATCCGATCCAGGACTGGCAGACTTTTGCCCGCTATTGGCACGAAGGGATGCTGAGTGAGGGGTGGATGGGTCCTTCATCCGATCACAGTGAGCCTGGCCAGTCGGGCGACCAGTTTTTTCTGCCCGACATTCCTGAAAAATACGGTAATACGGGCGTTTTCTCCCTGTCCTTCGCACTTCAGGACTTTACCCGGACCGAACTTTGGATGGATCACGGCCATGCCCGGCTGCAATTCACCGCCCTGATGATCCGGCTCGTATTCTACGGTAGGCGACGGTCCCGAATCATATGTGCCGGAATGGCCGGCTCCCGGCTCATCACCACGGCGGGTGTTTTCGGGCCGCCACTCCATGTCTGACGGGTCATTTGATGCGCGATCGTCATATGAGATATAGGTCTGCGTCCGGCCCGCGCGTTGCGATCCCTTTTGCCGGAAGGTGGCCCCGGTCTCGGTCCTGACCACGGAAGTGTCTACTTCATCAAGAAAGCGTGAGGGCCGCATTTCAACCTGATCACCGAATCGAAACCGGTTTTTGGCAAAACTGAAACAGAGCTGTTTTTCGGCACGCGTAATGGCCACATAAAACAGTCTGCGCTCCTCCTCGATATCCACTTCCTCGCCGATCCTTCCACCGATGGGGAACAACTCCTCCTCCAGTCCGGCAATAAAAACGACCGGAAACTCCAGACCCTTGGAACCGTGGACGGTCATGAGTGTTACGGCCGGCTCGTTGGCATCATGAGCATCCAGGTCGGTAACCAGGCTGATCTCTTGCAGAAATGTACTCAGTGAAGGCCTGGAGCTGCTCTTTTCGAAATAGGAGATGGCATTCAACAGCTCCATGACGTTCTGGCGGCGCATGAGTGAATCATGGGAGTGTTCTTCAATGAACTGACGAACATATCCGGTCTCTTCCAGCAGGTAGCGAACAGTATCTGTAATCCCGTTTTCCGCAAGTTTTCCCACTGTACGCTTCAGCACTTCGACGAATTCACGTATCCTGGGAACCGCGGGTTTGTATATGCCTGTGGATTCCACTTCGTTTATTACGTTCCAGAGGGATGTTTCCTGTTCGCGGGCCTTTTGCAACAGGATGGATATGGTTTTTTCCCCCACGCCGCGGGCAGGTTCGTTTATCACACGAAGCACGGATTCGTCATCGTGCGGGTTGACAAGCAGGCGGAGGTAGGCCGTAACGTCCTTGATCTCCTTTCGCTGATAGAAAGAGATTCCACCCACCAGCTGGTAGGGGATACCCCGGCGCCGAAAGGCATCTTCCAGCACCCGGCTTTGGTAGTTGGTCCGATAAAGCACGGCGAAATCGCGGTAGGAGAGATTACCCCGGATTTTTTTTTCCTCTACGGTGCGGGCAATGCGATTGGCTTCGTCACGTTCGTCATAGTTTTCCAGGACGGTGATGGCATCGCCCTGATCGTTGCGGGTCCACAGGGTCTTTTCGAGCCGGGATCTGTTTACCTTGATCACGGAATCGGCACATTTCAGAATCGATTTGGTCGAGCGGTAATTCTGCTCCAGGGGAATCTGTACGGCATCAGGATAATCCTCCCGGAAGTTCAGGATATTGGTGATGTCGGCTCCGCGAAAAGAATAGATGCTTTGAGAATCATCTCCCACCACACAAATGTTCTGATGTCCGGCGGCCAGCATCTTGGTTGCCCGGTACTGGGCATGGTTTGTATCCTGATATTCATCGATGAGGATATAGCGAAAATGCTGCTGGTATTTCTGCAGTATGTCGGGATGCCGCTCGAACAACTCTATGGGCTTGATCAGCAGATCGTCGAAATCCATGGCATTGTTCTTCCTGCACCGCTCCAGATACCGCTGGTACACTTGGGCGGCGATGTCGTCAAGTGAACTCTGAACAAACCCGTCCCTGAACATTTCAGGCCCAATCATTTGGTTTTTGGCACTACTTATTACAAATCGCACACTCCGTGGCTTGATTTCACGTGTATTAATGTTCAGCTCTTGCAGGATGGTTTTGATGACCCGATCGCTGTCGACGGTATCATAGATGCTGAAGTCGCGCGTGAAACCCAGATGCTCCGCCTCGATGCGGAGGATTCGTGAGAAAATGGAATGGAAAGTTCCCATCCAAAGCCGGTTGGCACGGTCACCGATTAATCCGGCAATACGCTCTTGCATTTCCCGGGCGGCCTTGTTTGTAAAGGTCAGGGCCAGTATCTGGTTGGGATGGGCCTTTTTCTGGTACAGCAGATTGGCGATCCGGTAGGTCAGCACCCGCGTTTTGCCGCTTCCGGCTCCTGCAATGATCAGCAGCGGGCCATCGGTGTGCAGCACGGCCTCACGCTGGCGATCGTTGACATCTTTGAGAAAAGGGGGGACGGAGGGCCGAGGCTCGGCGTCATCATTTTGTAGAACAAATGTAGGCATATAAAACGACGTTCAATCCAGATCGGCAAGAATGGTCTGCATTTTCTGAAGGTTAAGCCGGGCATCTTCCTTTTTTTTCTTTTCATTCTGCACAACCTGTTCCGGAGCATTATCCAGGAATTTCCTGTTGGATAGTTTTTTTTCAACCGATTGAAGAAACGATTCCAACCGGGTGATTTCTTTGCCGATCCTTTCTTTTTCCCTGTCGAAATCGATCAAGCCGGTGAGGGGAATGAAAATCTGGTGTCCGCCGACCACATCGGATGCGCTGGCTGCCGGACGCTCAGCGGAATGATCGACAGTGAACTTGTCCATCCGTAACATTTTATCGAACATCGGCCGGTGTGTGGCCAGGGCTTTCGCGGTTTCCGGTGTCGCAGGCCGTATGATCACGTCCACTTCCAGCTGATCCGGCACACGCATTTCCGATCGAATATTCCGTATGGAGGAGATGAGCTGTTGGATCGTAGTGAAGAGCTCAACTGCATCGGTATGGATCATGGCTTCGTTATGTCCGGGCCAGGTGCTTACGATGAGGGCCTCAGAGGCAGAGCGGAAGCGAAGGCGCTGCCAGATCTCTTCGGTAATGAACGGCATGAACGGGTGCAGCAGCTTGAGCAGCGTCTCAAAGTGGATAATCGCCCGTTCTGCGGCTTTCCTGCCCATCGTGGTACCGTATTCCGGCTTAATCAGCTCCAGGTACCAGTCACAGAAGTCATCCCATACTAGTGAATAGATTTTGAGCAGGGCTTCGTTGAGTCGATAGCGCGACAGGTCATCGTCCACATCGGCGATCGTCTGGTGTATCCTGGAGAGCATCCACCGGTCGTGCAGCGGCAGTTCCTTTTCTGCTCTGGGATCATGGGACCATTCATGGGCATATCCGGCATCCGGATCCAGGTGCATGTTCAGGAAGCGGAAGGCATTCCACAGCTTGTTGGCAAAATTGCGTCCCATCTCGAACTTGGTGGGATCGAGCTTGATGTCCTGACCCTGGGCACATAGGATGATCAGGCAATAGCGGACCGCATCGGCGCCGTACTGGTCGATCATTTCGAGCGGATCGATACCATTGTTAAGGCTCTTGCTCATTTTGCGTCCCAGTTTGTCCTTGACAATGCCGGTCATGAACACGTCATGGAAAGGGGCCTGACCGGTAAAATGAATGCCGCCCATGAGGATCCGGCTTACCCAGAAAAAAAGGATGTCGTATCCCGAAACGAGCACGGAAGTGGGATAGAAGTACTCGAAATCCCGTGTTTTTTCCGGCCATCCGAGTGTGGAGAAAGGCCAGAGCCAGGAGGAGAACCAGGTATCCAGCACGTCG
>JAWOCT010000081.1:0-4809 GCA_046483675.1 Cyclonatronaceae bacterium
CGGAAGTCATCCGGCGGCATGTTTATGCCGGAAGCGTCGTATTCCAGTACCGGCGCCCCGCCAAGGTACAGCGCCCGGAACTCAAACCAGGGCTGTTCGGCATCCCGGTCCTCCAGCACGGCCACACCGACATACTCGCGACGATCTTCAACCGGCAGGACGTACCGCAGCGTATCATCCACCGTGAGCACCTGCTCTGCCCGTGTGACCGGACGGTCATGCTCATCGAGCACATAGGCACGCACCCACACCGGTACGGGATGGGGATGGTCCCTGCGTGGAAAAAGCGTAAGTTCGGGTACGCCGCCCTCCAGCGCGGGATCAAAATACACATCCACCAGAGGTCCGGTTCCCATCTCCGTCACATGTGCGGCCCGCGCATCCGAAATGGAAAGGGAACTGCCTGACACAGACCACCAAAATGCGGCAATGCCAATAACCAGCATTCTGGCTGTCGCGGAAAAAACCTCGTTGGTAAAGATCATGGGGATCCTGTTGATGAGTCTTATGGAGGATAAGGTTCCGGGTATTCGGATATCCCTCCTGTTCATAAACTTATGTTTCCTGCTCGTCCGTTTTCAGACGGCCACGGATCTGATCTTCCCTTAGCTTCGTTCCTTCGGGATAATCCTGGATCTTGTCCAGCCAGTTGAACTTGAGGATTGCACTGCACAGCACGAACACGGCAATGCTCACTCCCATTTTGCCATATTCTCCAAGCACCAGATAGATGGGCATGACCACCAGTGACATCTGCCAGGCAATCCCTACAGCGCAGTTGAACATGTCGCGCCGGAAGTCCGTGTTGGGTGTAATGGCAGGATTTTCTGATTCGCAGGCTTCCTGAACCGGTTTCCACCAGCCCCAGGGACGCACATCCGTATAGAATTTCTTTAGGACATCCGGCTCCGTCGGGCTGGTCAACAGCGTCCCGATAATGGTGCCGCCCAAAGAGAAACCGAATACGATGGGAAAGGCGAACAGGGCCGTAAGATCGGGGAACATGCCGGGCGTAGTCAGCGCTGCGACGATACCGGCCAGCATCCCCCAGAAGTAACCATAGCCATTAAGCCGCCACCAGACCCATTTCAGCAGGTTCGCGGCTATGTACCCGCCGTAGAGACCGCCCACGATCCAGACCGTGAGCGCGTGAATGGTATCCACCACGAATCCGAACAAGATGCCGACCACGACGACCGTCAGCGAGGCGGCATAGCTCAGCCTGACGTACGTGCGGTCGCTGGCTTCCGGATTGATGTACTTTTTGTAAATATCATTTACGATATACGCGGGAGCAGCATTGACAAAGGCAGCAAATGTGGACATGAACGCCGCAATGAGGCCGGCCAGCAGGATACCCATGAAACCGACCGGTATGAAATTATTGATCGCAAAAGGCAGGATCATCTCGAAATCCAGATCGGCCCCCATGGCCTTGAGTTCCGGACTGAAGAACACGATCGCCAGCATGGTGAGTCCGGCGATCATGAAATAGCGGGGAAAATAGAGTACAAGTATAACCAGCCCGCTCATCTTGGCAGCTTCTTTCGGGGTACCGGTGGCCAGTACGCGCTGCATGTCATAGCTCGGCACGGGGCCGGCAATGCTGACCATAATACCCTTGAAGATCATGAGGATAAGGGCGTAGCCAAACAGTTCGAACCCGTCCTGTTCGATGCGGTAGTTCACCGTGTCCATGATGCCCGACCAGTCCATATCCAGCCGCCATCCAAAAAAGAATTCATCCCATCCCTCCGGGACCAAGGCGTAGATCTGATCCGGGCTGATGGCCATCATCGCAATGATCCCGATCACGATACACGAGAAGGTCATGATGAAAAACTGTATCACTTCCGTCCCGACCACACTGTAAATACCGCCCTTGATCACATACAGGGTGGTAATGCCCATGAATATGAGTCCGTATGCCTCCTCGGATGTAAAATCGATGCCCAGGAAACGGAACGAAAGGTCATGGGCGAAAAAGATACTGCTGAATTTGCCGATGCCCTCGAATCCGTAGGCGATGAAGCCGATAACGGTGATCACGGCGAACACCACCACGATGATATGCGAGAGATGGGCCCCGGTGCCTTCGCCGAAGCGGGTCTTTATCCACTCCGCCCCGGTCATCACGTTGGAACGGCGCAGCCATATGGCCAGGAAGATCATCAGGAATATCTGGTTCCAGACCGGCCAGAGCCAGGGCAGCCAGGCGCTTTTCAGGCCGTAGATGAACAGGATGGAGACCGTCCACATCGTCCCGGAGATATCGAACATGCCCGATGCATTCGACAGCCCGAGGTAATACCAGGGAATCTTGTTGCCGCCAAGGAAGTAGGCATCAAGGTCCTTGGAAGCCTTTTTGGATAGGAAAAAACCGAGCCCTACAATGCCTGCGAAGTAGACAATGATTATGGCGATATCGACAGGATGAAGATACAAAACGGTCGCTGTTTATAAATTGCGTTCAAATGGTACGAAAACGATCGGCGTGGGCAGGCAGGAGGCACCCGGCGGAGAGTAGATAATGTTGATGGTATCGGTTTCGCCTTCATCAAGCGGACGGTACGCCTGCAGCAGTACGTACTCTCCTTTGGTATTGTAAAACGTCTGGTCTTCGGGGATGCGCACCACCCCCCGTGGGTCGGCGCCGGCATCCACATACACCGCGCCCGACTGATTCATGCAGAAATTGGTCTGGTCATCCGGACCGACTGCATAGTTGTTGCCCATGAGCACGGCCATGCCCCGGTTGTCACTGCTTGTGCGCTCGATGGCCAGGTGATACATGACTCCGTAGTTTCCCCGGTTCTCGTATTCATCTTCGGCGATGCTGTCCCATCCCATGACCCACTGATCGTCGTTGCCGTCAGCAATAATCAGCCGCTTCACACCATCGGCGCTGTCCAGGATGAAATCCTCGCCGTTGACGATGTCGAAATCGGCCTGCTCAAAGAGTCCGCGGCCGGCCCCGCTGGTACGCTGACCAGGCAGGCGGCGCGGGAGCAGCTCCAGTTCGTCGACGGCATCCCGGCTGTCCATGTCCTCGGGACGCATCAGCACACTCAGCACACCGGGCTGGTCGATATCAAACTCGTAAAAGCCATGTACCAGCACCGGGTAGGAAGTCACCTCCTCGTCCATTTCGGGATCCAGCACCGCCCGTTCACCGGGAGCAATGGTAATGGGCTGAGGCACCTGCGCGTCCTGATAACGGGTTTCAAAAAAGCGTGCGAGCCCCTCTTTTCCGATAGACAGATAGTTGCCGGACGGCGGAGGAAAGGCGTATGCTTTGAAGTTGACGGTCATATCCTCCTCCCCTGTATTTTCCAGCACAGCCGTGATCACACCGCTGCCCTGGCCTTCACCGATGACATGGTATACATAGACCCGGTTCCTGCCCGGCTCCAGCGGTTCCTGCATGGATATACCCGGACCGGTGCGGAAATATTCCGGCATATCGGAAAAAGCGAGTGCCGCGCCTTCATGTGGAACGGCCTGCCAGGGTATTTTCGGAAGCTCATTGACATTGAAATCATCAAGGGTGACCAGATCGCCCGATGCGGCACCCATAAAACGGGGACCCGGCGGCGGCAGCACAGGCCCGTTGCCGTTTTCGGGATCATCGGAGGTCACGTCGCAGGCCAAAGGCAACCCGATGAACAATAACAAAATGGAAAGCAGGAGTAATGTCCGGCCGGAAATAAAAGTATATGCAAACATAAGCAATAAAGGTCCCTGGTTGGATTCGGGTAAACGTCAAAAATGTAAAATAATCTGTGTAATATAGGCAATCCGCTGCGTCATAGAAAAGCAGCATGTATCGATTTTTTTCAGATATCCATTCCGGGTGGATGGGACCCGGCCTGCAGGGGCTACTGCTATCCGAAGGCAAAATGCCATCCGGACCGGGATTTTAAAATCATCCAAAAACGAAAAAAAAAGTAGAATTTATCAGCTATATGCATTAAAATGTGAAAGCGATTACATGTTGATATGATGACCTAAAGTCTGACAGGGACTCCCGATCAAGGTCCGGATACCTCAACGTTTTTAAACGTCGGGAAGCGAATATATCAGCGAGTGCCGTCCGAATCATTCAAAAAATCATTCCCCCTATGAAAAAACGTATTCTATCTATCTGTCTGATGCTGGGTTTGCTGATTGCCTGGACCGCAGTGGCAAACGCGCAGACACAGACCATCACCGGGACCGTCTATGACGCGGAAGACGAATCCACCCTCCCGGGTGTGAATATTATTGTGGAAGGAACAACCATCGGCACCACCACCGATGCCGATGGCAACTATGAGCTGGAAGTACCGGCTGATGCTGAGCGCCTTCTCTTCTCGTTTGTGGGATTCGAAGAGCGCAGTGTCCAGATCGGTGACCGTACAACCATCGATGTGCGGCTGAGTCCGGTCATCTTTGTGGGCGATGACGTGGTCGTCACGGCCATGGGCATGACCCGTGACGAAAAATCAATCGGCTACACCGTTCAAGAGGTCAATTCCGAAGAATTTCTGCGCAACCGTGACATGAACTTCATGACTTCACTGCAGGGCCGGGTGGCCAACGTACAGATCTCCGGTCTTGGAACAGGCGCTGACGGATCAGCACGTATCGTCATCCGTGGTCACCGCTCCCTGCGTCCGGGCGGGGCCAACCAGCCGCTGATCATCGTCGACGGGATGCCCATCGACAACTCCGGCGGCATGAGCGCCGGACGATGGGGCGGTTTCGACTACGGGACCGGACTGAATCAGATCAATCCCAATGATATCGAATCCGTCAACATCCTCCAGG
>JAWOCT010000018.1:0-16851 GCA_046483675.1 Cyclonatronaceae bacterium
TACTCCATACTTCATCAATAATTTACAAGAAACGGGGATCTTGTTCATATGATTCCGTGTCACGCTTATCGATTACCTGTCGCAAAGGCACTCATCCTGTGTGTTGTTTTCATTCTTGTTGCCGCCGGGCTGGAATCGGCTGCAACAAGAATGAAAACAACACACAGGATGAGTGCCTTTGCGACAGGTAATCGATAAGCGTGACACGGAATCATATGAACAAGATCCCCGTTTCTTGTAAATTATTGATGAAGTATGGACTTACACGCGAGAACAGTTTGTGGCTGAAACATGGTTCATGATCCCGGACGGGCAACGTAAAGTGACCTCGGATTTTCCCGTTTCCCCTGTTTATTTCACAGTGACTACGTTGAATTTTTCTCCGTCTTCCGATTCCACGAGGCGGGGATTGCGGGGATCGGGGATGAACATGCCGTTGACATAGAGACGATACCGGTAGTCACCGGGTTCGGCGTGAAAGCCGCGAACCCACTCGCCATTCACCTTGTAAAGCGGCGTTTTTCCAGGCAGTGAAAAATCAGACTGGATGGTAACATCGGCTTCAATGGCGCCTGCCAGGTCCGATGGCCACTGTGGCTGAGCCATGAGCTCCTCCGGGTCCAGCCTGATCACAATTTCGCCCTCGGCGAGCCGGTCACCCGCTATGCCGGCAAACCCGATATAATCCGCCAGCTTGCGCTCAAGTTCGTAATGACGCAGCTGGCGATACCGCACAATGCCTTCCTCATCCAAAAGAAACGTAGACGGAAAACCCAGGATTCCCCAGGTCCTGAGGATCTCATTTGCTCCCCCCTGTTCCTCCAGGATCTGCGGCCAGTCGATGTCCCGCTCATCCAGGAAACGCGCCAGCGCCACGGCCTCATCGTAGGCAATACCGACCATGGCAAACCCGTCGTCCCGGAACAGGCGCCAGGCCTCCTTGAGGAACGGCATCTCGTCGATGCAGGGCGGACACCACGTCCCCCAGAAATCCAGGAAAATCCAGCTGCCACGCATGTCTGCGAGATCAAATTCGGCGGCACCATCCGCTCCAGGATCCCCGTTTTCCGGCACGGGAACAAACACCTCGCCCCGGAGTTCCGGCGCACGCAGGCCGGGTTGCGTACCGGTCTGTGCGGCTATATCCGGCTCCCTGACCAGGCGGATTTCCGAACCGTCGATGCGGACATCGTCGAACCGGTAGTGCTCCCCGCCGATTATAACATATTCCCCGACACTGGCCAGCATGTCAGGCGTAACCGGCCTTTCCGCAGGGGGATGGCCGACAAACAGCAAGGCCTTTTGATGGTCGTAGGAACCGTCAAGAAACTCATTCTGAAGGAAAACAAATACGGTGTCCTGACCCAGATGGAGGTCGGCCCGGCGATGAGCGTAGGTCCCGTGGATCAGCGTTGGCGTGGTCTCCCCTGGGATGCCAAACGGCACGGGACCGCTGACCCGGTACCAGCTCTCAGCCGTAATGACCGAATCGCCGTCGAAAAGCTCGAACCGGATCGGCTCAACAACCATGGAAGCACGGTCGGGAAAGGGCTCCGTAACCGCCGTGTCCGGGAGGATGTGGGCTGTGGCTCCGCTCAGGTCCGTGCCCGGAGTGATGATGACGCGGGTCTGTCCCCTGCTGTCGGTTCCCGTGGCAATGGTGACATGGAGATCGAGGTACTGCGCTGTCACCCGCGTCGTATCCGCTCCCCAGGCAGCAAAAGCATCCATGACATGGCTGCTGTCCAGGAGCCCGGCTTTCCACGACTGCCAGGCGTGCTGTTTGAAATGCATGTGCTGAACGTACACCCGGAAACCCACCAGTGAATCGGGTACGCCACTGACCTCCGGAATGGCCGCTATCCACGGATTGTTGCCGGACAGTTCACGCAGGAATCCGCTGGACGGGTAAAACGGCCCGAAACCCTTGACCTGGTCCAGGGAGATGATGAGCGTATCGGCAAGCGGCCTGTCTGCCAAAACGTGCTCCGAATGCGCGTTCATGCGCTCTGAAGAATGCGTCCACGCTGCCGCTGTGCAAATCTGTGTGGATGGGGATGCTTCCAGAGCCAGCAGGAGGACAATCATCATGGAACCATGCCGCAAGCGGCGACTTTGTTTTTCAAGAAGGACTATTAGCATGGCTCGTATAATTTATGACCGCATTGGAACGGCGCCAGAGTGTGAGAGCACTTGTAAAACCGTCATGTGTAAAGAGTTCTGCTGCAGCGTGGGACCATCCTCAAGGTATAACATTACGATTAAAAATGGAGATGTCTGTTTCATTGCCGTTTTGCTTTGATCCTGAAAGCGGCAAGCCGGCCTCACTTGCTTTTTCCGATTGGGTTTCGTATTATAATATATAGTAATCAATATAATTATATTTATATGATCACAGCCATCAAAAAACAACTGCTGACCAACTGGCATCCCATGAGATGGGTTGCCCTCGGAATTGGCCTGTTCCTGGCCATAAACGGTTTTACGGCGGGTGAACCGGCGCTTGGATTGCTGTCCATGTTCTTCCTGTTCCAGGCGGTGACCAACACCGGATGCATGGTGGGACACTGTGCAGGCGGAAGTTGCCAAACCGATGCCAGGGAAGCCCGGGAAAAATCCTGAGAAAACACATTGCAAAACAGATGCTCCCTGGCCGCCGGTCAGACTTCTGCGTTTTTCATTCAGAGAACCGTTTACCGATTACAAGACCATCCATTACAAGACCATCTAACAGAACATGAGCAACGACATTCACAACAAGAGCTTTTCTGAACTGATCAAAGGCGATACACCGGTCGTGGTGGATTTCTATGCCGACTGGTGCGCTCCGTGTCGCATGATGCCCCCTATCCTCAAGGAACTCAAGAACCGTATGGGTGATCAGATCCATATCCTCAAGATCGATACGGAAAAGAATCCCGATGTGGCCATCCGCTACCAGGTACGGGGCATCCCGACGCTCATCCTGTTCCGGGACGGACACGTGATCTGGCAGCAGGCCGGGGTGATGCAAGCACCGCAGCTGGAGTCAGTCATCCGCCAGAAACTTTCCGAATACGATGCGATGGCAAGTACCTGATGCGTTTGCACCGTTACCCATGAGAGCTGAACATTCACGATCAAGAGCTGAAATGTGAAATGGTCATCCACTTTCGCCCCTTGCGGTTTACCCACAAAGCCAGCACCAGTATAGCTGCACCGAAGGCAAGGCGCAGTAAATCGGCGTCGCGGTTCCAGATAAGCAGGTTCACGAGCAACCCGACGGGAATAACCGCGTTGTTCATGACCGCCAGGGTACCGGCATCCACTTTCGTGGCACCATTGTTCCATAGATAGAGGCCCACCGCCGAGGCACCAAAGCCGAGCCAAAGCAGCACGGCCCAGTGCGTGCCGGTTTGGGGCATCATGGACATGTCCCCGAAGATCAGCCAGGCCGGCAGTATGATAACCAGGGCTCCGGCAAAGAAGTAGCCAAAAAAGCGGATTGGATCATTGTCGGTCGGATACCAGGCAATGAGATTTTTGTAGCCCACCTGTCCGGCTGCAAACGAGGCATTGGCCACCTGGAGCAAGAGAAATCCGGTAATATACCCGCCGGTTATGCCCTCGTACCGGATAACCCCGGCGCCGGCTACCGCTAGAATTGAGGCAATCAGCGCCACCGGTGAAAACCTCCGGTTAAGGGCATCATCGAACAAGGTGACGAAAATGGGCGTAAGTATCGTGAAAAGAAGCACTTCCGGAGCGCTGAGAAACAGAAAAGAACGATACAGGCACAAATAGGTCACCCCGAACTGAAGCGCACCCACAATCACGGTTCCCAGTATCAGTTCCCGCCGCACGCCCCGCCATTGTGTGACAGGAAGGAACACAAGTCCGGCAAGAAGCACCCGTGATAGCACGGCAAAGTCACTGTCCACCTGTCCGGAAAGATACTCATCGATCAGACTGAAGGAGAATGCCCACAATACCGTCACGAAAACCAGATAACGCATATCTCAGAGCCATCTCGGGGTTTTGTCGGCATAATCTTCATACCTTTTCCCGAATTTCCGGTGCATGATGCGCTCTTCGGGCATGATTTGAAAACGGTTCATATACGCGAAGAAAGCGGGCATCAGCATAAGGGCCAGCAGGTCCGTCAGGAAAATGGCCTGGGCGATCAGCACCATGGAGAGAGAGAGGTACATGGGGTTCCTTGAGTGCTTGTAGGGGCCCGTGGTAATGAGCCGCACCGTGTCCCTCGGCTTGTGGGCATGCACCGTGGTCCCGTTGCGGTAAAAGAGCCAGATACTCCAGAGGCCGACAAGCAGCGCCGTACCCGTGAGAAAGAGGACGAGAGCCAGCCGGAACGGTATATCCACATCGAAAACGGGAAACCATGTATTGATAATCCAGAACAGGAGCGAAAAAAGGACAAAAACCACGGCCGGGGGCACTTTCAGTTCCAGAAAATGCCCTTTCGTCGGGATGTCCCCGGAAGGGATGTCATTTGACGGAATGTTGTCTCTGTTATCAGGTTCATTTTCAGAATGGGTGGACATGGCTTTGCTGCTGGATGTCAATGCTGAGCTTTCAGCAGGTCGGGATCCGGACATTACAGCCGGGATGAGCCGGTAAATATACAGTTAACCGGACAAAAATAAACCGGTGCGGAACCCTGAAACCGAAAATAAGGTATCCGGGTCTGTCACATATTACTCTAATCCCAAGGATCATGAAGATCAACGACCTCTGCAAACGGTCACATTTTGCGACCATTGCCATACAGCTGCTCATCAAGGTCACATTCGGATTGGCTGCGCTTACAAAATGGATGGCCGGTGGTCCGTCCCTGCGCTGTACGTCCTGCTGATCAAAGATCAGCGAAGCGGGCGCGGTAATCATCACGAAGGGAGATCAATTCCCCGCGCAGCACGCCGCCATCCTCCAGATCACGGTATTCGAAACGTACCAAATCGCCCGGTACTTCCTGTGTTACCCACCAGCGGTATTCAACATTTTGCGGTTGTCCATCTACGTCTTCGAGATCCTGATAATCTGCGAGATCTTCGGGGGTGACATGGAGCAGATCCGCTTCAAACCGTCCGGCGTCCGTGGTGATCCACTCCCTTTCCTGCCGGTAGGGATCCCATGACTCGGTGTAGAAATGGCCCGTCATGTATCCGATTTCTTCGATAGACTCGTCTCCTTCTTCCACTTCTGCCCTTTCTTCCTCGTCAAGGGTGAATTCGTGATGCCGGACCTCCCCGGTTTCCGGATCGCGGACATACATTTCAACTGCAGCAAATTCAGCTGTATGAAGCACTTCGTATTCCACAGGTTTGGCATCATCTGCATTGAATTTCAAATACCACCATGTTGAATCATCCTCGTAGCGCTTCAGTAGCGCCCGCTCGGCGGTATAAGATGAGACCTCATCCTCGTCGATGGCCTCAACCCTCCAAGTGGCCCCCTGACCCTCTTCAAAATCGCCGGGCGTGAAGCCGTATCCACCCATATAGAAAACTTGTGTATAGGCAAGCTGGTACATCATGACATCGGTGTATCCGGCCATGCGGGCACCAAGTTCCTGTTCCACAGCTGAAGTTGCCGCTCCGTCGATGGCTGTGCGGACCGATTGTTCAAAAATGGAGCAGCCAGCGATGCCCAGAGTCAGAAAAACAGCAACAAATGCATGTTTCGTACTGATTATCCGGTTTGGAAAAAAACGAATGCCTGATCGATTCATATTATTATCCCTGTTTTACCTGTATTTATTGGTATGGCCGGACCGCCTGAACGGCCCGGTCGCTCTCTGTTCACAAACTAAATCTATTGATTCATTAAGTTGACTCACTATCGGATATAATATAAAAAATACACCCATATTTCCACGAGAAGCAGTGCCAATTGACGGTTATATTCCACGTTTCGCAAAATTTCATCCGGTTTTGGCAGGTTTAAAGGAAACATATCATCCTATCCAAAGACACAACGGTTCACCGCGACGAATTTCCTTCCGAAAATCTGTCGCGGCAACCTGTCCATCGGCGATTCAATAGCTGTCATTCTTTCGTTGTATTCCGGCATCGAAAGAGCAAGCCGGATTCTGCACCGAAGTTTTCAGGTGCAGTATGTATCATTCTGTCCTTCATGGATTATCCGGCCAAAGACCTGATCAGGCGACCGGTTGCTCCGATTGATCAAGCTGCTGCACCAGCGTGCTGTAGATATGGGCGTAAGCACCAAATATCACCGGCATTACAATAATCACGCCTACCAGACCCAAAAAGCTTCCAAACGAATCCGCGATAAGCGATCCGATAAAGGTGAGCACATTGGTCACGATGACCAGGATTATGCCGAGCACCAGCAGACCAAAGAAGATGACCCATTTTTTTCCATACGTGATCTGGTTGCTTACCGTAATCGCCTCCATGGGATTCAACTCCCGGTCGATCAACAGATAAATGGCCATGGACCAGGCGATTGCGATCACGATACCGGGGATGATCATAAAGATAAAGCCGATGAACGTTCCAAGCTGGATTATGGCCACTACAAGAAAAAACTCACCAATATATTTCCGGTACTTGCCGTCAAAAATCTCCAGCGGGGAGATCATGCTGCCTTTGGACATGGCAATTACGATGCTGATCAGAGCTATCGTCGTTCCCACGTTCAGATAGGGAATCCATAATGTGACCAACCATAATATCAGCGCCAGGATCAGTGATACCAGGTTTTTCAGACCGATGGCAAATCCTTGTGAAACAATCCCTCCTACTGTCAGATCGTTCATACCCAACCTCCTTTTTTTGTTGGAAGATATCCCGCATCATACGGGTTGCAGACAGAATAACACTATTTCAAAACATTTTTAAGCCTCTCTTTTTGATTTCACGCTAACTGAAACTGCTTCTGTGCATTACGACGCTTCGATGTATACCTGTTAAGCACATTGCACATCACAAGACCTTGATCCACCGTCATGTATTCTGCCGTACCGTCCCCTGTCTCCCCGTTGCGGTCAAAAATTATACCGGAGCGATGCCATGACCACATTGTTGACATGGGCAAAAGCCGAGTCACTGCTGCCTGCAAATACCTGGGCCAGCACCTGCAAATCCAGGTCGGTCATGACCGACCAGGTCACCGAAGGAGAAAGGAACACCGACCGCTCGTCGGGATACCATATAACAGCCAGTGTTCCGTCAACCAGCAGGTGGATGGGATAACTCCCCTGTATCGTCCCCTGATACCGCGAGAATGAGGGGTTGTCGGGGGTCAGCGGCTCGCCCATCAGTGCGAACGACTCACGACCGCCTTCCTTGTTATACAGTATTTCGGCCACCATGAACAGGTTGTCGGGAAACATGTAATCGATGGAAGCCGACGCAATGAAATTGGTGGACCTGTTCCCTCCCTGTTCGTCCAGATCGGCATAGAACATGACCTCCCCCTTGAGTCCGGCTCCACGCAGGTTTCCGGCCCAGCCGGCACCGGTGGTCAGTCTTTCACGATAATACCCGCCGATGACCTGAACGTCGTATCCCCGCAGATTGAAAGCATAGAGCATGGCGGCCACGCTGTTTTGCAGGTCGTTACCGGGACTGACAGCCAATTCCAGCCGTGAACTGAACCCCAGGTAGCGCCGGACGCGAACAGCGTCAGTGCCAGGCCGTTCCGGATAGTCGAAATCATAGAACGAGTAGATGTTGAAGAGGTCGTTCGGATTGGTGATCATATTCACCCCCCAGTTTACGCGCTGCCTGCCGATACGCACATTCCAATCGGAATAGAACCACTCCAGATACAAGCGGTCGGAAATGTAGTGCAAAAGCCATCGATCCTGTTCGGTGATGAGCCAGGACAGATTGATGAGGCCATCGTCTGTATCAATGGCCTCTGCATAACGCGAGATACCGGGAACCTGACCGGCCAGATTGTTGATGTCTTTCACCAGGTCGCCGGCGAAAAGGCGCGTGCGCATCTGCCAGTGGAAAGTTAAATGGGAGGATAGGGTCCAGCGCAGGTTAAGACGGTTCTGCAACCGGTATTCCATCCAGCTCCCGTCACCCAGAGGCTCGGCCAGGTCAGCCGCGATGCGCACCGGCATGCCTTGTACATAGCCCCGGACCTGCAGGTTGTCACCGATGCGGGCCTGCAACGAATGGGGCTGCAGGAGAATGGCACCAAGAATCACCATCAGCGGCAACACCCACCGATATATGAAGACCCTAGGGCGTTTCATCGGCTTTTCCGGATTCAGTGACTTCACGGCCATGAAGATCACTGCGCGTAGCACGGTATTCATCACTGTCCACAGCGCCATCCACCAAGGTAATCACGCGGCGTGCCCGGCCGATCACACGCTGGTCGTGCGTGGAGAACACAAAAGTGATATTCTGTTCCTTGTTCATTCGGCTCATGATATCCAGCAGGTTCATGGCCGATGAGGAATCGAGGTTGGCCGTCGGTTCATCGGCCAGGATGAATTTTGGCTTGGAAGCCAGGGCACGTGCCACAGCGACCCGCTGCTGCTGCCCGCCTGACATTTCTTTCGGATGCGCGTTCTTCCGGTCGCCCAGGCCAACCCTTTCGAGCAATTCATCGGCCCGTTTTTTCATCTCTTTTTTGTCGCGTTTTTGCAACAGCATGATGAACGATACGTTTTCCCTGGCAGTGAAGACCGGGATCAGGTTATAATGCTGGAAGACGAAGCCGATGTTCCGAAGCCGAAAATCGATCAGTTTGCTGTCCTTCATTCCGGTGATATCGGTACCATTGACGAACACCACCCCGGAAGTGGGCTTGTCCAGTCCGCCGATCATATTGAGCAGCGTGGTCTTACCGGATCCGGACGGACCGACGATGCTGGTGAACTCACCCTGTTCAATGGTTATGGATACACTGCGCAGAGCGTGAACCGGTACGGTCTCGGGGTTGTACACCTTGGAAAGATTTTCGGTTCTTACAAGTGCCATGTCTGTCGTGGTTGTGGAATTAGCTGAGGCTGCGGAATCATCTCTGGCGTTGCATGTTTGCCTGTGTAAAAAACTGTTCGTTGATATCGATATCGAATTCCACCTCCTCATACGTCAATATCGTGCGTTCGTCGTCCTTGCCGGCCGGACTCACCGTGATCCTTGTGGGTATTTCCCGGTCGTCCATATCCTGTACCCGGTCCAGTTTCATGGTATTCACCAGCTCATCCTGCTGGTCGTAATTTTCGATGCGCAGCTGGATATGGGTTTCTGTGCATATCCACATCATGACCTTACCCCAGACAATGGGAGTACCCGGCTTGGGGATCATGCGGATGACCCAGGCCTCGCGGCCTTCGTATTCTTCGGTCCGGAGGATCTCGTGTTCGAAGTCTTCGACCGCATCGCTGTCGCGGACCAGGTCATCGTTCGTGAAATCAGACCCCATCCACGATTGGGCCATCATGGAAGAGGGGAGCCGGATGGTCCGGTCGATACGCGGATCATAATTCCAGATATCATTTTCACGCATCAGGTAAGCTGTTCCTTCATCACGTGAGGGTGCTGTAATGATGATCATGGTGTAGTCACGGCCGTATGTCCATGATCGCATGGATACTTCTCTCTGATAACGGGGACGTTCGATACGCATGGTCATTTCAGCATAGCTGGAATTACCGCGCATCACCTGCTCCATTCTTGTGATGATCTCTTCCGGATTTTGTGCCTCGGCACCATTGACCGTCATGCAGGTGAACAGGCTTACAAACGCAAATACTGTTGTTGGAATTTTACCGCACATAATCGCTTTCTTTTGTGGATATTCTCACTATTATTACCTTTAACGGTCTGCCTTCCTTTTTTATACGAGCTCACTTTCAGAAAGATACGGCGTACCCGAACCATGTCATACTCTATCTGGAGGATATCCACTAAAAAAACCGTGGACATTGTCTATTACCCCTTCTACCTGATCCATGAACAAAATGGAAACGGTCCGCATAAACAATATCATTACTCCCTAATAGTCATGCCTGCCTTGGTGGTCTCAAGTTTTTAAATGCAACAAGTTGGGCGAATCGTTCTTTAGGAGTGTCAAATTCTAATATGTTTCTGGGACGTCCATTGAGCCGGTCTTGTACTTCCTGAATAACCCAATCCGGCACGTTTTTGAAATCCGTTCCTTTCGGAATATATTGTCTGAGCAAACCATTGGTATTCTCATTGGTACCTTGCTGCCAAGGGCTATGCGGATCACAAAATAGACTTTCGCCTTACTTAAACCACTAAAATTGGCATGACTGCTCATTTCAACACCTTGATCGTAGGTCATCGATTTTCGCAGCTGCTGTGAGAAGTCATTCATTTTATTGGCAAAGCACACCGTCACATAATCGCTGTGCTTGAGGAATATCGCCGTTTTTGGGTATGTGTGGCTCGTTTTTCTCTTCTTTTGGGTGTTCCTTACTTTCTTATATTTCCTGAAACTTTATATTGGTGCTTCGAACCGTTCTCTCTGTTCGGCGAAAAATATTTTTGATGTTTCGTATTCCCCGGGTCGAAACCCGGGGCTATTGATATGCTCTGCCCCGATGGGGCAGTTAGTTTATCTCATCTGCATGATGCAATTACAGGGCTTATTAAAAAGAGCTGATGGGTATACTCCAGCCACAATATTCAGGTCCCAGGCTGTTGATCACAAACTTGTGAATCGTTAGCCGGTTAACAGTTATTCACCCAATCGCTGTGCATCGGGTCGCCTGACCCGTGGATTGCTGGCTTCACTCTACCAATTAATGACACCGGGATTTTTCGGAGAAAAGAGAAGATTTTAGAGTATTCCCAAACAATTTGTCGGTGATGGTTTGTAAATATACCGTACACCGTACACCATATACTTTAAACCGTATCCCGAATACCGAAATAAACCGCTGCAGTCAGGAGCAGGGGCAGGGGCCGCTGACTCCTGACAGATCTGAATTACTCCTTCATATGTTCAGGTAGCACAATGCCAAGCCGTCCGGCGCGTTCGCGCCACTTCTGACGAGCGAGCTTCTGCATATCCTCAATGGTGTCAATTTCATCCACAATCTCCATACCAAGAAGAGTCTCAACGGCATCTTCCATGGTAACTACACCGGAGAAACCGCCATATTCATCCACCACCACGGCGATATGCTCCTGTTTTTCAAGAAGGCGTTCAAACAGCACCTTCAGTGAAGCGGTTTCCGGAACAATCATCACATCCCGTCGAATATCCTTTAGTTTCCGATCGCCATGCCCCTCTGAGAGATTATAGTAGAGATCATTCTTCAGAATATAACCGGTGATATCTTCCTCATTGTCGCCATAGACGGGAATCCGGGAGACGTAAAGCTGCTCTTTCTTATCCAGCGTTTCGCTGATAGTCAAATCATCCCGAAATTTGATAACCACAATCCGGGGTGTCATGACATCCTTTACTTTCAGTGAGCGAAACTTGATCAGGTTCTTAAAAATTTTTGATTCACCTTCCTCAAAAACTCCCTCTTCAAAACCGAGTTCTGCCATGGCACTGAACTCTTCACGGCTAACGGTGGGCTCATTGTCCTCACTCGAAAGCATTTTTGTAATTCCCATAGAGAGCAGAACAAGCGGATAGGTTGCATAGATTAGCATCCTGGTAGCGTAGGCTGTAAAAGCGGACAGTTTCTTCCAATAGGTCGCACCCAGTGTTTTTGGGATAATCTCCGAAAAGATCAGAATAGCGAGGGTTAAAACGACTGAGGTAATACTCACATAGGCATTGCCAAAGACTACCTGTGCCTGGGCACCCACACCGGCAGCCCCAACCGTATGGGCAGTGGTATTCAGGCTGAGAATGGCAGAGAGGGGGCGGTCAATATCCTTTTTTAGTTTTTTTAAAATTCCTCCGGCTCGTGGATTTTTTTTCTCCAATACAGTTACATATGAGGAATTTATAGACAATAGAACCGCCTCCAGAATGGAACAGAGAAAAGAGACTCCGATTGCAAGAGCCAGGTAGAAAAACAATATTGTCATTATAACGCGACATTTAATTTGAGAATTTTGGGCAGTTGAAATATACATGCCGGAAAGTATATTTCGACACACAGAAGCATGATTATAATAGACATGAGTATTACATGTGACATCAACATTTTAACTCAACTTTCGGAGTTCAAAATAGCAGTCAAATAAAACGGTAACTTATTGTATATCAATAAAATAAAAGAGAATAAGTCCTCTGGTTTTTATATTTTAAAAGTACTCTAAACAATTAGAATACAACCAGTTAGAACTTATTTTCATGGATACCAAATTACATATATGTACGATCAAAAACATCACCTGAATTTCGGCATGGGTCAAACAATTTTGTCCGGGCAAGACGCTTCGTCAGGCCAGAATAAAAAACGGTCCGGCATTGCGGCGGGGTGGTTGCTGCAGTTACTCCTTGTTTCTACCATTTTCCGATTTACGCGTCTAGCAACTTCAAGGGGCCTCAGATGGCCTTCCACATCGAAGCACATTTTATGACTTTCTGACTCAAACCACCTATAACTGAAGATTTTTAGTCTTGATGGTCTCACTACGGTTAATAGAAGAGCTCCAACCACTGACTTCGGCCACGCAAGACCGGATTCTGATTGTCGATGACAGTCCGTATAAACGCGATCGCAGTAAGAAAGTGGAATATCTGGGACGCCAATATGATCATAGCAGTCATAGCTGGTATCGGGCTATCGCATGTTGACCATGGCATGGAGTGATGGACACAGCCTGATACCTGTAGACTTTGAATTGCTCACCAACAGTGATACCAACAAACGATTGGGAGAACAACCCGAGGTGAATCTGAGAACCCATTTGGGTCGGCGGTGCGTGGCGGCGACCAGCAAAGCAACCGACCAGACACTGAATATGCTCGATCGAGCCTTGAAAGCCACTGTGCCGGCGGACTATCTGGTCTTCGACAGCTGGTTTGCACATGCAGGTCTGTTGTATAAACTCAGCCAGCGCCTGCCGGTGGTTTGTATGTTGAAGAACTCCGGGAAAATCAGCTTTCGCTATGGCAAGCGTATTTATCAGCTCAAAGGACTATACGAGAAGGTGACCGCTCGCGAGCGCTCCAAAAAATCAAATAAGCACCAGATCCTCGGTTCGATCCTCGTGGATATGCTCACCGGACCCAGGGTGCGCATCGTAATCCTGTGTGACCGGCGCAATCCGCAGCAATGGCTGGCACTGGCCAGCACCGATACCTCGCTTACCCCGCAGAGAATCTGCCGGATTTATGCCAAACGCTGGTCCATAGAGGTCTTTTTTAAGCAGACCAAGCAACAGCTCGGACTGGCCCGTGAGTTTCAAGTGCGCAGTTATGCCGCCCAAATTGCTCACACAAGTATCGTTTTACTACGATACATGATGTTGGAGTATTACCGGCGACAGTGCTGTGATGAGCGGACAATACCGGGGTTATTTCGGATCAGTTAGGAATTGAGGGGAGTGATTGATTTCAGGCATAGATTTTTGAAAGACGGAACAGAAAGAAATCGGTGTCCGATACACCACGTTGAATGGCCCGGAATTGCTTTACTTTCGCATTGAATGCTTCAGCCGAGGCATTGGTCGAGCGATTCATAAAGAAGTTGGTAATATTGTCAAGGTGATGCTCAATCGTATAAGCCATTTGGTGGAATCCTTTGACTTTGTGCTTTATAGCCTGTGCAATCCACTGTTTTAAATTCTCATGACCTTGAGTTCGATTCGGTAAGCTCATCCTTGCCATAAAGCTTTTGCGCATGAGCGATCAATACTATAGCCAGATTATGATAAATCTGCCAAGGTTGGTTTGCATTGGCATAGGACAGAGTGCTGAGTGGCACGTTGGTTTTGATTCCCATATGATAACGACGAGAGCCGAGTGCATTGAGGGTGGAAGCCAGATCCCTGAGGCTAACGCGAAAAGTGAGTTGTCCGAAGCACATACAAAGAAATTGATCCCGGCACGTGAGTTTTTGTGCACGTTAATCTCCTTTGTATTACTCAACTATTTTTCGAAATTCATATTTGGGAACAACATCCACAAGTTGGGAAAAAATGGTTCGACCAGTGTACATGATAGCATATATCGATCCAGGATTAAACTGAGTAGACAATGGCAAGCTACGAGTTGAAGTCGATAAAAATTTAAATAGGACTTATTTCATTGTATCACATTGATTTACAGAATAACACAACCATCTTAATTGGACACTACTGTTCACATCCATTAACTTTCCACACGCAATGTACCAGGCAAGCTGAATGCAAGTGTACATTGCGCCGAGTTGCCCAGCATCCCGGTCCCCGCAAGGGTTGCCCATCATTCAACGCTGTTTTCTTCATCAGACCGAAATCATGAATTTTGCCGAACGGATCCTCGCTTTCAACGAATCCCTGGAACTCGACCCCGCGCTGCTGCCTCAGGGAATCTCCGTAATGAATCCTTTCCGCGGTGAACATGCCGCAACCATACGGGAAGTAACCTCCCTTTTTTACCGGAAATACTATGCCGACCGGGAGTCGCGCCATCTCATTCTGGGAATCAATCCCGGCAGGTTCGGCGCCGGCGTAACCGGCGTACCTTTTACGGACACCAAGCGCATGAAGGAAGTGTGCGGCATCGACATTTCCATCGATCCTACGCACGAGCCTTCCTCGGTGTTTGTATACGAAGTAGTGGGTGCCCTCGGCGGACCCGAATCGTTCTACCGCCGGTTCTATATCAATTCGGTCTGTCCACTCGGCTTTACACGGACCAATGAGAGGGGAAAAGAGGTGAACTACAATTTCTATGATGACCGGCAGTTGCAGGAAGCGGTCACCCCGTTCATTATCGACTGCATCGAACGGCAGATCGGTTTCGGGGCGGCAACGGACCGGTGCTTCTGCATGGGAAGGGGGAAAAATTATGCCTATCTCAATGCCCTGAATAAAAAACAGGGATGGTTCGACAGGATCATTCCGCTCGACCATCCACGATTCGTCGTCCAGTACCGATCCAGTCGGATGCAGGAATATGTACAGCACTATGCTGAGGCATTTTCACAGGCGATCAGCATGCAATGAGAATGCATTGAGTCTGTTTCATCCTTGTCGTGCCCCGGTAAAAATGTATACGCGTGCATGAAAAGCTGAAACAAGGATAACCAGATACCGGCGTGAGCCAACGGCTACAGCAACATGGATGACGGGTTCTCAAGCAGCGAGCGGACCGTGTTGAGGAACTCGGCTGCCGTGGCACCGTCGACCAGGCGATGGTCGCTGGAAAGGGTGACTTTCATGCGCTTGCCGGGAACAACCTGTCCGTCTTCCACCACCGGTACATCTCGGATGGCCCCGATAGCCAGGATGGCGGCGTTGGGCGGATTGATGACCGCGGTAAACTCCTCTATGCCGAACATGCCAAGGTTGCTGACGGTAAATGTACTGCCTTCCCAGTCCTCGGGCTGCAGTTTTTTGCTCTTTGCCCTTTCGGCAAAATCCTTGGTTTCAATAGAAATGTCGCGCAGACCTTTCTGGTCGCTATGGCGGATCACCGGCGTGAGCAGCCCTTCGTCTACAGCCACCGCCACGGCAATGTTGATGTCGCCATGCAGCTGGATGACGTCGCCCATCCAGGAGGAATTGACCCAGGGATGACGGCGCAGAGCCACCGCACAGGCTTTGACAACCAGGTCATTGAAGCTGATCTTGACATCACTGATCTCGTTGAGCGACACCCGCACCTCTATGGCACGTTTCATATCAATATCGATAGTTTCATAGAAATGCGGTGAGGTGAATTTGCTCTCGGACAGCCGCTTGCCGATGGTCTTGCGCATCTGCGACACCTTGATTTCCTGATCTTCTCTCAGGCTGGTGCCGGTAACGGCCGGTTTGGCTTCTTTTGCCTCTTCTTCTTTAGCCGGAGCTTCATCCGGTTTGGCCTTGGCATCCTTTTCTTTGAAGTTCTCGATGTCGGCCTTTACCACCCGTCCCTGTGGTCCGCTTCCTTTCACGCTACTGACATCGATACCCCGCTCCTCGGCCATTTTGCGGGCCAGAGGGGAGGCTTTCACCCGACCGTCAGCATCATCCTGCTTGCCATTCCCTCCTTTTTTATCCTCTTTCAGATCGCCGAACAACGGATCGAATTCCTTGTCTTTGCCCTTCTCTTTGCCCTTTTCCTTTTCCTTGTCTTTTTCCTTGTCTTTTTGAGACGGCGTGTCTGATTCCTCTTTTTCGGCCGTGTCTTTTTCCTCTTTGGACTTATCGTCTTTGCCGGAATCCTCATCCTTGCCGGAGCCTTTTCCGGATTCTTTGGTCTCCGTGGCCTTAACTGAGTCCTCGTCGCCAAGCAGATCGGAAATATCTTCACCTTCCTCGCCGAGAATTACCAGTTTGTCGCCAACCGGAGCGGCGTCACCTTCCTCTACCAGGATCTTCAGAACCGTCCCACTGTCGAATGCTTCCAGGTCCATTGTTGCCTTATCGGTTTCCACTTCGGCGACAATGTCACCCGACTCCACTGTATCGCCCTCTTTAATATTCCATTTGGCGATGGTTCCTTCTTCCATCGTATCGCTGAGCTTGGGCATTTCTATCACTGTTGCCATAATATATTCTCCGGTATGATAGGTTTACGTTCTGTACGTCACGGCGTTAACAGCATCGATGACCTTCTTGGGTCCGGGCAGCCATGCATCGAGAAGTTTTTTGGAAAACGGCGCAGGAACATCCGGTGTGGTTACACGCAATACGGGAGCATCCAGGTAATCAAAGGCCTCGCGCTGAAGCTGAAACCCGATTTCGGCAGCCAATCCGCCGAAAGGATGTGATTCATCCACGATCACGC
>JAWOCT010000031.1:0-5437 GCA_046483675.1 Cyclonatronaceae bacterium
ACGTGAAAATCATCGGAGAATGTGCCCTCTTCAAGCGTGTAACCCTTTCCGGTAAACTGATTATCTGGCCAGTCAGGGCCGTAATGAACGGTGCCGTGGATGGTTTCCGGTTCGTGGCCAACCATTTCCATGATGTCGATTTCACCGCTCTTGGGCCATCCACCGAAACGCTCGTCGGTGGGCAGCATCCAGATGGCCGGCCAGATTCCCTGGCCTTCGGGAAGCCTGGCCCGGATTTCGATCTCCCCGTACTTCCAATCTCCCTTGCCCAGCGTTCTGATGCGGGCCGAAGTATAGTCCATCGCTTCAAAACGCTCCTGCCGGGCAACGATGTGCAGCATATCGTCTTCTATATAGATATTATCTTCGCGGTCGGTATAGTACTGGAGTTCATTGTTCCCCCAGCCATGAAGCCCTTCGTCCTGGCCGGTGCCGTACTGATAGGACCATTTTGATTCATCCAGCTCATCGGTTTCAAACTCATCCGACCAGACGAGCTGCCACTCTTTTTCGGCTGGTTCCTGCTGATCGTTGTTATTGGGATCAGCATCGGCAATGTTCTCACTGCAGGAAAGGGCAAACAGGGAAAAGGATAATGCGAGGAGTGGTATCTTGAGAGTAGACGGTATCTGGGGAGTAGAATGTACGTTTCTGAGGTTCATTTCCATTTAAAATTATTTGACTGTAACTACCAGACTGTAAATATACGGGATAATCACAGTAGAAGCCTCCCCAGATCCGGCATCAATTACATGCTCTTGGTAAATCGACATTCAGGGCGTCGGTGCCAAATGCTCCCAGCCCAGGTCCGCAAAACAAGGTCCCTGGGTTGCCTCAGTGAACTTGATACCGTTGTGCCCGCCGTTCCACTCCATCACTTGCACGTGCTCCTCGAAATCAACCGAGATATCCCAGCCAACACATCTGACAAAAGGAACCTTCCTGTGGAGCTTTCTTACGGTGGCAATGCACGTTTTGAAATTTGGGATACGGTTGCCGGCAAACTCTACATTACTGGTGGGGTGTGTTTTTGTCTCATTCCAGTCAACCGTATAGCCGGCATCATGAAAAGCTCCCGTTTCCAGATCTATGGGTAGCCTGATGTTTGTCCTGGATTTCACGTATGCATCATCTCCGGTACCGAATCGCAGATGACTGGCCCGAGCAGATACTTCGCCATTATCCTGAAACACGGTGGTAACTCTTAAGGTTGCGACGGAATCTATTGCAAACTTTTCAAATACGCCATGCTGTTTTATGTAACGCTGGAATACCCCGTTTCCAAGCTTCTGAATGTAATCTACACTGAATCTATCGCGTTTGATGATATGAATGCCTCTCCCTCGCAAGGACAAATCCAACTTGAAAACGGCCCGGTCCTGATCACCGAAGATTATGCTTTCTGCATCTTCTAATGGCACGAATTGGTATTCATTATCAAAAAATATACCGTTGGCGTAGAATAAAACGTCAGGAAATGATTTGCTCTGAAACAAGACCGTGTTCAAGGCATTCAAAGAGGACATTTTTCCATATTCTCCTTTTAGTTTTGGAACAACAACCGAACCATAGTAGTTGTCGGGAATCCAGCCTTCTTTGAATTGACCTGCAATGACCGTGTAGACATAAAGCCAGGGTGCGAAGTGTATATGCCCTAATACCTCGGTTGCATAGTCATCGCACCGTTTTTTGTCTTGGTTTCGAATCTTGCCTCTCTGATGTTCGATTGCTTTAAGTATGCCTGTGGCTTCTCTGGCGTGTTTTTCGTGATAACCCTCATGGAGATAGCCCTTGGTGAATCTGGCCAGGGTTTTCAACGACGATTTAACAAATGAAGACATATTTTTCTTTCTTTGTACTCTGTTGGTTATTCCGTATAAACTAGCCACCATTCTGGGTATTGCTGAACCCAAAGACATGTTTGTGATCAGCTCAAGGCTATGAGAATATTACAGTTTTTTCTCATGCTTTCATCTTTAAAATGAAGAGAATAATCTTGCCTTAGAAGCATATCATCAGGAATATTACCGGTGTCCGGCACAACGCACAATTCGGGAAGTTGTCGCCCTTATGTGCGCTAGGCTTGTATGGGTGGTATAAAGTAAGTAATCTGATTACGTGAGAAGTGTAGTGACAATCGAATCAGAAAGTGATTTGCACCATGTTCAGAATACATCCTTGTTTGTTATTCATCCGGGAGATAATCATGTAGCATCATGAAGACCAGGTCAGAATTGGCATTTCGGCGGCAGTTCCTGCTCTCTCCGGTATCCTGTGACCGGCTTGAAGACTGGGAAAAGACCGTGTTGTCTCCATACACGCTGTACATCCACAGGGATTGCGGCTGGGTGCGTGCAGATCGTGAGAACCATGATGAGCACACCTTCGATTCCGTTATTGTGACAGGGTTCATAATCGATCCTCATCAACCCGAAAACACCACCGAACATCTGGCACGCGAGCTGGTTCGCCTTGGCACCACAAGTGAGGTGTCAGAGCGATTGTATACCCTTGGCGGTCGTTTTGTCCTTTTCATAAGCAAGGGTGAGCAGTTATTCCTCTTCCATGATGCCGGGGGCTTGAAATCGGTCTTCTACGTCTGGCACCAGGGGCGCTTCCATGCCGCATCGCAGCCGCTGTTGCTGGACCTGGTCGTCCCG
Organism: Cyclonatronaceae bacterium; assembly: GCA_046483675.1. GTDB lineage: Bacteria > Bacteroidota > Rhodothermia > Balneolales > Natronogracilivirgulaceae > SKNL01. The sequence goes on from JAWOCT010000031.1 coordinate 2,661, forward strand.
CTGAAAAAAGCAGACGCGTACGGGCAGTACTTCGGATCGGCGTATGCACAAGATACGAAAGACCATGTGCCGCCCACCAGCATGCCGCTCTTTGAGGGCGTCAATCAGCTGGTTCCCAACCACTATTATGACACGGAAAAGAAATGTCAGACGCGGTATTTTCCTGTCAGACCCCTTCAGCGGCGATCATTCGGCGAAGGGGCGGAGCGGGCGGCGGGGCTGCTTCGGCAGATCATGCTGGCTGCATCCCGGCATCACAACATGGTCCTGTTCCTTTCGGCCGGACTTGATTCACGGACCGTGCTGAGTGCATGCCGGGATTTTCGCGAGCAGATGCGCACCTGCACGCTGCAGTTCCATACCCTGAATGCGGACTCCACAGATATTGTCATTGCGCAAAAACTGGCTGCCAGGCTCCAGGTGAGGCATGATGTCATCGACTGTACCGGCAAGATGGATCCGGAATTTGAAGAGCTGCTGCACATGAATTCGGATATTCCGCATGCCCGGTTCTGGGGCAGGAATGCGTACGGGCTGCACCAGGCTCTTTTTGAACGGCAACTTGAAGGCCATATCTGTGTCAAGGGCGAGGCGTCACCCGTTGCCAAATGTGTTTTTTATAAAAACGGCGAGCATCCCGTGATTACGAGCCATGAGCAGCTGGTTTTCCTGATAAAAGGCTATGAGGAAGTGCCGGCCGCAGGTGAGCAGATCCGGTTCTGGCATAAGGGTATCCAAAGTGCTGCCGAACAAGCCGGTTACAACCTGCTGGATCTGTACTATTGGGAGCAGCGCCTGGGCGGGTGGACGGCACGCAATCAGCTTGAAATGGACATTGTGATGGATACGTTTGTCCCTTTCAACAACCGGGAGCTGCTGGATCTTATGCTGGGGGTGGATCAGAAACACCGGTGCAAACCCGGGTATGCGCTGTTCTACGAAATGATCCGGATCCTTTGGGAAGATGCGCTGCTGGAGCCGGTAAATCCTCCCCAAAAAAGCGGTGGTTCGGCGCGTAAAAAGGTTTCGAAGTGGTTGAAAAGGCTGGTGTCCGGCAAGATTTCCGCGCATCGGTGAAGCCCGCACCGGCGTGAGCCGTTAGACGTATCCACCCGGAAAGAACAACATGACAATGGTGGTCATGCTAATGTTTGTAATACTCCACATCGCCGTTGGCAAACTGCTGCACGCGGGACACGATATCCTGCCGCTGGCGCTCATTGAGCTCGTCGAAGTCCCTGGCCATCTGAATTTTCTCCCGGAGCATATCTGCGTTATCCGGACCCGTAATCAATACACTTACCGGCAATGACCATACAAAGTTCAGGGAATCCCTGATCTGGATGTGATCAGGGACCACCGGATTGTCCGAAGTCCATCCAACCCGTTCCTTTTCAGCGAAAAAACGGCCGTCAGCCAGCGTCTTCATCGCCAGCAGCCCGGAATTGTGTTGCACGGCCGTGGACATCACCTTGTGGATGAAGCTGTTGTCTGCAGCGGCATCGACCGGGTTGACGGGCATCTGGACGGCATGAAACAGATCCTCGAATTCCTCCTGCATGCGCACATGGGCGTCGGGATCGGTGTGGCCGGTGAATCCGATATAGCGTACCTTTCCGGATTCGAGCGCCTCCCGGAATACATCGATTACACCGTTCCGAATGCGGTTATCGACATCAGCCGGATTGCGGATGGAATGCACTTGCCACAGGTCGATCCGGTCCACCTTCAACCTCTTGAGGGATTCTTCAAGGTGCTGCCGGGCTGTTTGGGCATCGCCGGCCGTTGATTTGGACATGATGAATACTTCGTCGCGATAGGTCGGGACCAGGAATTTTCCATATCGCCGTTCGCTCTCGCCGCGCTGGTAGGACTCGGCCGTATCGAAGAAACGCACGCCCCCTTCGATCGCTGCTTCAATGGTTCGTTGCGCCTCTTTCTCATCCATGCTGCCGCCGATGTGGAATCCGCCAAGTCCGAGCATGGTAACGTACTCCCCGGTATTCCCCAGTTTCCTCAGCGGGAGCAATTCGCCCCATTTATCGGCATTTTTAGCATTAACGGAGGAAAACGCGTTATATGGAAGCATCATCCCGGCCGTGAGTCCCGCCATTTGCTTCAGAAATACTCTGCGATCTTTCATGGTAGACAGGGGTTGGTGATCGTTTTCTTATGGTAGGGTCAACAGGCTGCGTATGAAATGCCCGGTTACCGGAATATAGTAAAATTGCAAGTCGCCTGCCGCATCCACCCGGGACGCATACCGGCACCCCGGCCAGCCTGTCACATCCACCCGGAACATGTTCTGCATGCCGTCGGCCGCATCCACCCGGGACGCATACCGGCACCCCGGCCAGCCTGTCACATCCACCCGGAGAGGGAAAATGCTGCCGGTGGAGCGGGTTCTCGCCCTTGTGTGCGGCGGGGTTGTACCGGTGAAAGGAATTGGGTAATATGGTTTTGAATGCAGATAACTTAAGGTGGCATGCTGTGCGATTTCGAAAAAAGTCCATACCCGGTCAATATGCCCATATTGACCTGAATAAGGCCGATTCATCCTATCTAAGCGAGATAACCGATTATTACGCGGACATCGGGCATCGGAACTGTACACCGTATATCCATTTGCTCATCGATGAGCGTCTGAGCGTGAGGTCAAAATATTTTTTGCCCGATGAACTGCGCACGCCCGTCCTGAATGTGATAAACGGAACGGACCGGGAAAAATACATCGATAAAAGCCTTTATCCGCTGATCGTAAAAACGGACCGGCAACC
>JAWOCT010000055.1:0-3388 GCA_046483675.1 Cyclonatronaceae bacterium
GCGGGCCGATTCGGGATATTCCCAGCCCATGCTATCGTAAAACGAGTCAATGAGCGGCTGAAAAGTCTGCGCAAGCTGGTCCTTCTTCTGATGGAACTCGCGCAGGATGTACGGAAGCAGCTGCCCGTCGGAGGCAAAAGCATGTCCGCCGCAGTTAAGGCCCGACTCGATGCGAAATTCGGATATTTCCAGACCTTTTTTCGCCAGGAATTTACCCTGGATGAGCGCTGAACGAAAGTCGCTGACCTTGAGGATGATCTTCTTTTTCAGATTACCGGCCGCGTCGCGGTAGAAATCCCGGAATTCACCCATATAGGCGAACAGGCGGGGATTGAATCCGGCCGATAACACCACGGATGAACTCAGGTTGCTCATCGCAAAACCGCGAAAGGCGGCATTGGCATCGCTGAATTCGGGACTCATGGGCTTGCCTTCGCTGCTGTTCAGCAAACGGTCGAGCTTGGTCATGATGTTTACGTCGATGGCCCCGGGACGCATCATGGATGTGAGTTTCTGTTCCAGGGCTTCGCGATCCAATGAAGGGGCCATGGCCTTGAGCTGTTCCCATCCTTTGCGGAGCGTCGAGCCATCGGGCAGCATTTCGAAATACTTTGCCTTGTCGTTCTCGGAGAAAAAGGGCTCGTTGCAGAGCGCTTCGAATTTCTTCAGGACGACTTCCTCGACGGTGTTCAGATAGGCGCTGATGCGCCGGGCGCGCCCGTCCTCTGCGCTGCGCGGGATGCTTTCAAAAGCCAGATCGTATTCCCCGGCGTAAAATTTACGGATCTTTTCCAGGAGCAGGTCATCCACAATAGAGATGACCGAGTCGATGCCGAAAGGGGCTACGCGGATGGGCGTATCAATGGAGTGACCGGTCCCCATGACGGGGATATGGAATGTGTGAGCAAGGGTTGTCATACCAAAAAATCAAATTCAATAAACATCGGAACCCGTTAAGTTCCGCTTCAATAGATAAACTAACTTGAAAAACCAACCGAAATGACAGCGAAAGTGATGTGACAGTCCGGAAATAAAACAACGTAAGTCAAAAATTCTACTTATTATAACGCAAGGATACAAATAAAATGTATCCGTATCCACAGAAAAATGCTCGCTGATGTAAAAAGATGAAAACGCTCAGAAATTTAAGCTTGACGTCCACCGCTAATCTTAAGATACTGATTGCATAAAACTTGAAATGCCCAATTAAAAGTAATATTGATATGAATCGAACATGGTCATCACATGTATTCACCGGTGTGCTGTTGCTGGTACTGACTGTTACGGCCTGCAACTCCGGTCCCGGACAACAGACCGATACCCCACCTTCAAAGGAAGCCCGGTATTTTCCGGAGCCGGATCAAAATCTTGAACGCGTGTCATCCGACGCACAGGATTTCTACGTCCAGACCGTCCTGGAAGGGCTCAATGTGCCATGGAGCATGGCCTTTCTGCCCGATGACCGCGTACTGATCACCGAGCGATCCGGCTCCATCCATATCGTCGAAAACGGTGAGCTGCGCGAGGAACCGCTGGGCAACACGCCGGAGGTGCATGCCCACGGACAAGGGGGGATGCTGGATATCGTCCTGCATCCCGATTACGAGGATAACGGCTGGGTATACATCACCTATTCGCGCCCGCATCCGGCCGGCGGAGCCAATACGGCCCTCTCGCGGATGCGCCTGGATGGCTACAGCTTCACAGACAGGGAGCTGCTGTTTGCCGGTGAACCCGGATACGATACCCGCCACCATTTCGGCAGCCGTATTGTCTTTGACGATGACGGCTACGTTTATTTCTCTATCGGCGATCGTGGTACCATGGACTCGGCGCAGGATTTGTCCACCCATACCGGCGTGGTCATCCGCCTGCATGATGACGGCCGGGTGCCGTCCGACAACCCCTTCGTCGATCCCGCAAACCTGCCCGATGGACAGTCGGACGCCCGTCCAGAGATTTACGCTTACGGTTCGCGCAACATCCAGGGCATGCAGCTGCATCCCGAAACGCGCGAGATCTGGGCGCACGAACACGGTGCGCGCGGCGGCGACGAGATCAACATCATCCGGCCGGGACGCAACTACGGCTGGCCCGAGATCACCCACGGCATCAATTACGACGGCAGCATCATCACCCCGGACACCGCCCGCGACGGCATGGAACAGCCGCTGTTGCACTGGACACCCTCGATCGCCCCGTCGGGCATGGCATTCGTCACCGGCGACCGCTATCCCGGCTGGACCAACAGCCTGATGGTCGGTACGCTCGCCCCTCGCTACCTGCACCGGGTGGAACTGGATGGCGAGCGTGTCACAGCGCAGGAAGAGCTTTTGCCGGACATCGGAAGGGTACGGGATGTGCGTCAGGCACCGGATGGCTACCTCTATGTGGCAACCGAAAATCCCGGCATCATCTACCGGCTGATACCAGCTGAATGACCGGTCACCCCTGAGTACGAGAGTATGGCAAGTCCGTGACAGAATCCGATCCACCCAGCGGAACATATTCTGATGCCTCTCATGATTCCGGTGATGGCTCACCAGCCGGTCCGGACCATGCCGGAGACCATCCACTGCTGCACCACCCGGACTGGCTCGAAGTGCTCAATCGCCATTGCGATCTGAATGCCGCCGCTTTCGCACTCCGTTTTGCCGGAAAAACGGAGTGGCCTGTCCGGGAAATCGCCGAGCAGCTGCACTGCTACCCGCGGGCGGAAGCCAAGCTGGGGCCACTGCACCAGCCCGGGTTGATCTACCTGCGGGAAGCCCTGGAGCAGGCGTCGGGTTATGCCGCAGCACGTTGGCGGGCTTCGGTATGGGCCAGCGCACTCGCCGGCAAAAAAGAAGCCGGTAAACCCGGAGCCGATTCTGATTCCATGGCCAGGCCCGATCCCGATCGTGAGCCCGATCCCGATTCTAGTTCTGATTCCACGGCCAGGCCCTGGCTAACCGACCTCACGGGCGGACTCGGCATCGATGCGGCTGCGTTTGCGCGGGCCGGGTTCCAGGTCAGCTACTGCGAGCGCAATGCCACTCTGTGCGCTATCGCCCGGCACAATCACCGTTTACTCGGACTCGAATCCCACATGGACTGGCATACCGGCGATGGACTGGCCTGGCTTGAGGCCCGGGTCCACGAGACGAAATCTGTGCCGGAGCTGGTCTACCTCGACCCGGCGCGCCGAAGGCAAGGCCGGCGCGTGATGTCCCTGGACCAGAGTGAACCGGCAATCAGCTCGCTTTCCGAATGGCTGCGCTCCATTGCCAAACGCTGGCTGATCAAGCTGTCCCCGATGTCGGACCCCTACGAAGTAGCCCGCGTGCTGCCGGACTGCACATCCATCACGGCGGTTTCCGTCGAGGGTGAACTCAAGGAACTGCTGGCG
>JAWOCT010000078.1:0-6587 GCA_046483675.1 Cyclonatronaceae bacterium
TTTCTTTCATCAAAACGGGAGGCCCTTGCCGTATGACCCATCGCTACGCCCTTTTCCTGCAGAAACCGGATGTGTTGGACCGGCAGCGGACGCACCTTGAGGAGCTGTTCGACCGCTATCTGCCCGGCACGGCCCGTCATTTTGCCGGAAAACCGGAGGAGATCCCCTCCGGAAAGGCGTTCGACCTGGTCATAACCCCGCAGCTTGACTGGCTTTCCCAGGCCCTGGAGCGCATACCGAGACCGGACCGCATCCACCTGACAAGTTCAGGCCGCGACATCCTGGATGCCATGGAGCTGGATCTCAACGGCATTACCGTGACAACGTCCTCGGGCGTGAACGCCACGGCCATCGCCGAATATGTAATAGGCGGTATTCTAATGCACGCCAAACAGTTCCATCTTTTTCGCGACCGTCAGCACCGCCGGTCATGGCAGCGCAGCTGGCTCTCCGAACTGTCGGGAACACGTTTGGGCATTGTCGGGCTTGGAAATATCGGCACCCGCGTGGTAACCCGGGCCGTACCGTTCGGCTTTTCAATCCGCGGCTGTGACGTACGGCAAGATGAACTGGAAGGAGTGGAGCAGGTGTATGGTGTTGCCAATGTCGGCGAACTGGCCGCCTGGTGCGATATCCTGGTACTGTCTGTGCCGCTCACCCCGCAGACACGCGGCTTGATCGACGCCGGCATACTGGGCAGGATGCGTCCCGGCTCACTGCTGATCAATGTATCGCGCGGTCCGGTCGTCGATGAGCCCGACCTGGTCAAGGCTCTGCGCAGCGGCATTCCCACAGGCGCCGTGCTCGATGTATTTGAAGAAGAGCCCCTTCCGCCTGAACACCCGTTCTGGACCATGCCGCAGGTTGTCATCACCCCGCATGTGGCCGGAACCACCCAGCATTATATGGAAAACATGTTCGACACGATCGTACGGAAGTCCGTCGACGACCAGCCCGGTATGCATCAAGCCGCCGGGAGCAAATCAAGAGTAATAGAATAGGAGAGCCCATCATGAGACTGTTTCTGAAATACCTTACAGACCTGACCGTTTGGACGCTGGCGCTTCCGCTGGCCTACTTTCTCCGGATTGAGATGCAGGTGACCGAGTATGCAGGCGATATTGCCATTGTAACGGCCATGGCCATGCCCATCAAGGGTGCCGTGCTGTACCTTTTCCGATTTCACCGTCAAAGCTGGAGCAAAATCGGGGTCTGGGATCTGTTCCGCATCATCCAGGGCGTGGCCGTAGTGACCCTGATAGTGGTCGCACTGATCTTTTTTACTCGCCAGGGATTCTTCATCCCACGAAGCGTGCCGGTAATCGAGGCAGGGATCACCATCCTGTTGCTGAGCAGCGTCAGGCTGATCGCCCGCCTCCACAGTGAAACGGTCCGCCGAACAGATGTACGCCATTCCACCCGCAAGGTATCCCGCGTGCTCGTGGCAGGCGCAGGTGAAGCCGGCACCATGCTGGCCCGTGAAGTGCGCCGCCATCCCGAATCCTACATGGAAATTGTCGGTTTCCTGGATGACAATCCCATCAAACAGAAAGAGTGGTATCTGGGATACGCCATCCTCGGCTCGCTGGATGATCTCTCCGTTCTGGCACGACGATACAATGTCGATAAAGTGATCATCGCCATGCCCACCGTTTCAGGCGATGTGATTCGCAAAGTGGTTACCATGGCCCAGGAGGCCGGGATCGAGTCGCAGACCATGCCGGGGCTCTATGAACTGCTCAGTGGCAGCTTCAACATCGCCAAACTTCGCAAGGTGGATGTGGCCGACCTGCTGCGACGCGATCAGGTCGAGCTGGATATGGTGCCCATATCCCGGTACCTCTACGGCCGTACCGTGCTCGTGACCGGTGCCGGCGGATCCATCGGCAGCGAGATCATCCGCCAGCTGACTAAATTCTCTCCGAAACACGTCTTGCTGCTCGGCCGCGGCGAAAACAGTATCTTCCGGGTAGAAGGCGAGTTCCGCAATGACTATCCGCATATCACCTTCACGTCGGTAATCGCTGATGTCCGCGATTATCAGTCACTGGATCACGTTTTTCGAAAACACCGTCCCCACGTGGTCTTCCACGCCGCCGCTCACAAGCATGTGCCGCTCATGGAGGCCAATCCCGACCAGGCCGTCCTCAACAATGTCGGGGGCACACGGAACCTGACCGAACTGGCTCTGAAATACAACTTAGAGCGGTTTGTCAACATATCCTCCGACAAGTCGGTGAACCCGACATCGGTCATGGGCTGCACCAAGCGGGTTGCTGAATACGTGGTGCACCGCGCTTCCCTGCGTGCCAGCAAAGACCAGGCATTTGTTTCGGTCCGGTTCGGCAATGTGCTCGGCAGCCGGGGCAGTGTGGTGCCGCTGTTCAAGCGCCAGATCGAAAACGGCGGACCGGTCACCGTGACCCATCCCGAGATGACGCGTTACTTCATGACCATCCCCGAGGCCTCCCAGCTGGTGCTCCAGGCCGGCGGACTCAACAATAACGGCTCCATTTACGTGCTGGATATGGGCAGTCCCGTTAAAATCGTGGATCTGGCACGCGACCTGATACGTCTGTGTGGATATACGCCTGATCTGGATATCGAAATCCAGTTCAGCGGCATCCGTCCGGGTGAGAAACTGTTCGAAGAACTGCTGACGGATGAAGAGGGAACCAGCGCAACCCATCACGCCAAGATCTATACGGCCAAAGCCAACGGTCCGTCCGCCAGTATCTTTAAGGGAATGCTGGAAAAACTGTTCCATTCGGCCGAACGGCAGGACCCCCTGGAGATCCGCCGGCAGCTCAAGCACATCGTTCCAAGCTACACATGTGAGATGCTCCAGAAGGAGCAGGGCGTGGAACAAAGGAAGGACGATGAGCAGAATGCCGGGAAACAGGTCGCAGACAAGCGGGATGACGTGAAGGACACCGGGAAACAGGCTGACCGAAGTCCGGTAAACCCGCTTAAAAAAAAGCGGGTAAGGCCCATTGGATCCGGTCTCCCACGGGCCGCCTCTAAAAACCTGTCCGACGCCGGAAAGATCCATCCCAATTGATCCGGGATGCAGGTGTCAACAGGTTTGAACGAGGATGCGCCCAGATGACCATGTGCGCAGGCAGCGATGCATTCGGCCGACGATATGCTTGTCAGCCATAAGCCCGGACGGCGATACGGCCCCGAAAAGCAAGGAACGCGGCCGCCCCCCTCTGAAAGCCGCTTTCCGCTGTCCGATGGAAAACGTTTTTTTCCATCCCCTCATCTTGTTAATTTCCATCTTCGATTTTTCGAAGATCACGATTTCATCAACCATTATAAGTAATTTCCGGTATACCATTCATGACGCATAACAACCCCGCCGATACAGGCCTGGACGCCCTTCTGGCAAAAATACAGAATCGAACCTACACCATCGGAATCGTCGGTCTCGGATACGTAGGCCTGCCGCTGATGTGGACCTTTCACGAAAAACAGATGCCGGTGCTCGGGTTCGATATCGACAGCGAAAAGGTCGATGCGATCCGGGCCGGACGTTCCTACATCAAGCACCTGGGCGAGCCGATGATGCGCAAGCTGGCCGACTCGGACCTGTGCGATGCTACCACCGATTTCAGCCGTATTCCCGAGGCCGATGCCATCCTGCTCTGCGTGCCCACCCCGCTTGATGAATACCGCGAGCCGGACATGACGTATATCGAGGGCACGGTGCGCACCATCGCCACGCACCTGCGACGAGGCCAGCTGGTGATCCTGGAGTCGACCACCTATCCTGGCACCACCGAGGAGCTTATCATCCCGCTGCTGGAGCAGATATCCGGCCTCAGCGCCGAATCCGATTTCCATGTGGCCTACAGCCCCGAGCGCGAAGACCCGGGAAACGTTAATTTCAACACGGCAAAGATCCCTAAAGTAGTGGGTGGTCATGGAGAGGAGGCCCTTCGGCTTTCCCTGGCACTGTATGACACGGCCATCGTGCAGTCCGTGCCCGTAAGCAATACCCGCACCGCCGAAGCGGTCAAGCTCACCGAGAACATCTTCCGCTCGGTCAACATTGCCCTGGTCAATGAGCTCAAGGTTGTTTTCCATGCCATGGACATCGACGTGCACGAAGTGCTGGATGCCGCAGCCACCAAGCCGTTCGGCTTCATGAAATTCACACCAGGTCCGGGCCTGGGCGGACACTGCATCCCCATTGATCCGTTTTACCTGACCTGGAAGGCGCGCCAGTACGAACAGAACACCCGATTCATTGAACTGGCCGGCGAGGTCAATACCGAAATGCCCCGTTACGTGCTGCGCCGCACCATTGAGGCGCTCAATGCGCACAAGAAGTCGGTCAACGGCAGCCGCATCCTCCTGATCGGCCTGGCCTACAAGCCCGATGTGGACGACGACCGCGAGTCGCCGACCTACAAGCTGATGGACTTCTACACCGAAATGGGCGCCGATGTGGCCTATTACGATCCGCACGTGCCGGTGATCAAACCCAGCCGCGAGCACGGCCACTGGGCAGGAACGCCGTCGGTGAAATGGGACGAGCAGACCCTTTCCGGCTTCGACGCCGTGATCATCGCCACCAACCACGCAGATGTGAATTACGACCAGCTGGCCGTTTGGGCGGATTGCATCGTTGACACCCGCAACGCCATGAATGGCCGGGCCGGTGTCAGGCAGGGACAGGTCTGGAAAGCATAGATCCCAAAATCATATAGACCCTGAGGCCATATGGATCCCGGAATCACACGTCCTGAAAGCAGTTGATTTTGATGGCTCATTTTTAATATAATGCGCGGGAATCCATCTTATTAATGCTATCACCCATATGATGACCCCAATATTCCCTATCTGCACACGAAAAATGCGGGTCGGCCGGGTAGCTGTCGTCCTGATACTGCTTGCCGCCATAACCACACTCCCCGCTGCGGCGCAGGGAACCCTGGGCAACCGGGAATCCCTGCCGGAACTGAACCGGTGGAATGTCCAGCTCAATACAGGCACCTATATGGGTGCGATAGGTCGCGGTCTCACCCCGTACACCGGCTCCCTTAGCAGCATCTCCCGCTACTACAATCCTACGATCAGTGTGGATCTGGAGTACATGGTCTCCCTGAACGTGGGGCTGAAAGCCAGTTACGTCTACTCAGCCCTCGAAAGCCGGAGTGGAGCGTCCCCATTCAAGAACGACTACCAGATGTTCAACGTGGGTGTCAATTTCTATCTCTTCAAGCTCTTTGATGTCACCTTCCTTACCGACCGGTTCAACCCTTACGTTACCATGCGTACGGGATACAGCCGCAGCAGCCTGTCCAACCTGCGCAACCGGTCCGATCGAAGTGGATTTCACGGACACTACGGACTCGGAGCGGGAACCCGTTACCGTATCAACGACCGAATCGACGCCTCGGCTACCTACTACTACACTTTTTACAATCCCGCCGTCCGGGTGGACGGACAATCAGGTTCCGGGCTGTATGAGACTCAGCGCCTGGCCGGTTTCACCATTGGCCTGTCGGTAAAACTGGGTAGCACCAGCCGTCCGAGCGCCCGGTGGTTCAACCGGCCGCGGGTCGCGGTCCCGAACGTCATCTATATTTGATCGAAATCCGGCGCGACGTCATCTACTGTTCTGTTGAAACCCGGCACGCGTCCGCCCTCCGAACGGATATTCCGAATGGCATCCGATCAGCACCTCCCAGTCTGCCACTCGTTCAGACAACCGGACTGTAGCCTGTCCGTTGATCTCTGTTCGACCTTGACAGATACGCTATAAAGGACTGGCTGCTTCAGCCACCTCATAAATCCACCAAGTCTTTGGCAGGTAGATAAATAGCATAATTCTTGTTATTCTTTGCAGGTCATGCTATATTCATGACTATCATGCAGTTTTTTTTAAATAAAAATTTGGGAAAGTGTCAGGGGCATACTGAATGATCATCACAAAACTGTTCTCATGATTCTCGTATGCTTTGGAAGTTTTAAACATACATATATAAAAAATACATTGCCATGAACATACGAAATACGAACTATCTTTTTACACGTATGGGATTTTCAATCATTGTGGTAACCATATTATGCATGCCGCTTGCCAGCCCTGCCCAGGAAACCGAAAAAGTGCCGCCTCAACCGGATTTGCGGAAATGGAGCATCCAGGTTTACGGCGGGTCGTTCATCGCGCGTGACGGCATGGGTATCACGCCATTTACAGGTACGACGGGCGTACGAACCGACTGGATCAATCCCACTTTCGGAGCCGGCATAGAGTACATGGTCACCCCCTCGGTTGGGGCCAACGTCCGGTACACTTATTCCATCATTGAAAACGATCCCGACTTGCGGCCCTACGAGAATACCTATCAGTCCGTGACCGCCGGGGTTAGCCTGTATGTACTGAATCTGGCCATGCTGGACAAGGGACATCGCTGGTTCAACCCCTACGTGTCCCTGATTGCCGGAATGGGGGACAGCAGCAAGACCGACATGGAAGGGATCGGTGACCAGAGCCAACGCGTCGGACACTACGGGTTTGGACTCGGCACCCGCCTCCGCCTTGGGAGTGCCATCGATCTCTCCCTGGATTATAT
>JAWOCT010000112.1:0-122915 GCA_046483675.1 Cyclonatronaceae bacterium
ATCCGGCTTACCCAGAAAAAAAGGATGTCGTATCCCGAAACGAGCACGGAAGTGGGATAGAAGTACTCGAAATCCCGTGTTTTTTCCGGCCATCCGAGTGTGGAGAAAGGCCAGAGCCAGGAGGAAAACCATGTATCCAGTACGTCAGGGTCCTGCACCATGTCTTTTTCGGGGTGAGATATGCTTACTACATAGTCCCGGGACCGGTCAATGGAGCCATCTTCTAGGGTATAATACCATACGGGGATCCGGTGGCCCCACCAGAGCTGACGCGAGATGACCCAGTCGCGGATATTTTCCATCCATCGGAAAAATTCATTTTCCCACCGGGGCGGATAGAATCGGAACTCCCCGTCGCGGCTGGCTCGCATCGCTTTTTCTGCAAGCGGTTTCATTTTGACAAACCACTGATCGGAAAGCAGGGGTTCTATGATCGCCTTGCTGCGGCTTGATACCCCGATCTGGTTGACATAGTCCTCGACCCGGACCAGCAACCCTTCTTCCTCCAGATCCCTGACGATGGCTTCACGGGCGTCAAAACGGTCCATCCCGCTGTATTTCCCGGAGGCGTCGTTGAGGGTGCCGTCTTTGTTGATGATGTTGATCACGGGCAGAGAGTGGCGCTGGCCGATCTCGAAGTCGTTTTCGTCGTGCGCAGGGGTGACTTTGAGGGCGCCGGAGCCGTAATCCATCTTGACGTAGTCGTCGGCGATGATCGGCACTTTCCGTCCGGTGGTCGGGACGATGGCGTGTCCCCCGATGAGGCTTTGGTAGCGTTCATCTTGTGGATGTACACTCACTGCCGTGTCAGCGGGAATGGTTTCGGGCCGGGTGGTGGCAATGGTAATGTGCTTGATTCCGGAACGTGAAGCTGTTTCTTCATCCAGCGGGTAGGCTATATGCCACATGTAGCCTTTGCTTTCGACATGCTCGACTTCCTCGTCGGAAATCGCAGTCATGTCGACCGGGCACCAGTTCACCAGATAGTTTCCCTTGTAGATCAGTCCTTCGTTGTGCAGCCGGATGAATGTTTCCTGAACAGCGTTGGAAAGTCCTTCGTCCATGGTGAAACGCTCACGGCTCCAGTCGCAGCTGACCCCAAGTTTGCTGTACTGACGCGTGATGATCTCCCCGTACTTCTCTTTCCACTCCCAGACCTTGTCCACAAAAGCCTCACGGCCAATGTCGTGGCGGGTTTTATTCTCAGTCTTCCTGAGTTCGCGTTCCACCACATTCTGAGTGGCAATGCCGGCATGGTCGGTGCCCGGGAGCCAGAGAGCTTCATAGCCCTGCATTCGTTTGAGCCGGGTAAGGGCATCCTGCACTGCGCCCTGAAGGGCATGTCCCATGTGAAGGGCGCCGGTCACGTTGGGCGGGGGCATCATGATGGTGAACGGTTCCTTGCCGGAATCGGTGCGCGCACGGAAGTGGTCCTGTTCCATCCAGTAGGAGTACCACTGGTCTTCAATGGTTTTGGGATCGTATTGCTTGGGGATTTCTTTTTGCTGCTGGTTTCCGCTGGACATAAATCGTTTATTGTAACTGATAATTGGACCTGATACGAATCTGATACAAAATGGTGATGCAGGCCGGATGTTGTGGCAGGCTGGTCAGACGTTTCTTCTCAGAAGCACGCCGAAGTGTCCGTCACAGTCATGGACGTGAGGCAGGGTCTGGTATGATTTGCCATCCTCCGCAAGTACCTCTTCGGGAAGGTAGTCTTCCAGGTTTTCCAAATCGAAATTGTCATATTCTTCCAGGAACTTCCGGATTCGTTCCATGTTCTCCTCGGGTTCGATTGAGCAGGTAGAGTAGACCAACCGGCCGCCACGTTTCACCATATTTGCTGCTGCATCAAGCAGTTCGTCCTGCTGCCGTGTGAACTCTTCGAGATCAGTTTCCGTTCTTCGCCATCGCAGGTCCGCTCGTTTTGCCAGCACACCCGTGCCGGTACACGGGGCATCGAGCAGTACCGCGTCCACCAGTTTGAACCGTTCTGCCGTGATGTCGGCTCTTTGGACTTTCACGATGTCGGCTCCGTAATTGGTCACGTTGTCGGCTATCATGGCAATGCGGTCTGCTGATATATCGACAGCCAGGATGCTGCCTTTGTTCTCCATGAGGTCGCAGAGCATAATGGTTTTGGTTCCGGGAGCGGCGCAAAGGTCGTAGACCTCTTCACCGGGCTGCGGATCCAGGATGGTCGGGGCAAATCCGGCTGCGATATCCTGGACTTGGGCAAATCCCTTCTGGAACCAGCCTTTTGTCCGGATCTTATGCAGGCTTTTCAGCTTGAAATAACCCGGCAACCAATCGCTTTCCTCGAATTTGATATCGGCCTTGGAGAGCCTGAGACGGAAATTCCTGTCGCTGGTTTTCATGCCGTTCATCCGCAGATAGTAGGAGGGATGCTGGTTGTTGTGCTGCATCAGCCGGAAGGCTTCCCTCTCACCAAAGCGTCCGACCCATCGTTTAACAAGCCATTCAGGGTGGGAAAAAGTGGTGGCGATCAGGCGGGTACGGTCTTCGAAATCAGGCCGGGGGAGGTTGGGCATGTCACGCTGAACCCTTCTGAGAATGGCATTCATAAGGTCACCGCTGCGGGAACCGCCCATGGTCTTGGCGAGTTCAACCGCTTCGTTGACTGCGGCATAATCCGGGGTGCCATCCATGAAAAGCAGGTCGTACAATCCGATTCGCAAGATGTTTTTGAAGGTTCGGTTCATTTCATCTACCGAGACGGCACTGTAATGCGATATGAGAAAATCGAGGTAACTTTTACGTCGCAGTATGCCCTGAACATATTCATTGGCCTGCTGACGATCCTGTCCTTCCAGTTTGCTCAGGATCTTGCTGTCGGTTTTTTGAAATTCTTCGAAATGGTTAAGTGAATTGACGCTGGCCTGACGCGCCGTTAGGGTCTGTTCCAAAGCTTGTTATCCGCTGATTATCGTTTATATTCACAACCTGAAAAATTAAGCAAATTTTTTGTAAGATTTAAGCTTTTTATCGTCTGTGATGACCGTTCGGGCCACAGGTGGAACAAGCTGGCGGAGATGGCCTGTGAACCGGCCGGATATGCCTGGGGAAATGTCGTAAAAAATCATCACAGGACATCAAATGATGTTTTTCTTTTGCATCGGTATTTGGTAATTTGGCGCCGATGACCGCGTCAGGTAAACCCGGGCCGGTTCCGTTACAGAAACGTTGAAAAAATACTCTTTGCTGATGAATAAAGGGAGCATTGCACAAATTATTGGACCCGTTGTGGACGTCGACTTTGAAGAAGGTCAACTTCCACCCATTCTAAATGCACTGAAAGTTGAACGCGAGGGACAGCAGGACCTTATACTCGAAGTGGCCCAGCACCTCGGTGAAAACCGTGTGCGCACCGTGGCCATGGACTCTACCGACGGGCTCATTCGCGAGATCCCTGTCGAGGACCTCGGCACGACCATCTCCATGCCGATCGGGGAGGATATAAGGGGACGTCTGTTCAATATTATCGGCGATGCCATTGACGGAATCGATCAGCCCGAAGGCAAAGACCGCTACCCGATCCATCGTCCGGCACCCACTTTTGAAGAACTTTCCACTTCCACCGAGATGCTCGAAACAGGCATCAAGGTTATCGACCTGCTTTGTCCCTATGCGAAAGGTGGGAAAATCGGACTTTTCGGGGGCGCCGGAGTCGGCAAGACCGTACTGATCCAGGAGCTGATCAACAACATTGCCAAGCAGCACGGCGGCCTCTCCGTTTTTGCCGGTGTGGGTGAGCGGACGCGCGAGGGCAACGACCTTCTGCGGGAGTTCATCGAGTCCGGTGTGATCAACTACGGTGAGGAATTCAAGAAAGAGTTTGAGGAAAGCGGCAACTGGAACCTTGATAAAGTCGATCCGGAAGCACTCAAGACCTCTCAGGCGACGCTGGTTTTTGGACAGATGAACGAGCCCCCGGGCGCCCGGGCGCGCGTAGCCCTTTCCGGACTGACCGTGGCCGAGTACTTCAGGGACAAGGTCAGCAAGGACATCCTGCTTTTCATAGACAATATTTTCCGTTTCACACAGGCAGGTTCCGAGGTATCGGCTCTACTTGGACGTATGCCTTCCGCTGTAGGGTATCAACCTACCCTGGCTTCGGAGATGGGCGATCTGCAGGAAAGGATCACTTCGACACGCGACGGGTCGATCACCTCTGTTCAGGCTATTTACGTGCCGGCGGATGACCTTACCGACCCTGCACCTGCGACGACCTTCTCCCACCTTGATGCCACAACTGTTCTCTCCAGGCAGATTGCCTCACTGGGTATCTATCCGGCTGTGGATCCCCTGGATTCAACTTCGAGGATCCTTGATCCGCGTGCGATCGGTCAGGATCATTACGATGCCGCCCAAAATGTGAAAGAGCTGTTGCAGCGCTATAAGGAACTGCAGGATATAATCGCTATCCTGGGTATGGATGAACTCTCTGATGAAGACAAGCTGACGGTAGCCCGGGCGCGTCGTGTGCAACGGTTCCTGAGCCAGCCTTTCTTCGTTGCCTCTCAGTTCACCGGCCTTGACGGAAAATTTGTCAAGATCGAAGACACCATTAAAGGATTCAAGAAAATTGTTGACGGAGAGCTGGATCATCTTCCCGAAAACGCATTCTTCCTTGTCGGAAGCATAGAGGAAGCCATTGAGAGGGGCGAAAAACTGCTCAAAGAAGAGGAATGATTCGCACTTGGAACAGTGCCTTAAACCAATTGTAAAACCGCTCAGTATGAAAGCTCATATTCTCACACCCCAGGGCGCCATATTTGAAGGGGAGGTCGATGCCATTCGCCTGCCGGGGATTGAAGGAGGGTTTGAAGTGCTCAAGGATCACTCCCCGCTGGTATCTATCCTCGACATAGGCAAGCTTATCGTAAAGGCATCTGACGAATCCGAGAAGGTCTTTGCCATCAGCGGCGGGTTTACCGAGATCAAGGACAACAATATCATCGTGTTGGCGGAGCAGGCGATTACTTCCGACAAGATCGATAGGGATAAGGAACGTGAAAAAAAGAAAGAGCTGGAAAAGGAACTCTCGCAGCACAAGATTTTCACTGATGAACACAAGAGACTGCAGCGGGAGTTGCGTATTGTCAAAAACCGCCTGAAGGTGGCCGGCTAAAGCACGCATCTGCCCGTCGTTTGGAATATATCCGTACACTGAACCTGACGGCCGGAACCCTGCCTACCAACTGATTCTGCTGGGACGCTCCGGTTCATCGTCACGCTCTTCCGGTGGCTGTTCCATCACGAATCCCTGCGGCTGCTCGAAAGCGTCCCTGCTCCAGGGAACATTGGAATCTTTTGCGCAGCTTTGAATGAACTGTCCGACGATTGGAAGTGCCGTACGGGCCCCTTGTCCAACTTGAGTGCCCTGCGGGAAGCGTATGCGACGGTCCTCACCGCCGACCCAGGCCCCGGCCACCAGGTGCGGCATCATGGCCACGAACCAGTTGTCGGCACTGTTTTGAGTAGTACCGGTCTTACCGGCAATATCCTGCGGTATATCGAACATCCAGTTCATCCGGTTTCCCGTGCCGTACCAGTCCTGACCACCGCGAATTACCCCGCGCATCATGTCGATCATGATATAGGCTGTTTCAGGACTGATCACTTCCTGTTGATTTTCCGACCGGAACTCCTGGAGGACGTTGCCCGTTCCGTCCTCGATTCTGGTGACGGCATAAGGCTCGACATGTACTCCCATATTGGCGAAAGTCGTGTATGCACTAGTAAGTTCAAGCAGGCTGGAGTGTGCCGTACCCAGTGCGATGGCCGGATTGGTGGCTATGGGGGTTCGGTTCATTCCCATGCGGCGGGCAAACTCGGAGATCTTCTGTCCGGCCGGGCGCAGATCTTCCAGTCGGTTGGTGCCTGGTGCTCCCGCCAGTTCCGGTAGCAGGCGCACCGTGACATTGTTCAGACTTCGCCCAATGGCTTCACGGAGCGTAATCATTTCAGGCCCGCTGGGGATCACCGGATCCCTGGGGGACCATCGGTTCCCGCTCACATCAAAAAAGTTGACCGGATACTTTGAAAAGCGGTGATAAGGCCGGTAACCGTTATCGATGGCCACGGCATAAACAAACGGCTTGAATGTGGATCCCGTCTGGCGCCGAAGCTGGTGGACATTGTCCCGCTGGATTGTGCTGTAATCAGATCCGCCGACCCAGGCCAGGATATTCCCGTTGGATGGATCGATAGCAACAAAACCAGCTTCAAGGCGGGTGCGAACCTTTTTAACAGAATCAACAAAAGCCTCATCAGACCGTAGCATTTCTAGGATTTCCGAATGGGACCCCGCTCCCTCGCGACGGTAACGGTCGTACCGCTCGGTCTCTTCGAGGAAACTGTTGAGAAACCCGGGATACCGCGTCCAGAGCTTGTCCATGTATTCGTCGCTGCCCGGTGTAGTCCATTCCTCCTCAAAGCTTCGCTGGTGCTGCTCCAGCTGACTCTTCAGCGCTTCCTCTGCGTAGCGCTGCATGCGGGAGTCTATGGTCGTGTGGATTACGAGACCGTCCCGATACAGATCATAGCCGTTTTCTTCGGTCCATTTCTGGATCTGTTGCCGGACATACTCTCCAAAGTAACGGCTTTCCCGGCCCGCCCGAAAAGGTGGATTATAGTCCAGTTCGATAGGAGTTGACCGGTACTGTGCAAATTCATCCGGCGACAGGAAGCCATTGCGCATCATTTGGGAGAGCACCACGTTCCGGCGCTGAACAGATCGTTCAGGACGCGTTCGGGGATTCAGTGCCGAGACAGCCTGCAGGCTGCCTATGAGCGTGGCTGCCTCCGGAACCGTGAGATCGCTGGCGGGTTTGTTGAAATGGGTGTGAGCTGCGGTTTCGATGCCAAATGCACTGTTGCTGAACTCCACCGTGTTCAGATACATCTCAATGATCTCCTGCTTGGTGTAGTTCTGCTCGATCTGTATGGCCGTAATGATCTCGCGTAATTTGCGGGTCACGCTCACTTCACGTCCGATAGAACGGTACAAGTTCCTGGCAAGCTGCTGTGATATGGTGGAGCCTCCCTGTGGATCTCCGCGGAGCAGATGGTAGGGGATGGCCAGGGTCCGGTACATGTCCACGCCCCAATGCGTGTAGAAACGATGATCTTCAGTGGCCACCAGGGCGTCGATCACATTCGGGGAGATATCTTCATAGCGGATGTAGGTCCGGTTTTCCGTGAAGTATTTGTCCAGTACCTGTCCGTCTCTGCTGACCACAAAACTTGCAATATCAGTCTTCGGGTTTTCGAGTTCTTCGATGGATGGGAGTCCCTGGGCAAGATAGAAAAAGAAAAGCAGGCCGATGATAAGGCCGACAAGTAACACCGCACCGAATGCCCCCAAAATATGCCGCCATCCAATGTCGCCGGACCCGCCTCGCGAGGAGTACATGCCTCGCTTTCCATTGTTGGATTTCCTTATTTTGCCCTGACCGGTTGGGTGTTCACTGTTCGCATCGGCTTGCTCTTTTTTGCGCCGGGCCATTTCACGCCGGTATTCGGGGTCATTCAGATAGCGATCCATGTTCATAGGGTCAAAATCCTTGCTCGTCATTCTTGTTTTGGTAATCGGACAATCGATTCCAGTGTCTTTTCATCTTCATCCCATGTAACGATCTCGAACGCCCGGTTCGCATACAGTCCCAAAGTCTTATCGCTTCCGAAGGAGCCGCAGTTCATGCAGGTAAGGCCATTTTCATGCCACAGTCCTGCACGATGATGGTGGCCGTAGACGACGGCATGGATCCTGTCGTTGGAGCGGACCTGGTTCCTTGCCCATGAATCCAGCATGCTGCGCCTGGTCACTTCCGACTTTTTTTTACCGGTTTTTCTGCTAAAACCGGCAAACAGTTGCATGCCGGCCCAACCGATGCGGGGCGGCAGCAGGGTCTGATACATTCGTACAAAATACGGATTTCTGAGAATACGGTGCATGACCGGACGGGGAATATCCATTTCCGGGTTTGAGAGCCCGTCACCGTGCAGCACCATGATAGCCATATCATCGTCATGGATGATCCGGTATTCGTGCTCCACATCGAACCCAATGTCCTTGAAATAACCAAAGGTCCAGTTATCATGATTACCCGTAACAAATAGAGTATGACTATGAGACTCCAAATGATATTCACGAAAGTGCTCCAGCATCTTTTTGCCCAGCGGGGGCACACGTTTCCCGGGATATTCCATCCAGTAATCGAAAAAATCACCGAGTATGACCATCTTCAACCGGTTTTTTTTGCAGAAATCAATCAGCATGATTATCTGATCCTCAAGCTCCCGGTTTTTTTCGTCGGACCAGGCACCCAGATGGACATCGGACAGGAACAGAAACGAGCCCGAGGGAAGGACAGGCATGCTATTTTTTTCTATAGATGACAAATCGAATAAACTCTGACATCAGTTCTCTTGTTTCAGATTCGGGAAATTCATTGAGCAGAACGAGCGCCTGTCCGGCATGCGCTTCCATTTTTTTTCGCGCATAGTCAATGCCACCGTTTTTTTTAACAAAAGCACGGATTTCCTCCACCTGGCGGGTGTTTTTTCCTTTTTTCCGGTAGAGCCACCGCATACGCCGGCGTTCAATAAACGAACTGGTATCAAGAGCGGCGATGAAGGGCAGTGTGATCTTTCGTTCGATTATGTCGTTTCCTGCTGATTTTCCAGAATCCAGGGAACTGTAGTCCAGAAGGTCATCCCTGATCTGAAAAGCGATGCCGATATGATGACCGATGTGACGCATACGCTCACGGGTATCCTCGTTGGCTGAAGCACTGATCGCACCACACTCACAGCAGGCAATCAACAGGCTGGCCGTTTTTTCGCTGATGATCTGGTAGTATTTTTCCTCCGTCATGTTTTGCAGCTTGGATGCCTTCAGCTGCCTGAGTTCTCCCTCGCTCATCCGCTGAACTGCGGACGAAAGCACCCTGAGAAACTCGAATTCACCTGACTGAACGGCAACCAGCAATCCTTTCGCGAGCAGAAAATCCCCGAACAGCACACTGGCTTTGTTCTTCCATATTTTGTTGATGCTCATGAATCCACGCCGCTGGTCCGCATTATCCACTACGTCGTCGTGGATTAGGGTGGCCGTATGCAGCAGTTCAATCATGGTTGCAGCAACATGGGAGCGCTCGTTGATCCCCCCGCAAAGCCTGGCGGACAAAAGAACAAGCAGGGGGCGCATCTGTTTTCCTTTCGTCCGCATCAGATACCTGATGATGCGGTTCAGCAGGAAAACGTCGGTGTCCAGGTGCTTGCGGAAATGGATCTTGAATTCGGCCAGTTCAGAAGCAACAGGCTTCTGGATTTCATCCAGTGACTGGATTGGGCTGCTTTGAATTTCGATGCTATCCTTAGTTGCTTCGTGATTCATTCAAAAGTCGGGGTCATTTTGAGATTATAATTTGGTATCTTGTGACCGGATTGGTGCCGGGGTCAGGGCTGTTTTCCGGTTCCGAACCGGGCAAATACCATTTATGCCGGCACCTGTCGAGCATTCCATGGGTATGAACGCCTAAGTTAGCAGATTTTCAACCACAAAACCTGAGAAAATGGCCGTGAATTCCATCAAACGCATAGCCGTATTTACAAGTGGGGGTGATGCCCCTGGCATGAACGCGGCACTGCGGGCTTCCGTTCGTGCCGCCACAAGCAACGGTTTGGGGGTGATGGGTATCCTTTTAGGGTACCAGGGCATGATTGACGGTGACTTCGTCGAATTGCATCACAACAGCGTATCAAATATCCTCCAGCGCGGGGGGACCATCCTCAAGTCGGCCCGATCCAAAGAATTTAGAACCGGGGAAGGTCGTCAAAAAGCCTACGAAAATCTCCGGAAACACAAGATTGATGGAATTGTTGCCATTGGCGGCGACGGCACTTTTCGCGGTGCAACGGAACTGCATGAAGAGTCCGGGATACCGGTGGTCGGGGTTCCCGGAACCATTGACAATGATCTGTACGGTACCGATGAGACCATTGGCTACGACACGGCCCTAAACACGGCCATGGAAGCCATCGACAAGATCCGGGACACCGCGGATGCACACGACCGCCTCTTCCTTGTGGAAGTCATGGGTCGGGAAGCGGGGTTTATCGCTCTTGAAACCGGTATTGCTACCGGGGCGGAGCTCATCCTGCTGCCAGAAGCAGTGAAAAAGATCGATTATATCTCCAATACCCTGAACGAGGTGTTCAAGAAACAGCGGAGAAGCAGCCTGGTCATCGTGGCAGAGGGAGACCAGTCAGGCGGCGCCATAGCACTGGCCAATAAGCTCAAGGATGAATTCAGTAAATATGAAATGAGGGTTAGTGTACTGGGGCACCTGCAACGCGGAGGATCCCCATCTTCGCACGACAGGGTACTGGCCAGCCGATTGGGGGCAGCGGCCGTGGAAGCCCTGCTCAACGGTCATACCAATGTCATGGCTGGTGTGGTCAAAGGAAAAAATGCGCTCACACCCATGCACAAGACCTGGTCTGAAAAGAAAAGCATTAACTTTGAACTGCTTGAGCTCGCCAAAGTTATCAGATAAAACAGCATAATCCATGATGAAAATTGACTCCTCAAGGGCTCGTCGGTTCCTGACCGATGAAGAACTGAATCTTTCAGCACAAATCGTCAAGGAGGCTTCTGAAAGCCTGGACAACCGCACCGGCAAGGGAACGGAATGGCTGGGATGGCAGACTATACTGGAAGAGCCCAACGACGCACTGCTCGAAAATATGGAGAGTATCGGATCTGGAATATACAGCAAGGCCGATGTCTTCATTATTTGCGGGATCGGGGGTTCATACCTTGGAGCTCGCGCGGTTATTGAGGCGCTGACATCTGAATTCCGGGATCAGGGTCCGGAAATCATCTATGCCGGCCATCAAATCTCGGGACGGTATCTTGAGCGGCTGATTTCCTGGCTTGAAAAGCCAAAACCTGATGGCTCGTCAAAAGAAGTGTATCTCAACGTCATTTCCAAGTCGGGAACGACCATGGAAACCGCTATCGCATTTCGTGTGCTCCGGAAATGGATGCACGACTGCTACGGAGACGAAGCGGTCTCAAGAATCTTTTGTACCACCAGCAAAGAAGGAGGTGCCCTTAATGACATTATCAAAGCATACGGGTACCGCAAATTTATCCTTCCGGATAACGTGGGCGGGCGTTTTTCCGTGCTTACACCGGTCGGCCTGCTCCCGATAGCGGCTGCCGGAATCGATGTTAAACGTCTGTTTTACGGAGCCGTGGAAGGATACCAGGCTCTCTACAAGGACCGGCAGAACCTGCTGGAATATGTGACGGTCCGCCATGCACTTTACAATAAAGGTTTTGCCCTGGATCTGATTGCCTCTTTCGAACCCGCTTTGGTATCATTGGGCGGTTGGCTGCAGCAACTTTACGGCGAAAGCGAGGGTAAAAACGGTAAAGGGCTGTTCCCCTCCGTTGCCCAGTATTCAACCGATCTGCACAGTCTTGGACAGATGGTCCAGGATGGCAGAAGGAATATCATGGAGACCTTCCTGCATGTCGGTAACGTGCCTGACACCATTTATCTGACAGAAGAAAGTGCAGATTACGACGGCCTGAACTATCTGGCCGGAAAATCCATGGAAGAAGTAAACGAGAAGGCTTACCAGGGCACTGTTCAGGCACACGACGAGGGAGGGGTGCCCATATTCGCTGCGACTATAGAAAAGCTGGATGCTGAATCACTCGGGCAAACTATTTACCATTTCGAGCTTGCAACGGCAATTTTTGTTTATGCGATCGGTGAAAACCCGTTCGACCAACCCGGGGTTGAGGCCTACAAAAAAGCCATGTACAGGTTGCTGGGGAAAAAATGATGGGCATTGATGAGTGACAACATGACTTCTGAGTTCAATTACTACGCCGTCGCCGGCAACATCGGCGCGGGGAAATCATCTCTGACCACCCTGCTGGCCAGGCATTTCAAATGGAAGGCTTATTATGAGTCGGTAGATGATAATCCCTATCTCTCCGATTTTTACGAAGACATGCGCAGGTGGAGTTTCAACCTCCAGGTCTATTTCCTTTCCAGCCGATTTCAAAGCCAAAAAGAGATAGTGCGGACCCGTCAGAGTTTCATTCAGGACCGAACCATCTACGAAGATGTGGAAATATTTGCTAAAAACCTCTACCAGATGGGGTTGATGAGCAAACGTGATTTTGAGAACTACAGCAACCTGTTCAACGAGATGGTTGAATTCCTGACACCCCCCGACCTGCTTGTCTACCTGCGAGCCGACGTGCCGACACTGGTCCGGCAGATACAGCAACGTGGACGTGACTACGAGAGCACTATCCGCATCGAATATCTGGAAAAATTAAACTCTCTTTACGAAGACTGGATCAAAAGATATCCGCATGAAAAGCTGATCGTTGATACCGACCATCTGGATTTCGTAAATAGCAGGGAGGATTTGGGCAAAATCATCGAAATGATCGAACAGCGAAGATTCGGTCTTTTCACTTCACCTTGAATTATCATGTCGGGGGTTATCATGTCGGGGGTTTGTGCATCCACTTCAGCAGTGTATCAACCGGACCGCTTCATGAGTGGTTTAAGCAAAGGCATAGTGCGCTGTCCAGTCGATCAAAGCGTTGTTTATCAAAGTATAATTTATTAACTTTGAAAGCTTTGATAGATAATGCACAGATTGATATGGTTTCCTTTCGATTCAACGAAATACCCAGGGGAATATCGAATGAGTCAATGGAGTTGAGTGCAGAAGCACTTGATATCGAAGATTCTGATATTACAAAGGTACAGTTGGAGCTCAGGTTCAACAAGCAGGATGACAGCCTTCGCATTCAATGCTGGATTAATGCTCTCGCGACCCTGACCTGCGACCGTTCCCTTGACCGCTATGAGGCCCGTCTGGAGAGCAACTACGAAGTTGTTTTCCAGCTCGATGTTGAAGACGAACGGGAGGAACTTTCCGGAACGCTCAGGCGACTGGACCCATCCCGGAACATCATTAACATTACGCGTGAACTTCGGGATACGGTACTGCTGAGTATCCCTGTGAAGAAAATCCACCCCCGCTACATCAAGGAAGGTGAAATAACCGGTTTCAGCGCGAGTTTTGGCAAAGAAAGTAAAGATGATGTCCATGATCCCAGATGGGATGCATTGACGGAATTGAAACAGAAAATTCAAAAGAACTAACCACAACCTTATGGCACATCCTAAACGTAAAACCTCCAAAGCAAGGAGAGACAAAAGGCGGACCCATCAGAAACTCGATGATCTGACACTCACCGAGTGTCCGAACTGCGGCACTGTTCACCAACGCCACCGTGCCTGTACGGAATGCGGGTACTACCGCGGCCGGCAGGTGGTTAAAGCGGCCTCTGAAGTATAATGGGTCCATTATTTTCTCAAAACGTTTTACCCGGGTCGAACAACTGCATATAATGAAACGGCCAAATGAAATGACCATGGCTACACCTTGTCTGACCCTTGGATCGGCCGTTTTGTGCAAAACATACGTTTCGACTCATACTGGTAATGAAAATTCATAAATCGTAAAATAATGAAGATTGCCGTTGATGCTGCCGGAGGTGACCATTATCCCGAAAATCCGGTAGGTGGAGCCGTACTTGCGGTCAAGGAAAACGAGGAGCTTTCCATCGTCCTGGTCGGACCGGAATCCGACATAAAAAAAGAGCTTGACAAGCATGACGTTCCCGAAAACCGGATCCACGTCCAGAATGCCCCTGACATCATAGGCATGGATGAATCTCCGTCACAGGCCGTTCGCAACAAGCCGCACTCGTCCATTGTTGTTGGCCTGGGCATGCACCAGAAAGGTATGGTGGACGGTTTTGTGAGTGCCGGTAATACCGGTGCGCTGATGGCAGCTTCCGCCTTCATTCTTGGCCGTCTTAATGGGGTAATCCGTCCCACGATCGCTACCTACTACCCGACGGTCAAGGGGCATGGCCTGATGATCGATGCGGGTGCTAACCTGGAGGTCAAGCCGGAAATGCTGTATCAGTTCGGAGTCATGGGAAGTTTATTTGCCCGAAACATAATGGGAATCGAGACACCGCGTATTGGGTTGCTCAATGTGGGGGAAGAAAAGGAAAAAGGTTCCGAGACCCTGAAAAAAGCTCATGTCATGTTACAGGCGCTTCCCGATTTCGTTGGCAACATCGAGGGAAGGGATATACTCTCGGGAGAAGCCGATATCTTTATTTGCGACGGTATAACCGGTAATATCCTGCTCAAGTTTGGTGAATCTATTCCGGATGCGCTTAAAATGCTGCTTATGGGTGTGATCAAGAAGCGGCAAATGGACAAGGAAAATGTATCACTGGTCATATCCATCCTGGAAGAGGCCTTCGCGCCTTTCGATTACCAGAAAGTGGGCGGAGTGCCATTTCTTGGAGTGAACGGCATCAGCATGGTGGGGCATGGCGGCAGTTCACCCGTGGCCATCAAGAACATGATCCTGAATGCTGTACGGATGTCGGAGACCGATATCAATAAAAAAATAATCGCATCTGTTACCTGATCGTTTCGGTTGCTAAAGATAGCTGAAAGGCAGACAGATGACTATGGACGGACTGTAATTGACACACCTGTAACAGGATGCTTGAATGAGTACTAATATCAAAGCAAAGATTTCTGCTGTAGGGCATTATCTGCCCGACTATGTACTGGACAACCAGGAACTGGAAAACATGGTGGAAACCAGTGATGAGTGGATCGTGACACGGACCGGTATCCGTGAGCGCAGGATACTCAAGGATCCGGACAAGGCTTCCGGTTTCATGGCTGCAGAGGCCGCCCGTGACATACTGCAGCAGCGAAACCTGGATCCAGATGAGGTCGATGTGATTATTGTGGCAACGGTCACGCCGGACTACATGTTTCCAGCTACCGCTTGCCTTGCCCAAACCATGATTGGGGCAAAAAACGCCTTTGCATTTGATCTGAATGCTGCGTGTTCGGGGTTCCTGTTTGCCCTTGTGACGGGCACAAACATGATTGAGTCCGGTCAATACAAAAAGGTGCTGGTCATAGGATCAGATAAAATGAGTTCCATTGTGGACTACACGGACCGTGCGACCTGCATCCTGTTCGGTGATGCGGCAGCCGGGGTGTTGCTTGAGCCAGCCGATGACGAGAATGGCATCATCGACAACATTATGTATTCCGAAGGGGATACTTCGGGCACCCTGATCCAGCAGGGCGGCGGAAGCCGGAACCCGTCAACGCATGAGACGGTCGACAAAAAAATGCATTATATTTACCAGGAAGGTCGTCCTGTTTTCAAGCGGGCCACCGAAGGAATGGCCGACGTTGCGGTAGAGATTATGGAAAAGAACAACCTGACCGGTGATGATGTCGATTGGCTCGTTCCACATCAAGCCAATCTCAGGATCATTGATGCTACGGCAAGAAGGATGGAACTTGATCCATCCAAAGTCATGATCAATATCGACCGATACGGCAATACCACGGCAGCAACCATTCCGCTTTGTCTCCATGACTGGAAGAACCGTTTGAAGAAGGGGGATAAACTGGTGCTCGCCGCTTTTGGCGGAGGCTATACATGGGGCGCCACGTATCTTAAGTGGGCAATTTAAATGTTTTTGAATGAATAAAGCTTATCTCTTTCCTGGACAAGGGTCTCAAAAGACCGGTATGGGTGCCGACCATTACCGGTTCAATTCCGGTTTCCGCAAACGGTGCGACGAAGCGAACGAACTTCTTGACTACCGTATCACCGATATAATGTTCGAAGGACCCGACGCTACTTTGACCCAGACCCAATACACGCAACCTGCTCTCTTTATTCATGCATTTGCCCTATACGAATTACTTGGCCAGCAGGCTGATATGGTCGCGGGTCACAGCCTGGGAGAGTACACTGCACTTGCTGCTGCAGGGGTGCTTTCTTTCGATGAGGCTTTGAAAGCCGTGCAACGAAGGGGAGAACTGATGCAACAGGCGGGTGAATCACAGCCTGGCGCCATGGCAGCTGTCATCGGCCTCGAAGATGGGGTCGTTGAAGATGTATGCCGGGAAGTTACATCCGAACCGGATTTCATTGTCATTCCTGCCAATTACAACACAGAGGGACAGCTTGTGATATCGGGACATGTCGCAGCCGTGGATGCGGCCATGGAAAAACTGAAAGAATCCGGGGCGAAAATTGTCAAAAAGCTTCCAGTTAGCGGGGCATTCCATTCACCGCTCATGGATTCTGCACGTGATGAGTTGAACGCCGTATTGGATACCATGATTTTCCAACCACCTGTGGCACGAGTTTATTCCAATGTGACCGCAAACGGTACTGATAACCCTGCCATACTAAAGGAAAACCTGAAACAGCAGTTGCTGCATCCTGTACGATGGGCCCAGTCACTGAAGAGCATGTATACCGATGGCGCCCGCCATTTCATCGAAACGGGTCCGGGCACGGTGTTGCAGGGATTGGTCAAGCGCACATTGCCTGACGTATCGGTATCCGGATTTCAATAGAAACGAAAGAAAACGAGATTATGGGTTTGGATAAATATCCACTTATGGGTAAAACAGCTCTGGTAACCGGAGGCAGCCGGGGTATAGGCAAAGCTATCGCATTGCAGCTTGGGGCGGCCGGTGCCGATATCCTCATCACCTATGCCCGTTCTGCAGAGGCCGCCGAGTCGGTTGTCCGGCAGATCCGGGAAGGCGGAAGGAAGGCAAAAGCGATAAAGGCGGATGCGGTCGATTTTCTACAGGCGGAGAACGTCATTGCCACGGCGACCGATGAGTTTTCCGGTCTGGATATCCTGGTCAACAATGCCGGTATCACACGTGATACCCTGATCATGCGTATGAGCGAAGAGCAGTGGGACGAGGTGATCCGCACCAACCTGAAGAGTGTCTTCAATTATTCCAAGGCGGCCATCAGACCCATGATGAAGGCACGTGCCGGATCCATCATCAACATCAGTTCGGTGGTGGGACTTACCGGCAATGCCGGGCAGACGAATTATGCCGCATCCAAAGCCGGTATTGTCGGCTTTTCGAAATCACTTGCCAGGGAAGTCGCCTCCAGGAACATTCGGGTCAATGTCATTGCTCCGGGTTACATATCCACTGAAATGACCGGCAAACTTGATGAAAGCATTCTGAAGCAGATCGAAGGCCAGATCCCATTGCGCAGGGCAGGGGAGCCTGATGAAGTGGCCAACGCGGTCCTGTTTCTTGCTTCGGGAGCATCATCCTACCTGACCGGAACGGTACTGAATGTCGATGGCGGCATGGCCATGTAACCGATCGCTTGCAATGTTGATTTAACTGGAATCTATTTTTATTATAAAAGGCGTTTAAGCGAGCCCATTGGTAAATTCCAAGAATCGCGAAATCAAACAGATAACTCACAACATACAGGTAACAAATTATGTCGAAAGATATCGATGCAAAAGTAAAAGCCATCATCGTTGACAAACTTGGGGTCGATGAATCAGAGGTAAACAATGATGCCAATTTCACAAACGATCTGGGCGCTGATTCCCTGGATACCGTGGAACTTATCATGGAGTTCGAAAAGGAATTCGACATCAGCATTCCCGACGAAGATGCAGAAAACATTGCGACAGTCGGTGACGCTATCGAATATCTGAAAGGGAAAATTTCCTAACTGTCACCCACATTTCTTTTAATGTCCCAACGCAGAGTAGTAATTACCGGTTTAGGGGCCCTTACCCCCATAGGAAAAGGTGCCCCCGATTTTTGGAATGGACTGATATCCGGCAAGAGCGGGGCCCGGTCGATCGACAACTTCGATGTGAGCGGTTTTCCTACGAAGTTTGCTGCACAGATCGAGGACTACGACGCCTCGCAGTACATGAATCCCAAGGAAGCCCGTCGCATGGACAAGTTCTGTCAATATGCGATGATCACAACGGAGGAAGCATTACGTGACTCGGGACTCGATTTGGAGCAGATAGACAACGACCGGGTTGCCGTCATCATAGGAAGTGGTATTGGTGGGATGCAGACGTTTTATCAGCAGTCTGTGGAATTCCATGAAAAAGGGCAGCGGGCTGTATCGCCGTTTTTCATACCGATGCTGATTCCTGACATGGCGGCCGGACAGATCTCGATCAAGTACGGATTCCGTGGTCCCAACTTCTGCGCCGTTTCGGCTTGTGCCACCGGTTCGCATAATATCGGGCTCGCTTACGATGCCATTGTCAACGGTCATGCCGATTATGCGGTGACTGGGGGTGCAGAGGCCTCAGTCTTCGGTATGGGTCTTGCCGGCTTCAATGCCGTCCGTGCCATGTCCACCCGCAATGACAGTCCTGAAACGGCATCCCGTCCGTTCGACAAGACGCGTGACGGGTTTGTGTTGGGTGAGGGTGCCGGTATGATGATCCTGGAATCCTATGATTCGGCGGTGGCCCGCGGAGCCCGCATATACGGCGAGATATCCGGCTACGGTTTTTCTGCCGATGCGTATCACATCACCGCGCCCGATCCGGAAGGAAAGGGGGTTATCCTGGCCATGAACAGTGCACTCAGGTCAGCCGGCATTACACCGGAAGATGTGGGGCATATCAACATGCACGGGACATCGACGCCTCTCGGGGATGTCGCGGAGACCAATTCCATCAAAAAAGTCTTCGGGGATCACGCCTATAAAATCAACCTGAATTCAACCAAATCGATGACAGGGCACACACTTGGTGCTGCCGGCGCTATTGAGTCCATTGCCACCGTTCTGGCCATTTATCACGGCATTGTTCCCCCGACGATCAACTATGAACATCCGGACCCCGATTGTGACCTGGACTATACAACCAATGAAGCCGTAGTAAGGGATATTTCTTACGCCTTCAACAACGCTTTTGGATTTGGTGGTCACAACACAACCGTGGTTTTCAAAAAATTCGCCGAATAGTGATAAAACGAATTCGGGCATTGCTTGATAGGAAGCGGCTCGATTCAGAACAGAAAAAAAAAATCAAGGCCATCAGTGAACTGGTTGGCCTACCCCTGTACCGGCCTGATTTGTATCTGAGGGCATTACGGCACAGGTCGCTCGTAGCCGAGCAGAAGCTGGCTGCCACCGAGTCCTATGAACGGCTCGAATTTATTGGGGATGCCGTTCTGGATCTTATCGTATCCGATATTATTTTCAAAAAATATCCGCAGGCTGGTGAGGGAATCCTTACCCAGCTCCGTTCCAGGCTGGTCAAGGGGGAGATGCTGGCCCGGATTGGGCGCAGTATCCGGCTTATGGATCATATCGAACTTGGGGACAGGGTAAAAAACCAGGGTGTGGAAGAATCACAAAGTGTTCTTGCCGACGCATTCGAAGCTATTGTCGGTGCGGTCTATATGGATCATGGATATGCTACATGCTACGATTTTGCCGTTGCTTTGTATCGGCAACATGTGGATTTTGAAGAATTGCTGACTGTAAGCGACAATTATAAAAGCTTGTTGCTGGAAATGGCCCAGGCAAGCAAAATGACTGCCCCCATATACCGTATTGTCAGGGAAACCGGTCCCGGGCACGAAAAGGTTTTTGACGTGGAAGTGCTGATCAATGACAAGGTGTTGGGCTCCGGCAGCGGCAAGAACAAAAAAAAAGCCGAGCAGGCTGCAGCACGAAAAGCATTGAATAAATTGAAAAACATGTAATCAATCTGTTGTATCTTTCCAATTGTAAATATTTGAAGATTCCCTTGTTATATCCTGCCTGAAACACCGAACATCCTATATTTTGAACGTATGCCTGAATCGACCATAGAAATCAAAAGTACACCGCATTCGCGGTTATCGGAGATAGATTTCGATAATCTTGTTTTTGGAGAACAGTTCTCGGATCACATGCTGGAAGTCCGCTACAGTGAAGGTCAGTGGCATCTACCCACGATATTGCCTTACGGTCAGATCCCGATGTATCCCGCCGTCTCCACGCTCCATTATGGACAAGCAGTTTTCGAAGGGATGAAGGCGTTCAGATACAAGGACGGTAAGATCAACATATTCAGGCTGGCCAAGCATTATGAGCGGTTCCGGCGTTCTTGCGAACGCGTCTGTATACCCGAGGTACCTCTTGATGTGTTTCGGGAAGGGATGATGGCCTTGGTGGATACTGACCGTGAATGGGTGCCGAAATCCAGGTACAAATCACTCTATATCCGTCCGATTGTGTTTGCATCGGATCAAACACTCGGTCTGCGTGCTTCCAGAAACTACCGGTTCTATATTCTGTGCAGCCCTGTCGGCAACTACTACGCCGAGGGCATCAAACCCATACGACTTACCACCATGCCCAAATACGTTCGGGCCGTCCAGGGGGGGGTCGGTGATGTAAAGGTCCCGGGCAATTATGCTGCCAGTCTGAAGCCAACCACCCAGGCCCAGCAAATGGGCTTTACCCAGGTATTGTGGCTGGATGCTATCGAGCACAGATTTATTGAGGAAGTGGGCAGCATGAACATTTTCTTTATTTTCGGTGATACGCTGGTGACCCCTCCACTTAACGGCAGTATCCTTCCGGGTATCACAAGAAGCAGTGTTCTTGAATTGGCACACAGGCAGGGAATGAAGGTGGAAGAACGTCCGGTTGCCATCGAGGAACTTTCGGATCTTCATAAACGCGGTCTGGTCAGTGAGATATTCGGAGCCGGAACGGCGGCAGTTATTTCTCCTGTCGGTACGATTCAGCATGAACCGTATAACATCACCATTTCCTCCGATGAAATGGGACCGGTTGCCCGTTGGTTCTATGACCAGATCACCGGAATCCACCACGGCGATGTTGAAGATCCGGGTTCATGGTGCACATTGCTCTAACGGCTGATCTGCTAAATCAAACCATCTTGTTATGAAATCTTATCTAAATCTGGCAGAACGTGTTTTAGAACAGGGAGTGCGAAAGCAGAACCGGACCGGCATAGATACGATTTCCTCCTTCGCAGAAACCATCAGGCACGACCTCAGGGATGGGTTTCCGCTGTTGACGACAAAAAAAGTGCCCTTTCGATCCGTAATCCTCGAACTGCTATGGTATCTCAGGGGAGAGGATCATATACGCTGGCTGAGGGATGAGAACGATTGCCATATCTGGGATGCCTGGGCCGGAGATGACGGACATGTTGGACCTATCTATCCTGTTATGTGGCGCCGTTTTCCCTATTGCGATGAAGAGGAAGTGGATTTGGAGGGCAACGCGGGAATGCTCACCGGATCGGCTTATCAGAAAAAGGAATGTGACCAGATCCGAAATGCCATAGAAATGCTGAAAACCGATCCCCACAGCCGGCGGATCGTTGTGAGTGCCTGGCATCCCGGACTTCTTGATAAGATGGCCCTGCCACCCTGTCACGTTATGTTCATATTCCATGTTTCCGAGGGCCGGCTCAATTGCCACCTCACTCAGCGATCGGGGGATATCGCCTTGGGCATACCATTCAATATGGCCTGCTATTCCGCCCTTACCATGGTCATGGCTCAACTCACAGGCCATGAACCCGGCATATTTGCACATACCATTGTAGATGCGCATATTTACGTAAACCACGTGGATGGTCTCAGGGAGCAGCTTGCGCGCGAACCCCGTCCGCTTCCCACTCTTGAAATAACCCCGAAAGACATTGATGAACTGACCCTGGAGGATTTCCGGCTTGTCGGTTACTACCCGCATCCACGCATCTCCTTCGACGTCGCTGTATAAACAGATGACACCATGATCATTAGCATGATCGCAGCACATGACCCCGATCTGGTTATCGGCAGGGACGGCACCTTGCCATGGCATATCCCGGAAGATCTGGCACACTTCAAAAAACGCACCCGTGGACATGCGGTTGTCATGGGCCGGAGTGTATTTGAGGAGTTGGGTGAAAAACCCCTGCCCGATCGCAGAAATATCGTAATGAGTCGCTCCAAAACATACGGAAACGTGCAGGTCTGCCGCAGCAGGGATGAGGTGCTCGAACTTCTGGACGGAGAAAATAAGATCTATGTCATCGGTGGTGAAAAAATTTATCGCCTGTTTTATCCCATATGTCACAGGCTTGAGATTACCATCGTAAAAGAAACATACCCAGGCGATACGTTCTTTCCTGAATATCGCAATGAAATCGGCACTGTGTGGAAGGAAGTTTCCAGGGAGGAAAGGGATGAGATCATTTTTGTTGATTATGAACGGATATAATCAATTTTTTCCACGGCCACCAAATAACGCCGGACAAGCATACCGACAGTGAGCGGAGTACGTATAACGGTACACCGACCATCCCGCGATGATCCAAATCATGTGCACATGCTAAGCTTTCTTCTTTTACCGATTATGCTGTTGCAGGACTTTCAGAGTTTGCAAGGCTCGTATCACCTGACCGATGTACCGGAAGTTGTCCCATTGAGTGAATATTCCAATGATATCCTGGACTCGGGCGGTGATCTGCTGTCCGAGCAGGCCGCCATCAACGTCCATTATTACGATCTGGACCTGACGATCGATCCGGACAACCAGTCCATTGCCGGTAGCGTTCAGATGCAGGCCCATGTGGAACAATATATTGAACAATATGTAGTCCATTTGGATACGGTCTTTAATGTAGAAAAAGTATACTACAAGCCCAATGTTGGTGAATCCGGGCTGAGCATCCCGTTCAAGCATGAGGAGGGTCTGATCATTGCTTCCCTGCCACGCGCCTTCAAAGCAGGAGAGTCGCTTCATATCTCGGTTTACTACTCCGGCAGTCCAAGGGTTGCGCCGAACCCGCCGTGGGAAGGCGGTTTTACCTGGGAGCAGACCAGGGACGGTCGACCCTGGATCGGGGTTTCATGCCAGTTGAACGGGGCGGATATCTGGTGGCCGGTAAAAGACCATCCTTCTGACCGGCCTGATTCAGTATCCATTCGGATTACGGTTCCCGAATCGGTGATGGCTGTTTCCAACGGCGTTTTACGTTCTGTTGAGCAACGGACACGTGACACCAGGACGTTTCACTGGGTCACCAGGTACCCGATCAGTAATTACGCTGTCAGCGTTAACATCGGGCCCTATATTGAACTCAGTGAAGATTACGCCAGTATCACCGGCGAGGTAATCCCGATCTATTTCTGGGCATTGCCTGAAAACAGGAAGAAGGCCTTACAACTCATGGACCAGGTACAGGATCAGATGCTATTTTTTGAAAAATACCTTGGGCCCTATCCTTACCGCCATGAAAAATACGGAGTGGTCGAAACGCCGTTTTTTGGTATGGAGCATCAAACCATCATCGCTTACGGCGCAGGATATGCCGATGATACGGTTTTTGAAACGGATTCGGGTTTTGATGACCTGCATCATCACGAACTTTCGCATGAATGGTGGGGAAATTATGTAACTGCCTTCGATTGGAAAGATTTCTGGATCCATGAGGGTTTCGGCACGTATATGCAACCGTTATACGCAGAGCACCTGCATGGCATGGAACAATACCGCTATTTTATGAAGCGGCTCTATGAACGCATCCTGAACAATATGGCAATTGGACCCTTGGAGGGACGTACAACCCGGGAGATGTTTAAGGGTCGTGATGTCTATATGAAAGGTGCCTGGATCCTGCATACCCTTCGAAATCTTATCGGAGATGATGCCTTTTTTGCATCATTGGCAGGATTTATCTATCCGAATACCCTCGAGATGGAATCATCCTATTTCAATGCAGATCACCATGATCAACAGAAAGAGCCGCTGTCTCTGTCTCATTTTCATCGGCTCAGTGATGCTGCGTTCATGCGTGATAATGCATCAGCCCGTTTTGTAGATACCATGGAATATATTGAGCTGGTCGAGGCACTGAGCGGCAAAGAGCTTTCGTGGTTCTTCAACGCGTATCTCCTCCACAGTGCATTGCCGGTGCTTGAGGAAACATGGGAAGAAAACAGGCTTATCCTGTCCTGGAAACTGCCATCCGGGGAAGATTTTCCCATGCCGGTGGAAGTGCTTGACGGCCGTCAACGTCGAACGGTCATACCTGATGGGGAAACAGCCATCCCGTTCAACGATCCCGATTCTGTTGTAGTTGATCCCGAAAACAAGGTTTTGCGTGATCACATGTATTCGGATGACAATGACAATGAGGCAGGCAAATCCCGGAACAAGCCTTAGTGCAATCCGCTCAATAATCCGGTTGATTGATAAGGGATGTCTCCATTTCATCCTGAACCTCCGGTTCCTGCTCAATCGTCTCTTCCCCTGATTCCCTTTCCTCCACATCGCCGTTCGCCCGGAATTCAACAGGGTCTGACCAATCACCTGAAACGCCATAAAAGTCAACGGCCATCACACGGATGGTGTAATTTCCAGGTCCCGGCAATTCAGATGAGTACCGGTTCAGGGCATGCATTTCAAGTTCCTGATGTACAGCATGAGGATACGTTTGTTTTATATGCACCAGGTACCGGTCTGTCATGGGCACCGGTGACCACCAGAAATCAGCGGTATACGCAGAACCGGAGACCGTGTCTTGGTCGGCTGTGGCACTCAGGACCAATGGTAGGGAGATGACAGTTCGTGCGGGTAGCTCAATCTGATCAAGATTTGCCGTAATCACCCTGCCCATGAGTCCTTGACCATCGGAGAGCTCGCAGGGTTGACCCTGGCAAAGCCATTGCAATGATCCCTTTTTTGAAGTGAGAATGACACCGGATTCACCTCGACAGTGGATTCCCATTGAGACGGCCTGTTCATCAGCGTTATGTGTAAATGTGTCATCGAAGCAGTGGAAAGCATCAGGATAGGCCGAACCTGCCGCCATGCTTTCGAAATGGATTTCGGCATCCTTAAGGGTGAAGGACTTCCCGTCTGGCTCATAGACAAGCCGGGACGAAGGAAATATGATCATGCTGGCGTGATCGGGAAACTCAAGAAGGCTGAAATGTTTGGCACAGGTTTCAATGACATCGCCAGGTTGGATTTCGTCTCCGACCTCAACGTCGACACGCTGCCCGCTGCGTTCGATCCTGAGACTTTGATGGGCAAAGGCAATCCTCGCGAACGGTTGTTGCTCTGTACTATCGGTAGAGTCCCGGTGCTGTTGTTGCGAAAGCAACGTGTCAGATAGCGTTTTTACATCCGGAGCCGTTTCAAAACTCGAGACCGTATCATCCGGAGCTGATTCCGGGATGGAGAGGGTATCGGGAACCAGGTCGTCCTGGTTGGAAGCCTGTAAAACAACGGACGCATTTGGGGGGATTGGGGTCAGCACTGAAGCATCATGTTCGTCCGATGGAAAGAGCATCCCATCCTTGTTCGCTTCCGCATAGAAGGCGATCAATACAGCAACCAATAACAGAAATAACAGGCGAAGATGCATGGAAACGGGTTAATGATGAAGTGAAACTTCCTTAAGATGGACTACATAGGGCTTTATGACTGGTTTGGTCAGTGCCAGAATATGCTGATTATCCGATGCCTTGGAGAACTCAACGGCAACTTCATGATCCTTCAGTATCCAGATACCGTCCACTTGCGAACGGTAAGCTTCGCTCTGGCTCAGATCATGAGAAAAATAACAATCCACGGTTTCCGGATTAGAAGGGAGTCCAAGCTGTTCAAGGCAAACAGCCGTCTTCTCTTTCCACTGGGCAACTTCCTGATCCGATGGTTTCTTGTCCAGAAACGTGGTTCGGAAAAAATCGCGATTCAGGAAACGCCGGCAAAGGTCACGGAGTACGGGATGTTCGTTATGCTGCCAGTATTTCAGTGTCATCAATATATCATTGTCGTCAAGATCTACAAAAGTGTCGAGTACTTTCTTGGGAATACTTTTCCCCCCTGACTGTTTTTCAGTGAAGAAGAAGGCCAGGGCCGGGGAGTGGAACGGTAAATCTTCTCCCTTTCTCAACAGTTGCCGGGCCCTGTTTAGTATGGCCAGCAAAAGTTTGTCTCCTGCAAGTACCGTTTTGTGAAGATAGACCTGCATGTACATCAACCGGCGTGCTACAATGTAATTTTCAATGGCATAGATCCCTTTTTTGTCGATGACAATATTGCCCTGGTGGACCCGCATCGTGCGAATAATGCGATCGATGCCAATGGCACCTTCATGCACACCGGTGAACATGCTGTCACGCCTGATATAATCCAGTCGGTCTATGTCCAGCTGCGAAGCAATGAGCTGGTTCAGAAATTTTTTGGGATACTGTCCGGAAAATATCTCAATGGCCGTATCCAGCTGTCCGTTGCACTGTTTGTTCAGTTCTTCCATCAGCCTGAGGGTGAGCTGCTCATGGTGGATGTTCCGGACGATGCCCTTTTCAAGGGTATGTGAAAAGGGGCCATGACCGATATCGTGCAACAGGATGGCAATGAGTGTACTTTCGAACTCCCGATGGGTGATGGTCGTATCCCTTTCCCTCAGGTGGTGCAAAACCCTTTGCATGAGACCGAGCGCCCCCAAAGCGTGGGAAAAGCGAGAGTGCTCGGCTCCCGGAAAGACTGTGCTTGCAAGTCCCAGCTGCCGGATGCGTCGCAGGCGCTGAACATAGGGGTGGTCCAGCAAGCGCAGCACCAGACCTTTCGGTACGTGGATGAATCCATGGACTGGATCGGTAAAAATCTTGTACTGTGTGGATTTGTCCATGCTATTTGAGCGCGGAGCGATAACAAGCTGCCGTCAACTTGGTCTGAATTATAAAAGTAATGAATTGGTTCGTGAAAATAACTATTATTTGACGATCTGCACACTTAATAAGGACGTATTATGAAATTTGACAAAATAACGGAAGAATTTCTGGAAAACCTGCTAACTACACCCAGTCCGACCGGCTTTGAAAAGGCGGGGCAGATGGTCTGGCTGGACTACGTTCGTTCCGTGGCCGACAAGGTCGAGACGGATGCGTACGGTTCCGCTGCAGCCATGATCGAGGCGGATCCGGATGCGATCACGGTTATGCTGGAAGCACATTGTGACGAAATCGGGATGATCGTTCAACATGTGGATGAAACCGGCTTTATTTACATCAACCGGGTCGGAGGTAGTGATCCGGGCATAGCCAGGGCCAGGAAAGTGTATATTCACAGCCGTGAAGGGATTGTCAGCGGAATCATTGGACATACGGCCATACACCTGCAAGATCGTGAGAACAATAAACTGCCCAAATGGAGCGATCTTTTTATTGATATTGGCGCCTCAAGCCGGGAAGAGGCACTGACGATGATACAGGTCGGTGATCCTGTCACACTTTCCGAGCAATTTGAATTTTTGTCTGACGAATTAATCACTGGAAGAGCACTCGACAATCGTATTGGCGGGTTTGTGATTGCCCGAACAATGGAGGCCTTGCAGAGCAGGCGCTCCCAGCTGAAGGTCAATGTCATCGCATTAAATGCCGTGCAGGAAGAGGTCGGCGGTTTTGGTGCGCGGATGATGGCCTATCGCTATAATCCTGATGTAGCCATGGTTACCGATGTTACACATGCGACCGATTCTCCAGGTATCAACCACAAACAGCACGGGCTTGTCAAACTGGGAAATGGACCCGTGATCAATTATGGCGGTGCCAATCATCCCATGGTGCTATCCCATTTCGGCAATGTATCGGAAAAATCAGGTATAGCCCTGCAGCGAGAAGCGTCCGGGTCACGGACGGGGACCGATACCGACAGTATCTTCTATCAGAGAAAAGGAATACCCAGCGGCCTTGTCTCACTTCCTTTACGATATATGCACAGTCCTGTAGAAATGGCATCTCTTGCGGATGTAACCCAATTGACAGACTTCCTTGTCGAGGCGGTTCTGGCCCTGGAAAAAAAGCAGTCGTTCTCTCTCTTTGACTGATATGCCGTGAAGTCCGCTCCTGCCAAAGGTGTGTAAAGATGCATATGCAGAGATGCATATGCGGGAATACATATACAGGTCTAGATACTTGTACAGAAATACATAAAAAAAGCCAAATCGATTGCTCGAAATGGCTTTCAAAAATACAGATAAAATCAGTAAATGATTTTTTACTGTTTTTTACTGTTTTGGATATCCACGCGGATTTCCTGCGCCAATTTTTTAAGATCCTGGAGGATTTTTCTTGCACGCGTTCCAGCAGTTTTGTTGCTTTTGCTGTAGAACTTTTCCATATCCACCTCTAAATCATCAACCAAAGCTTTTATTTCGTTGAATCTGTTCATGAATTAACTCCGTTAATTTTCAATTGAATTACATATTACAAGAAGACGTCTCGCCTCCGTTTGAAGGAAGCTAAATATAAGCTGTCCATGATGTCAAGAAAAAAATCGCCAATTGAATGATTAAAAAGCAGTTTTAGGGAAATAATTATAAATTTTACCCGTGATGTGGCAAAAATCAGGGGTTGAGGCGGATAAATTGAGCGGTTTCAGGTAGAGACCCGAATGCTTCTGCGGTGGCCAGATAGCAGTTTTCGGGTGGCGGGATGAGTTCAGCCGGAATCAGATCGCGGATATCGGACCACTTTTCGGTTCTGTGGACTTCCTGTGGATCATGCTTCGAATTTGACAATAATTTTTTATCGTCGGTTGAGAAGATGATGATGTTATCCTTCTTCAGCAGTCGGGCCAGCTGAACGGCCATGTCCCTAAGTGGCGCTACCCTGATCTCACTATGATCCACATCCCATACCAGGTTGGAAAGGATGACATGGATGCCTGACGGTCTGCCTTCAAACCATTCAAGATTGGCATGCAAAGATGTACCCGATTGTCGAATGATCTCTTTTTGATAGCCGTTGACAGCTACAGCTGCAACCCCGCTGTCCGCAAGCAGGGCCGCCATGCGGTGGTTCAGGTCGCGTGTGCTGCGTAAAACCGCGTCCCTGCGCATCATGCCGGTCTGGATAAGACGGTCTGTGTATGCACTATCACCATGCAGGATGATGCCAGAGCATCCGGTTTG
Organism: Cyclonatronaceae bacterium; assembly: GCA_046483675.1. Taxonomy (GTDB): domain Bacteria; phylum Bacteroidota; class Rhodothermia; order Balneolales; family Natronogracilivirgulaceae; genus SKNL01. Next base: position 28,955 of record JAWOCT010000112.1, read on the forward strand.
TTGGCCCATTGCATCTGCAAAGGATTTCATGAACAGCGAGTGGTCCAGCCGGTTATGATCGATTACGGCAATGTATTCCATGAAGGTGCTTGTTGTGCTTGAATGAGGAAGATAAAGGGGGTATGATGCAACAAGGTTTGAAGTATGACCGGATTTGGAGTGCAATTTGATTCCAAAGACATCAGGATTTTGAGCGCGAAAGGCGTCCGGCCTTGAATTGGTAAGGGAGCAGATCGACCACCGAAAGTCGTGACCGCTCTGCAGCATTATGATGCATTAACATGGCTCCGTCACCCATTTGTTCCATCATTACCTGACGGCAGGCTCCGCATGGGCTCACGTAATCACTTTCAGGTGCATGAATATGTATCTCCCGCAGAGAACGGGCTCCGCATGCAAGGGCTTTAGCTATGGCTACCCTTTCAGCACACACCCCCTTTTGCCAGTCGGCCATTTCGATGTTTACCCCGGAATAGATGCCATTGTCTGTGATCAGCATCGCAGCGACAGGGAAAGAGGAATAGGGGATGACACAGCGTTCAATCAGTTGTTGCAGTCGACTCATGTCAATTTTTTCCTCCTTCGTCTTGAAAACAGGAGCCGGGTTCAGCATCTCAAGGTCTTTATATATTTTGCATTGCAGATCAAACTGACGACACCAGTAGGGAATCGTGGAGCCAGTGTTGCTGTACAGGTTTGCCGCTTTATCATCTGGATCAAGGCAATCATTCAAGTTTCCGTGACTCATATCCGGATTATTCGGATGCTCGTCCGGGTATCCGCTTTCCGGCAAGATAAGTTCCACCGGGGTGTCGCCTTCACTCAGGCAAGCAAATATTGCTGCCTGCACAGCCTCAACCGACAGGGGGAAAGAGATGTTTTCCACGCGTACTCCGGGGTAATACAATCCGGTTGATCCCAGTACCAGGCAAATTTCCTTTTTGTCTGAATACGGGATGCGACAGCGATCTTCAAGGATGTCCCAGTTCAGCGTAGCCATATTTTGCTCCGTTTTTATGGATCCAGTGTAAGGCCGTCCCCAATGGTATACATGGAGGGGATCGACACCTGCAAACGTCCGTTCACTGGTGCGAACCCAAGCAGTGCCCGGGCGACGGCAATCTGCTGCTGGCGGTGTGGTGACCAGCCCAGCACATGGGCATCAGCGTGAGCCATGCTCGTGATGGCATAAGGTGTTCCGAGTGATACAGCAACTCCAGGTCGACCTTGTACGAAAAGCTTTTCTGCAATCGGCGAAATCGTTTCGTCCAGACTTATTCCTTCTGCCGTGCGGATGGCAACGTGCGATACGGCAATAACGAGATCTGCACTGTCAACAGCAGACATGGCCGCTTTTCGATCTTCATCGCATTGCCCGGGAAACATCTCAATAACGGTGAGTGTATCAAAAGGCTGTTCGAGTAATCGGCTGATATGGTCCTGGATCCTCCTTCGCCCATCGGACAAGTGTACCACGACTACATGCTCAAAAGCATCGTTATCCAGTGGAAGGATATCGCCCTCGTTTTTTAGCAGTGTCACTGATTCCTGTGCAATCCGATCGGCGATCATTCGATGTTCCCTGACATGGATCCGATGATGCAGCTGTTCCAGATCGATGACCCCGGATTCAGTGAACAAGCCGGCCCTGATTTTTTCCGTCAGTATCCTTCTAACGGATTCATCGATCCTTTCTTCGGAAATGTCTCCGGAGAGCACAGCAAGCTGAACGGCATCCATGGCTTCCACCAGATCGGTGGGCAGCAATATCTGGTCAATACCGGCCTTGACAGCCAACACGGCGGCTTCCCCGGCTTCAAAGAAATCCCTGATTCCCCTCATTCCCATCCCGTCGGTGACTATCATGCCGCCGAAATCAAGACTGTCCCGTAAAAGGGCCCGGGTGATGTTTGGGTCCAGGGTGCCCGGATTCGCCGCGTTCAGGGCAATTTCAGGAATGGCTATGTGGGCCGTCATCACACTTTGAAGGCCGGCTTTGATAGCCTTGCTGAAGGGGATGAGCTCGAGCGTAGAAAGCCTGTAGTAGTCAAAGGGGAGGGTAGGCAGGTCCAGGTGCGAGTCGACATCGGTATCCCCGTGTCCGGGAAAGTGCTTGGCCGTGGACATGACGCCTGCATCATGGACCCCTTTCATGAAAGCTATGCCGTATCGTGCCACCGTATCAGGATTTTCCGAGAAGGATCGCACATTGATGACGGGATTCAACGGATTGTTATTTACATCGAGTACAGGTGCATAAATCTGATGGATGCCAAGTGCGGCAGCTTCCAATGCAGTAATACGCCCTTTCTGGTAGGCATACTCCGGGTTTCCGGTTGCGGCAATACCCATAGCCGGTGTGAAATACGTGGCCTCGGGGAGTCTCATGGCGGCACCAAACTCCATGTCCTGGCTCACCCACAAGGGTAAACGGCTTATTCTCTGAAGACGGTTTGTGATGATGGCCTGTTCGTAGATATTTCCGCTGAAAAACATGATCCCACCGACTTCATATAGGGTTACCGCTTCGTTCATCCTTTGCCAGGCTGCGTCATATTCCGGGTAAAATCCACCCCTGGCTGCTACGACGAACATCTGACCTATCTTTTGGCGCAAGGTAAGGGACTGCATCATGCGTTCAGCCCCGGCAATCGGGTCTGCCGGCATGTCGGCAATTGCGTCCCGCAACGATCCATCGACAGGATATTCACCTGCCGTGGAACCGGAGGTATGGCATCCGGTCAGAAAAACAAAACCAATAAGCAGGATGGTAATAATCTGTTGCATTGCAGTTTTTTCAAACCTGAAAAGATGTCTCTGAATCATGGAGAGAAATGTTGCTTTTGTTTGGAATTGACTGGTGACTGGGTCGGGTTCATGGATATGGCCGGTCTCATCAACCCATCATTCCAGAGCTGGATTTGATCGTTGTAATGATCTGAAAAAACGTTTCCGGACTGTCCGGAGGTGGATACGGCATAATAAGTGAGCTCGGGGCGAAGCAGCATGACGTGTTTCATAGTGCTTGCAGCCGTGACGCGAACCGTTTCCCCATAGTCGGCGTGTAACGCCTGAAGAGAATGTGGAGATCCCGAGATGTTTGCATCGACCGGATTGAACAGATATTTTTCAGCCATTCGAGCCGATCTGTTTTGTCTACGTGTTTCCGCAAACAGCACATCATGCGCTTTGTACTCAACAACTCTGCCCCATTGCCAGTCATGCGGTTCGGGACCGTAAGCTGCTTTAAGTTGATGGGCCGCTTCGCTCATGCTGGCATGAATCCATTCGGAATGAGAGTAGGGGTGACTTGAAGGCCAACGGTCCTCATCGATCAGCAAGGCCGCAACAGCGCGGTAGCTGATGTTGGGTGTTTTACGGATTCGGTTAAAGGCATCGTCACTCATAAAGGCTTGATAAAGATTCGCAGAGGCCCGGTCCATGAAAAGTTCAAAAAGTGTTGCTGCGGTTTCATTCGGGCCGAAGCCGTACTCCCAGTTGAGGAGATAGGGTATGATGGGTGCGATGGCAGGATCGTCGGCATGCGACTGCAGATGTCTGGAGATATAAGGGGTCAATTCGGCAGCAAAAAGTGAGTATGTGTCATTATGCCATCGCGTGATGATACCGGCAAGCAATCTGTCCGACGGTGTCTCGTCCAGTAGTTCTGAAATCCTGTCGCTTCGGTTCCAGGGAGGAGAAAACAGGCCATTGTTGCCCACATAGGCACGCGTTGAACCTGTTTGGTCCAAAAGAAAAACCTGCTTATGACCGGCTTCTCCCGGCATGGGGATATGATCCGCCGCCGTAGCTTGGGAGAACTGCCCGTCACGGTCTCTTATTCTGAGCGGATTCGGATCTGTAACGACCCGTCCACCACCCATCCTTCCGGATCGGCCGTCAGCGCTCACAAACAGCCCTTGAACAGCGGGCGTGGAGATAGAAGCTACAGTCCGCATAAGCTCTTCAGGATAGCGGGCCAGAGTCAAATCCCTCCAGGCTCGCATGTCAGCCGAGTGGGTCCGGCCCGGCCAATCAAAGGCCAGGTACTTATTGTTCTCTTCCGAAATGGCGACGATTGGCCTGCCATTTATTTTACGGGTTACGATCTGTACCTCGCCACCCTGTTTGAGGGTAAGTATGTGCCGGTGCAGGGTCACTCCCTCAGCAAGCCGTTCAGGCAAGTCGGGGTCCGTTTCCCATTTCACGGGTTTAGCGGGTGTCTCAGTGAAAAGGGGACCGGTGAAAAAATCACCATCGTCGCTCACCAATGGCTGCAAGGCCCATGCCATGTGCTCATTCTGGCCGATGATAATGGCCGGGAAGCCTGGTATGGTCAGACCGCCACGAACTCCCATCGGAGTCATGATCATCACTTCATAGCCTACAGCCGTGCGGTCCAGCAGCGTTTCACGGCTGACAGACAGGAGGCGCAACGGATCTGCTCCATTTGAAGAAAAAGCAAATCCGGTTCCGCTGGGACTGACACGCATGGGTGCAGCCGGATCCGAAAAAGCAAAAAGGGATTGAGCAAGCTGTTCAAATTCAATGGGTTTCAGATCAGGATCTTCTGGTCCGAACAGCACCTCCGGTGGTATGTCCAGACCGGTTAGAGCCCTGACGATGACGCTCTCGTCCTGATATTGCAGGGCCGACAAGGCAGGTTTGCTCCAGAAAGAGTGCTGATGCTGCCATGCCCAGAGAAGCTGTATGCCAATGCTGTGCCAGGGTTCCCATGGAACCGGTCTTGCATTGCTCAAGGAAAATTCAATTGGAAGATGTTTCCCGTTCTGCTCGATAAAGCCGTTGATGCCGTCAGCATAGGCTTGCAGCATCTGCTTGTCTTGCCGCGCCATATTTTCGTAGGCCTTTTTTGCCGTCTCGCCAAATCCCATGGTCAGATAAAAACGGTCAACGTCAACCAGCTCCTTGTGGATTTCCCTTGAATGGAGTCCTTCCAGCCGGTATTGATTCAGGGTCATTTGCCAGAGACGGTCTTGGGCATGAAGGTATCCCATTACCCTGAAGACATCCATTTCGTGCCGGGCGCTAATGTGGGGTATCTGGTAATCGTCCCAGTGCACGGCAGTTTCTCCGGCAAGACCGGGTAAGTGTACATTATCATTCAGATCGGGTACTACTTTGAAAAACGTCAGGTAGACGGAAAATCCGGCGATCACCATAATCAGCACAACAAATAAAAAGGTGATTTTTAGGACGGATCTCATGGGGACAGCTGCAGATGGTTATATTTTCTTGGGTTAGAGGCTATGATCTTTACGGCATCGGTCGATATGTGCCTATATCTGTACCTATAGGCATGAATGGATACGGCTGATTTCAAGAAAAGGTAAAATATACGTAAGTTTCGAGTTGCTGTGGAAAAGCACAAATTACGAATTCTGCAACAGAACAGTCCCATTAAATGCAAAAAGACCAAACCCTGCCAATTGACAAAGACCGGTTGTTCGCCATTATCCGGAAATGGGGGACACCGACCTATGTTTATTCAGAGGACATGATGCGCCATCGATGCCGCACACTTGTTCAACTCTTTTCCGATCAACCGGTTTCATGGCTCTATGCGGTAAAAGCCAACGACAATCCTCATATCCTGAGGATTATTGCGGAAGAAGGATTAGGGTTTGATACTGTCAGTTACGAGGAGGTATTGCTGTGCATCAAGCTGGGTGCCGATCCCCAAAAGATCTTCTATACGGAAAACAACATGACCGATGCCGAGATGCACGGTGCCGCGCAGAAGGGAGTGGTGCTGAATATCGGGTCACTTGGCAGACTCAAGGCTTTTTGCGAGGCGTATCCCGGCACGGATTGCAGCATCCGTATCAAGCCGGATATCGGTGACGGGCATCACGCTAAAGTAGATACAGGAAGGGAGGACAGCAAGTTCGGTATTCGGCTGGACCGGATTGCAGAAGCGGTATCCATTGCGGAAAAACACAGCGTCCGGATCCGCGGTATCCATGCCCATATCGGCAGCGGGATCAAAAAGCCGGAAAACCTCCTGGCTGAGATCGAAGTACTACTTAATGCCTGTCATAAGTTTGACGATGTTGAGTTCATAAATTTTGGAGGAGGAATGCCAATACCCTACAAGCCCGATGACGTACCGTTTGATCTCGGGCATTTTGCCAAACTGACCTCGGATCGGTTGAATCGATTTCTTGCACATGAAAGAAAAAATGTGTCGTTTCTCTTTGAACCGGGTAGATGGATCGCCGGTCCGGCCGGCGTTCTTTTAACCCATGTCAATACCGTGAAAGACCAGGGAAGCAAAACATTTCTCGGGACGGATACCGGTTTCAATCATTTGTTGCGACCGGCGTTGTACGATGCCTATCATGAGGTCGTCAACATCAGCTCCGGTCCGGACAGGCCAATGCAGACCTACGACATCGCAGGGAATATCTGTGAAAGCGGTGACATCATCGCGGTGGGGAGGCAACTGCCGGAAAGCTACCCCGGAGACTATCTTGCGATTCTTGATACGGGTGCCTACGGCATGACCATGGCATCTCACTACAACCGCAGGGCATTGCCTGCCGAGGTACTTGTTACCCGGGAAGGTTTTCACAAAACCATTCGCAGGAGAAAATCGGCTGAAATAACCGTTGACGAATTCCTGGCAGAAACCGGAATACTGGACAATCAAAAAATCGGTGGCTCGGCATGATAGACCTGAGAAGCGATACTGTTACACGTCCTACCTCCGAAATGTGGGAGGCCATGCACAAGGTCCCCGTTGGAGATGATGTTTTCCGGGAAGATCCCGGCGTTAATGCGCTGGAGGAAAGGGTGGCTGGCCTGCTTGGCAAGGAATCCGGCCTTTTTGTACCCAGTGGTACCATGGGAAACCAGCTCGGTCTTAAAGTGCATACCCAGCCTGCCGATGAAGTCATCATTGACGAGAATGCCCATGTGTATCATTCGGAAGGAGCCGCGGGTGGACTTATATCCGGCATCCAGCTCAGGCCCCTGGCCGGCGATCGGGGAATCCTGCCTGTTGAATCCGTAGCTGCAGCTATAAGGCAGCATAATGACTGGGACCCGCGTACCCGTGTCCTCTGCCTTGAGAATACCTGCAACAAGGGTGGGGGCAGCTGTTACACTCTGGAGCGTATAAAAGATCTCTTCAACCTGACCAGGGAACATGGATTGGCGCTGCACCTGGATGGGGCCCGTATATGGAATGCCGCCATCGCGACCGGTACCAAACTTCACGATTTCGGAAACGCATGTGACACCATTTCTGTCTGTTTCAGCAAAGGCCTGGGCGCCCCGGTAGGTTCCATGCTCCTGGGTTCGGATGAGATGATACGCAGGGCCCGAAGATTCCGGAAGATCCTGGGGGGAGGCATGCGTCAGGCCGGCATGCTTGCCGCTGCCGCATCATATGCGGTGACACATCATTTCCCAAAGCTGGAGGCGGACCACCGCCGGGCTAAAAAACTGGCCCTTGCTCTGGCTGAAAGCTCCTGTTTTGAGATAGATCCGGGTCACGTTGAGACCAATATCGTCCTGTTCCGTGTGACCAGAGGGACGGTCGGGGATACCCTGAACTGGTTTGCAAAGCACGATATCGGCATGATCCCCTTTGGTGGAGATACCGTACGAGCTACATTCCATTTTCAGATTACCGATGATGATCTGCAAAAAGTCCTGTCGGCTGTCTCCTCCCATCCTGTCAACCCCTGATATCCTACTAAATATCCGTCAGTGAGTATCTTTCAATTTGCCTGGGAATACAAACGACTGGTTTTGTTTGGCTTCAGCCTGACTTTTTTTTCCAGCTTTGGACAGACCTTCCTGATTTCCCTGTTTGTGCCGTCATTTCTGGAAGCCTTTGATATCAGTGCGGGCTATTTCGGCGTGTTATACTCCGCCGCCACTCTGGGCAGTGCTTTTACACTTGCCTGGGTGGGATCCTACATTGACAAGGTCCCTCTGAAGCGCTTTGCCTTCCTTGTCGTGGCCGGACTGGCTCTGTCCATGCTTTTTCTTGCCTCCTCAGTATGGGTCTGGATGTTGCTGCTCGGGTTGTTCGGGTTGCGTCTGTTCGGTCAGGGGCTTTGCAGTCATACGGCGCACACCAGCATGGGGCGGTATTTTGTAACGATGAGAGGCAAGGCACTGAGCCTGAGCAATCTCGGGTTTTCTACCGGCGAAGCCTTTCTACCTATTACAATAACAGCCTTGATAGGGATAGTGGGCTGGAGAATGGGCTGGGCGTTCTCCAGTCTTTTTGTGATTTTGGTCCTTCCGGTTGTGATTACACTGACCCTCGGTCGAAATCCGATGGATCATGCAGAGCCGGGCGTGCGTGAGGCGAAGGACCGGAGCGGAACGGAACCAGGCAGTGAATGGAGACGCCGTGTTGTAATAAGGGATATCCGGTTTTATCTGTTTCTACCGGCGGCTGTAGCATCACCTTTCCTGCTGACCGGCTTCTTCTTGTATCAGACTCAGTTGGCATCCTTCAAAGGCTGGGACATTGAGATAGTGGCCACTGCTTTTATTGTTTTTGCCATCGCCAAATCGGCTGCTTCCTTGCTGTCGGGGCCACTGATAGACCGGTTCCGGGCCTGTCGGCTGTTTCCCTTTTTTTTACTCCCTTTTTTCGTCGGCTTGATGCTTCTTCTATTGTTTGCACAACCGCTTATTGCCTTTGCCTATATGACCCTTGCCGGCATCTCGATGGGGATTGCAGCCAATGTTACAACTGCCTTGTATGCCGAGCTGTACGGGACAGCCAATCTGGGCGCCATCCGCAGCATGATGACCATGTTCATGGTCATCAGTACAGCCATAAGCCCTATCCTGTTTGGCACGCTGCTTGACTGGGGCATACCGTTTTCCATGATAATACAGGGTTCGCTTGCCTACATGCTTCTATCCATAATCCTTGCTATTTTCATATACAGGGAAGCGGAGAACATTATCAGCTGATAACAATCCATGGTCTTTATGGCAATGCACTAATACATGCAATATTCCACTTTTATATGAGCGAATTCGATCTCCTTTTATCCGGCAAGGCCTCTTTTTCGGTAGAGGTCCCTTATCGGATCTATCGGTCCGGCAACCAGGACAAGCACCCCTTGTTCGTGTACTTGCATGAAAGCGGGCAAAACCTCGAATACCTTGAAAGACAGATACGACCTCTCCGCAACTTGTCCGGATACCATCTGCTGATCCAGGCACCTTACCCCGATATCCATCCCCAAAAACAATCCCGCGGATATCACTGGATACCTGAATATTATGACGAGCAGACGATCACTGCAGCCCGTGAACACGTCTCGGAGTTCCTGCAGGAGGTAATAGACGGTCTGCTGCCGCATATTCAGGCAGGCCGGCTGGTTTTGATCGGATGGGAAGGTTCCAGAGGTCAGTTATCCTATTTTTGCGGCACACGGCCTCATTACATCAATGAAATGATCCTTTTTGGCGGGTCGGTCAACAGGTCCTGGATGGAACAGGACAGCAATCGCTACAGGCATCTCAGAATGCTTGGATTCTCTGGAAAAGATGCTGAAATCACAGATGATACCACAAAAACCATACATGATTGGGTTCTTGGCGGTTCCGCTGGTTGAATGGTGAATCCGTTGATCATGTCCATGCAAAAACTTGTTAATTAATCAGTTTTTTTCTGTATTTTCGAAATATTCTGTATTATGGATACGGCAGATAAGCACATCACGAGTTTTTATGAAAATACTTGTTATCGAAGACGACAGAATCGTCAGGACCCTGGTCAAACATGTGTTGGAAAATGAGGGACACGAGGTGACGGTCGCCGACAAAGCGGAACCGGGGGAAAAAATGGCGCTCGAGGATGAATTCGAGATTATCATCCTGGATCTTGGTCTGCCCGACAGGAGCGGGCTGGAAGTGTGCAAAACTTTACGGGCGAATAATATAAAGACGCCTATACTCATATTGTCGGCCTATCAGAACACCGATACGAAAATAGCGGGTCTCAATACCGGTGCCGATGATTACCTTACCAAGCCCTTCGACAACAAAGAGCTTATTGCACGTATCAACGCCATAATCCGGCGTGTAAAAAAGGGCGACGAGACCAATAACACCTACGAATGCGGTGAGCTGAAAATCGATTTGGTCAACAGGGAATTTTACGTGCGGGACACCAAGGTGCTGCTTACCAACAACGAGTTCAACCTGATGGCCTATTTCATGAAAAATCCTGACCGGGTTCTTTACAAGGATGAACTCACCAACAATGTCTGGGATATCAACTTCGATACCAACACCAACTTCCTGAACGTCTACATCAGCTATATCAGGAAAAAAATCGAGGAACTCACCCCGGTCAACTATATTCAGACGGTCCGAAAGAAAGGCTTCAGGCTCAACAGCAAACCGGTGAAGGAATACGAGTAGCTCTCGCTTCCCAATGAGCATGTCACTGGACATCAAACTCAGAGAGAAAGAGGCCGCGTTTTTATCACAATACGTCAGCGATCACAAAAAAGGACTGTTCTGGCAGGTCCTCGAAAAGCGCACCCGTTTTCTCACGGTCGTTCTGGAGGATATATACCAGTCGCAAAATGCCTCGGCCGTGTTGCGCAGTTGTGATGCGTTTGGCATCCAGGATGTCCATGTCGTAGAAAACCGCAATGTTTTTGATGTGGACAAGGGAGTGACCATAGGTTCCGACAAGTGGCTTGATGTATTCCGTTACCGTCAAAAGCAGGTCAACAATACAGAATTGGCCTATCGTGCATTGCGCAGCAAAGGATATCGTATAGTGGCAACCACGCCGCATGAACAGCAGGTCGAACTGCCTGAATACAGGCCCGAAAGACCTGCGGCACTGGTTTTTGGCACGGAAAAGGAGGGACTTACCCCATATGCCATTGAGCAGGCTGATGAGTGGCTTTACATTCCCATGCACGGATTCAGTCAAAGTTTCAATATATCGGTCAGCGTGGCTCTCTGTCTCTACCATTTGCGCCGCTATCTGGATGAAGGAGCGCTCGACTGGCATCTTGATAATGATGAAAAAGCTTCACTCTACCTCGAATGGCTGCGAAAATCGGTACATCGCCTCCCGGCTCTTCAAAGAAAATTCAACGAGCTCCTGGAACACGGACGCCTGAAAGCCCCAGACTGATACGGCCCCGCTTTTCATCCACATTGAGAATCCGAACGCGGATGATGTCGCCTACCGAAACGACTTGGTGCGGATTGGTCACACGCTTTTGAAGGTTCATTTTTGAAATGTGAAGCAGCCCATCCTGTTTTACTCCGATATCTACGAACGCACCGAAATCGACTACGTTTCGAACGGTCCCTTCGAGTTCCTGACCTTCCTTCAAATCACTCATGGACAAGATTTCTTTTCGAAGCAAAGGTTTGGGAAGGGACTCCCTGGGATCGCGCCCGGGTTTCTGCAGGTTATCCACGATCAATTCCAGTGTAGGCAGTCCGATGCCCAGATCCGCGGCAATTTTTTCCATGTCCAGATTCTTGATTTTCAAAGGGATCAAGGGTGCCGCATCACGGATATTCCTTGTATCGATACCGATCATTTCGCAGAGATGGAGGGCCGCGTTATAACTTTCGGGGTGGATAGCGGTGTTGTCGAGGGATTGGGGCGATCCTGGAATCCGTAAAAACCCTGCCGCCTGCTGGTACCGGAACTCACCAAGGCCTGAAACCTTCTTCAACTGTGCCCGGTTTCGAAAGGAACCGTTTTCATCGCGAAATGAGATAATCTTTCCGGCGAGGGTCTGGCTCAGGCCGGAAACATAGGTCAGCAGGGAAGCACTTGCTGTGTTCAGGTTGACCCCGACCATATTGACGCAGCTTTCCACGACATCATCCAGCTTCCGTGACAGTTTAGCCTGGTTCACATCGTGCTGGTAAAGACCGACCCCAATTGATTTCGGATCTATTTTCACCAGTTCGGCGAGGGGATCCTGTACGCGACGGGCAATGGATATGTTGCCCCTCATAGCGGCGTCAAGTTCCGGAAACTCCTCTTTGGCAAGGAGAGAGGCGGAGTAGACCGAGGCGCCGGCTTCATTGACGATCAGGTAGTGCAGCTCTTCATCCTGGTTTTTGTTTTGGCGATCCGCGATCAGGTCGGCGACAACACGTTCTGTCTCCCTGCTGGCTGTCCCGTTGCCGATTGCGATCAGCGTGACGGCATGCGCATCGATCAGCCTGTTCATGGTATCCGTGGCTTCCCTTACCTTGTTGTGTGGGGGTGTTGGGTAGATTGTGGTCCCATCCACATACATCCCGGTTGCGTTGACCACGGCAACCTTGCATCCGGTGCGATAGGCCGGATCAATGCCCATCACCGTTTGCGCCGAGAGCGGTGGTTGCAGCAACAGGTTCTTGAGGTTCTCGGCGAATGTTTGAATGGCGTGGTCCTCGGCTGCTTCTGTAAGTTCCTTGCGCGCTTCCCGTTCCAGAGCAGGAAACAGCAGGCGTTTAAAACTGTCCTCAAGAGCCATCTCCAGGTCATTGTTGAAAACGGATCTTGGATTGGTCTGGATCTGGCGTCGCATGCGTTCTATCGCTTTACTCTCAAGGATTTCAAGACGCACCGACAGGATGCCTTCTTTCTCACCCCGGTTGATTGCCAGAATCTGATGCGGTTTGAGATACGTCAATCGTGCACTGAATTCGTAGTATTCCCGGTAGGTCTCACGCTCGTCGGTCTCTTTGGATTTAGATACCTGCAGCACACCGTGCCTGCTTATCTGGTTGCGCAGTCCGTTCCGTACATTTGTATCCTCGTTAATCCACTCGGCGCAGATATCCCGGGCACCCCGGAGTGCCTGACCCTCTTCAGTCACACCGTTATCCGCATCGATGAAGTCCGCTGCGAGGGATTCCGGCGTGCCCGACTCCATATCCTGATCCCACATTTGTTGTGCCAGGGGTTCAAGACCTTTTTCCCGTGCGATGCCGGCGCGGGTCTTTCGCTTTGGCCTGTATGGAAGGTACAGATCCTCCAGCTCCTTCAATGTGGTGCAGACACAGATCTGCCTTTCCAGTTGGGGAGTAAGTTTTCCCTGCACACGTATGCTTTCAAGGATCGTTTCCCGGCGCTCTTCGCGCAATTTTGCATATTCCAGTTTGTCGCGGATTTCCCGGAGCTGCTCTTCATCCAGGCCGCCGGTCCGCTCCTGACGATACCGGGCTATGAACGGGATGGTGGCGCCCTCTTCCAACAGTGATGCAACAGCAGCAACCTGTTTGAGTAAGAGCGAGCATTCGTTGGCGATGTGAGAAAAAATTCCGTCAGATGACATCTTTTTGCTATTTTGAGGAAGTAGGACCAAGGCATCAGCCTGTCCAGACCGGTTACGGGCTGCCTTTATGATGAATATGACACCGCCCTTTCAATACAGACCGGTCCGGCGGCATCCGGCAGGTGCCAAATATAAGCAGAATAATCTATTTCCCATGGAACAAAACAAGAAACAGGAGTTATTGCAATATGCGGTCTATCTGGCCCGCAGTGCTGGAAGAAAAACACTGGATCACTTTCGCAGGCGAATCGAAATCGAACGTAAAGGTGACGACTCTCCTGTTACCATAGCGGACCGTGAGGCGGAACAATGGATGCGGGAACGCATCGGTGATACGTATCCGGATCACGGCATTGTGGGCGAGGAGTTCGGCACTGCTGGCGAACACAGATCAGTCCAGTGGATCCTCGATCCCATTGATGGTACATTGTCATTTATCCATGGCATTCCGCTTTATACTACGCTTATTGGAATCGTTATTGACGAAAAGCCTGAAATCGGCGTAATATATGCACCTGCAACCGATGAGCTGTGCGAGGCCGGTATCGGTCTTGGCGCACGATACAATGGCCAGGATTGCAGGGTCTCGGACACCGCCGTGTTGCGCAAAGCCACGCTGCTCAGCACCGACATCACCACCATCATCAGTGAAGGCCTTGAGGAACCCTTTCGTATACTGCTCGACGAATGCCGGCTGCACCGTACCTGGGGAGATGCTTACGGGCACATGATGGTTGCCACCGGCCGGGCCGATATCATGTTTGATCCGCTCCTGCATATATGGGATGCGGCACCTTTGTTGCCGATCATGCAGGAATCCAGCGGGGTTTTTCTTGATTTTTCAGGCAACGCGGTCATTGACAGCGGGCATGGTTTTTCAGCCAATGCAAAACTTGCCCAAAACGTTCTGTCCGCTATGAAACCGGTGCTTTGATCATGAATCGGTTCCCTATCCAGCCAATTGCCATTGCCCTCCTTTCTGAGCATATGAAAGAGTTCATCCTGACCTTTGCGATATCAACAGTCATGGTCCTTACCGGCGGCTTTCTGAAGTCACTGGATGCCGATCCAGCAAAGGTGACAGATTATCCGGAAAAACCTTCAATTGAAATTCGTTACACCGATCTGGAGCTGCGGCTTGAGGCGGGATTTGAGGATGGATTGATACGGGGAAGCGCCACGTACCGCTTTTCTCCGAGGCATTCCCATGTGGAAAAAATCACGTGGCTGGCTCCTGGCATCGATATCCAGGGCCTGGAGCTGGACGGTCGCGAAATTTCCCACCAAGCCGAAGGGGACTCACTGATTATTCTCTTTGAAGATCAGCCGGACCCGGAAAGGGAATACACACTGGCGGTCCGTTACGAGAGCAGGCCTGTTTTCGGCTTGCACACCAGGCACAACGGCACCATATTTTCATCCACCTTGCCAGGTGGCGTGGCCCACTGGTTGCCTGGACCGGTTCATCCACGGGCTGCCATGCCGGTAACATTCAGGGTAGTGGTACCCCGGGAATTCACTGCTGTTGCCACGGGAGCTTTTGAAAGCGAGGTTACCGAGGAAAACGGGAATCGTTTCACCTTCCGATCTGGCCGTGCCGTAGCGTTGTCAGAGCTCTTCTTTGCTGCTGGCAGGTTTGAAATGGATGAATCGTTCTCCGGCACTAAGAACATACGGGTCTACAAAGAAAATGAAGAGGCCAGAGCGGGAGATGTGCAGAGTGAACTTGAAAATGCGATCCTCCAGCTGCGTGCCTACGAACGCTTTTTCCAGGTGGAATACCCGTATCCGGCATTTCATGTGGTCCTTTTGTCCGACACTATGTGGGATACCAGGCCGTACGCTGCCGGAGTTGCCGTTATCGGACAGAGCAACACAGAAATTGTACCTCTGATCTCCCGGGCCCTCGCCGCTCAGTGGATCGGCATCAAGCTGAGGCCGGAAAGCTGGAATGAGGCGGCTCACATCATATGGCTTCAGGCGGCCGTTGCCGAGACGGTCGATGACCCCGAGGCGGAGTTGCACCCTGATCCAATGGATCAAATTTTCCGTGTACCTGAAACATCCTACGACCTGTTTTCGACAAAACACTGGCAATGGGCACGCCACTATCTTGAAAACCGGGCCGCTCCGTTATTCATTGAGGCCCTGAAGTCATCCCTTATCGAGATGGCCTCCATGGAGAAGGTGTTTTCCCCGGCAGGATTCTCCCATTTCCTTTATGAAGAAACAGGCCGCTGGATGGATCCACCGGATATTTCGGAGCCGGTTCCGGATCCTCGCTACCACTACAGGGTTACAGTGGAAGAGATGCGCGGATCGGACCGTTTTTCCCTCTACTTCCATCCTTTAATGGACGTAGACGACAGGAGTTTCGATATACGTGCATATTTTGAGCGTGACGGTATGCTGCAAGACCGGGAAATCTCGTTCCATGCAACCGGTGACACGATTGATATACCGGTCGCCGGTCATGTAAGCAATATGTGGCTGGAACAGACAAACGGAGATTATGTTTCTTTTGAAGTGGACAAACCATTTTCGTTCTGGCTTCATCAGCTGCGTCGTGACGACAGTCCGGAAAGACGAAGGGAAGCAGCGCTTGCCCTCATGGACCACGCATCCGATTCCGATCTCCAGCTGGCCGTCCAGGATATCATCAACAGAGAAAATGAAGTTCCGGTGCTCACGGCTTTGTATAGGCTCATGGCAGATCTCACGGCAGGGGCCCGGGGCACCGAAAGACGTTTTCTGGATGGAATCTCGTCACAACACCGTGAAATCCGGCTGGTCTCCATGCAGGCCTTGCGCGCATACACGCAAAATACGCAGGTGGAAAGTCAGGTTTATTCCGTAATCCAGAGTTCCGATGACCTGGAACTCGTCAATGAAGCAATACGTACATACCGGCATCTTGTGGATGAGGAGATATTTCGGGATTTTGCGATCCGGTTCCTCAGGGAGGACCGTCAGGAGCGGTTTTTTACCCGAACTCTGTTGGAAGAGTTGTTCGAAATTCAAGCAACCGGAGAATCGGTTGAAACGGCCGGAGAATACCTGAAACCGGTCTACCCCTTTGAGTTCCGTCTGCTGGCATACCGCCTGCTCAGGAGAAACGCCCCAGACCATGGTTGGCAGGAGGATTTTGTCCGGGATCATGGCGACGATCCGGATCCACGGATACGCTTTATCGCCCTTTTTTCGATTTCAGACCTGGAACCGGAAGATCAGGGACCTTTTTTGGAGTCTCGTATGTTGGTTGAGTATGATATTCGTATATTAAAAAAGGCAAGAGATTTCGCCTCTGAAGAATAGAAACGTCATACCACTTGATTTATGAATTACATCATTAAACTGCCGCCCAAATCCAAGCGCGATGATATCATCGAGGCATGGGTTAACGATGTCCTCCATGACCATGATTACCGCAGGCTTCGCGCCACGCTGCAACAGCTAATAGAGAGTGGATTCAACAGGGATGGTGTGATGTTTATGTTCCTGCACCGCACGACACATGAGATAGCCTGTAAAAAAATCACGCAGCAGTCACAGTACGAGCTCGCAGAGATCGCTTTCAGCAATCCCATCAGCCTTAATTAATTTTCCCGGATCCACTTCCATAATTCCTTGAAGGACGCTTTTTTACCGTACATCAGGATTCCCGTGCGGTAAATCCGTGAGCTCATCCATATCAGCACGACGAATGTCAGAATCATGAGCAGGATGGTCCCGCCGACCTGCCAGAAAGGGAGGGAGAGGACCGCCATTCGCACAGGCATGAGGATAGGTGCGAAAAAGGGCACCATGGAGAGAGATATAGCCATGGTTGAAGACGGGTCATCGGAGACCGGGAACAAAAACATCAGCGGTATGATGATGAGCATGATGATGGGAAGCTGCAGCTGCTGACTGTCCGATTCCTGGTCCACTGCCGAACCTACAGCGGCAAAAAGCGCACTGTAGACAAGAAAACCGAGAAGGAAAAAAAGCACAAATCCAATCCACAAAAAGGGGCTGATGGCAGGCACACTGAAAGCTGCAGCTTCAGACGAAGCTTCAGCCATCTGTGCGGCCTCACCGTTTCCGCCCATGAAGATGGTGACCAGCGGGGCGGCCGCCATGAGAAGCAGGGCTCCTGCAACGGCCCATATAACAAACTGAGTCAGACCAAGCAGGGCTACACCGGTGACCTTGCCCATAAGGAGTTCAAAAGGACGAACCGACGAGGCGATGACCTCGACGATACGACTGGTCTTTTCTTCCATGACGCTGCGCATGATCACCGCACCGTAACCGAACATGGCACCGTATATGATGAAACCCATGATGAAGCCCAGGAACATGTAAAATCCGCTATCGGCTTCCTCTTCGCCCTCCTCTGAAATGGTCAGGTTTTCCATTTGCACCCGGTCGGCCAGTATGGTCCGGACCTCCTGGGAAGCGTCGACCCTGTCGAGGCGTATATTACGTACAATACGCTGAACATCGGAACGGATACGTGAGGTGACCGTCATACCTGCTGTCCCGCCATGATAAAAACTGGCCTGACCCTTGCCATCCAGTATTTCATGAGGGATTACCAGAAATCCCTCGATATCCCCCCGGATCAGTGACTGCCGGAGTTCCTCGGGTAACGACTCGGTCAGTCTGTAATAAACCGAGTCGTTCGCAACCAGTTCATTTCCCACGGTACCGGTTTCGTCGTACAC
Source organism: Cyclonatronaceae bacterium (assembly GCA_046483675.1). Taxonomy (GTDB): domain Bacteria; phylum Bacteroidota; class Rhodothermia; order Balneolales; family Natronogracilivirgulaceae; genus SKNL01. The sequence continues at coordinate 46,980 of JAWOCT010000112.1, forward strand.
CATGAACTGGCGGTCACGCTCCCCCGACAGAACCTGTATCATGGTCGGCAGTACAAGCAGTAGGATCATGACCAACGGAGCCAGGATGGTCGAGACGATAAAGATTTTACTTTTCAGCCTGGTCAGGTATTCCCGTTGGATGATCAGCAGCAGTTTCTGTTTTTGGATCATGTCAGCTGTTTTTTGAATCTATTTTGAGACCGAATCGATGAAGATTTCCTGGATGCTGGGTTGTACCAGTTCAAAGGCATGGATCCGCACATGGTCTTGCGCCCTGCGCAGGATGTCCTGATCGTCTGCGCCGTCCAGCAACCTTATTTCAGCATAGTTCGTGGACCGGTTATTGATGCGCACATTCTCAATGTCATTGAGAAATTTGCTGTCCCCCGAGAAGCGCAAACGTATGCTGTTATGGCCGTATGAGGAACGTATTTTGGAAAGATCGCCATGAAGGATCAGTTTACCGTTGTTGAACAAGGCGATATCATCACAGAGCTGTTCGACCTGTTCCATTCTGTGTGTGGCAAAAAAAATGGTTTTCCCCTGATCCCGAAGCTCCAGTATGGCCTGTTTGAGCATTTCGCTGTTGATGGGGTCGAGGCCGCTGAACGGTTCGTCAAATATCAGGCAATCGGGATCGTGTGCGATTGTGGCAACGAACTGGATTTTCTGTTGCATGCCTTTGGATAATTCGCCGACCTCCTGGCCGATCCAGTCATAAGCTCCGAACCGTTCAAGCCAGTAGCGTATGCGCTCGCGGGCCTCGTTCCGTGAAAGCCCTCTAAGGCGGCACAGATAGACAAGCTGCTCGCCAACTTTCATTTTTTTGTAGAGTCCTCGCTCTTCGGGAAGGTAGCCCAGTTTTTTTTGTGTTTCCGGTCCCACAGGCTGCCCGAACATTTCAATTGAGCCGGTATCGGGTTTGAGGATGTAAGTCATCATTCGAATGCTGGTGGTCTTTCCGGCCCCGTTCGGACCGAGAAGTCCGAAAATCCGGCCGCTCTTAACATCGAAACTGACATGATCAACGGCCATATGCTCATCAAACTGCTTGCTCACATCACGAAATGAAACGATTGGATCATTCATATACCCGCCGGGCATTAAAAATAAAGGTTGTATGATAGTCTTTGAATTCCTTATATACCTGAAAGAATAACCGTACGATCATAACCGCATAAAGTTTCAAATGCAAGTAATACATGTCAGCTTTGAATGCTATCCAATTGCCAAAGCAGGAGGATTGGCCGATGTTGTTGGGGCACTTCCAAAGTATTTACAGCAATTCGATGTCGAGTCCTGGGTGGTCATGCCGCATTTTGATATCGAGTGGGTACGCAATCACCAGCTCGAAACCGTACATTATGGTGTTGCGCGGCTCGGACAGGACCGGTTTGAATACAAGATCCTGCATGAAGCAGGAGGGGTGCTCGGATTCCCGTTGTATCTTGTCGATGTGCCCGGACGGCTGGACCGCCCGGGTATCTATATCGACCCTCAAAGTGACTATCCCTACTGGGACGAGTTCGAACGGTTTGCCACATTTCAGATCGCCGTACTGGACTGGCTCAAAGCCTTCAGCACAAAACCGGATATTATCCACTGCCACGATCATCATACAGCGCTGATCCCTTTCCTGATGACCAGCTCGCCGGTCTATCATGAGTTTCAAACCATTCCATCGGTACTGACCATACACAACGGTAATTATCAGGGTTGGTACGATCCCGGCAAGCGGTTTCTACTGCCCAAAATCGACCCGGAACGTGAGGGATTCCTTTACTGGAACGATATGATGAACGCCTTGTCGGCCGGTATACGCACAGCCTGGCGTATTACGACAGTTTCCGAGTCATATCTTAGCGAGCTCCAGCAATCAAGCAAGGGGCTTGAGAGCCTTCTATCCTACGAACAAGGCAAATCAGAGGGGATCATCAACGGCATAGATACCGATGTGTGGGATCCGGCCAGTGATCCTCACATCCTCGTGAACTACGATGAAAAAACGAATGCCAATGGAAAGGCAAAAAACAAGCAATGGCTTTGTGAAAAGTTCGGGTTTAATCCGGAGCTTCCCCTGTTCTCATTTATTGGAAGGCTGGTAGAGGAGAAGGGAGCCGAAATGCTGCCGGACCTGATCACCCGTTACCTGGAAACAGGGCTGAAAGGGAATTTTCTCGTACTCGGAACGGGTGAACCATGGCTTCATGAAAGGTTTGAACAGTTGAAAGGCGCCTATGTTGGTTTCTTTGATGCATCACTGACCTATAATGAACAGTTGGCGCATCGAATGTACGCAGGAAGCGATTTTCTGATCATGCCGTCACAAGTGGAACCATGTGGACTCAATCAGATGTATGCGATGCGATATGGAACCCTGCCCATCGTTCGTAGTATAGGCGGACTGAGAGATACGGTAACCGACCTGTCCGAACCGGATGGGAATGGCATCCGGTTTGATCACTACAGTGTCGATGATGCGTACTCCGCTCTCCAGCGTGCTTCTGCTGTTTACTTTGATGCCGAGCAAATGACACAACTTCGGCAGCGGGCAATGTCCGGGAATTTTTCCTGGCATCGCTCGGCTGAAAAATATGTTGCCATGTATGAATCATTAATCAAGGAGTATTGACATGATGGAATCAACCTTAGCCGTTATTCTCGGAGGCGGTGCCGGAAGCCGTCTGTTTCCGCTCACCAAGAACAGATCAAAACCTGCCGTGCCGGTCGGAGGGAAATACCGTCTGGTGGATATACCCATTTCCAACTGCCTTCACTCCAATATCCGCCAGATCTATGTGCTGACTCAGTTCAACTCGGCGTCCCTGAACCAGCATATCAAAAACACCTACCACTTCGACTCTTTCTCAAGTGGCTTTGTCGATATCCTTGCTGCGGAACAGACTCCAAGTTCTAACCAATGGTTTCAGGGAACCGCGGACGCTGTCCGTCAGACATTCCGATATCTGCATAACAATCAGGCTGACCGCCTCCTCATACTCTCTGGTGATCAGCTTTACCAGATGGATTACCGTGAGTTGATGCAAGCCCATGAAGAACAGGATGCGGAACTGACCATCGGTACCATTCCTGTTACTGCGGAGGATGCCACCGGATTCGGTATCATGAAAACCGATGACCAGGGTCTGATCACCAGTTTTATTGAAAAGCCGACACTGGACCAGCTTGACGGATGGGAATCCAAGGTTTCCGATGAGCTCAAGGCAAAGGGCAAAGTGTACCTGGCATCGATGGGGATCTATATCTTTAACACGGAAACCCTTTGGAACTTGCTCAATGACAACCCGGAGGCGATCGATTTCGGGAAAGAGCTTATTCCCGGGGCCATATCCAGTCAGATGAGGGTCGCCAGCTACAATTATACCGGATACTGGACCGATATCGGTACCATCAAATCGTTTTATGATGCCAATCTGGAACTGGCCGATCCGCTGCCACAATTCGATCTGTATGCCCAGGGCAAGCGTATCTTTACCCGGCCACGCCTGCTACCGCCCACAAAAATGTTCGGAACCCGTGTCGACCGGTCCATTGTAGCGGAAGGGTGTGTTATCGAGGCCGAATCCATCATTCATTCGGTAGTGGGAATCCGCACCCGGATCGGACCCGACAGCACCATCAAGGAGTCCATAGTGATGGGTAATGATTTCTATCCGACACTGGAGGAGCTCCAGAGCCCGGATCCCGATCTGCCGTTTCGGGGCATTGGGGCCCGCTGCCACATTGAATCCGCAATCATCGACAAAAATGCGCGCATCGGTAATGATGTTAAAATTACCGGAGGCTCCCATCTCGAACCGACAAAAAACGAGAACTACTCGGTCATCGACGGTATCGTGGTAGTGGAAAAAAACGGTATCATAGAGGATGGAACCGTTATTTAATGGGTCATTTTTTCGAGGAATCATTAATACAGGATGTGTACCGATGAGCCGCATAAGCCCGACTGATGCTAAACAGCCTGTGTGCGGCCTTCCTTTGCCATCGCGAATCAAACGGAGTGGTCTGCTCATTCCACTCTGCCTGATGGCGGGTCTGCTGATGGCATCGGGAGCCTGTGAATATCCAGTTGAGCAACATGCCATGGACACGCTGGCAGCCGGTGATACGGTCAGCCTCGCTGTTATGGCCACATCGGATGTTCATGGCCGCGTACGCGCATGGGATTACTATCGCGATCGCGAAGACCCCGCTTATGCGCTTTCGAAAGTCGCAACCCTGGTCGATTCCATCCGATCCGTTCATGAACATCACCTGCTGTTGGATGCCGGAGACTTCTTGCAGGGCAATCCATTTGCCGAATACTTTGCCTTACATGATCCCCGGCAGCGACACTATCCGTTTCTTCAGGTCGCCGATCACATGAATTATGACGCCATCGTACTGGGGAATCACGAATTCAATTTCGGGCTGGACTACCTGAATCGCCAGATCGGGCAGACACGGACGCCGGTACTTGGCGCCAATGTGTATCACCACGATACAGAGCGTCCTGCCTATCCGCCCTATATCGTCGTGGACAGAGCAGGGATGCGCATAGCCGTTGTCGGGGTGACCACTCCGGGTTCGGCGGTTTGGGACCGTCCGCGTGTCGAAGGCGTGTTGGACTTCGGAGACGGCGTTGAGGCCGCGCGTCGTTTTGTGTCGGAGGTAAGGGAAGAGCACGGCGCCGAACTTGTGATCATCCTCGCACATACCGGACTGGATGGCAGCACCAGCTACCACGTTGATGAAGTCGGTGAGGAAAACTTTGGTCGGGCGATAGCCGAACAGGTTCCAGGGGCAGACCTGGTCGTGCTCGGCCATACTCACCGTGCCATCGATGATATGGTACTAGAAGGAGCCGATGGACGCAATGTAGGCGTTATACAGCCCGGTCGCTGGGCTTCACACCTCGGGATGGCCGGTCTCAAGGTCACGCGCGAAGCAGACGGGAACATTTCGGTTGCCGATATGTACACCCGCAACTTGCCTGTCGAAGGCGTGGATGAGCATCCGGAAATCGTTGAGCTAATCCGGGAAGCTCATCAGGCCGTGGTGGATTTTGTTACAGAGCCCGTTGCCCACACGGAAGATCACTGGACGGCAGAGGAGTCCCGCAGAAAAGATACTCCGATCATTGATTTGATACAGACCGTTCAGAAAGAGGAGACCGGGGCGCAACTTTCGGTCGCCTCAGCATTCAACACATCGGTAGAGTTCGGGCCGGGTGCCATCAGCCGCGGTGATATCGCCCTGCTCTATCCCTACTTCAATACCTTGTACAAGCTGGAGATCACGGGCGGACAAATACGTCAATTCCTTGAGTATACATCGCGTTATTACCTCAGTGAAACCGACGAACAGGGACGTCCGGTCACCAACAGCGGCTGGCCTGGATTCAATTTTGACTTGCTGGCCGGAATGGAGTATGTACTGGACCTGAGCAATGAACCGGGAGACCGGTTGACAACGCTCAGATACGAGGGACAGCCGGTTTCTGATGAAGACCGTTTCACCATTGCGGTCAACTCCTACCGGGCAGAAGGCGGAGGCAGCTTTGATATGCTCGAAGATGCAACCGTCCTCATGGAAATCGATCGTTCCGTTGGCGATATGATCCTGGATTATCTTCAGGATAAAGAGCAGATCCGGCACGAGGACGTCTTCTTTGAAAACTGGCATCTTGTATACTGAGCCCGTATGAATATTCTGCTGGTCGAGCCCTTCCTGGGCGGATCCCACCACGCCTTCATAGATGGTCTGAAGGCACACTCACGTCATCAGATTTTCACCGTGACCATGAAAGGGAGTCACTGGAAATGGAGGATGAGCGGTGGCGCTGTCACACTGGCTGATAAGACCCGGGGGATACCTGAACAGATTGATCTTGTATTTGCCAGTAGTATGACCAATCTTCCTGCTTTCATCGCGTTGACCAATCCACGCTTTGCCCACGTCCCAACCGTGCTTTACATGCACGAGAATCAGCTGACCCAGCCCGTTCCGGCTGATGAAGAGCGCGACACCACCTATTGCTATATCAATTATCTAAGCGTTCTTTCTGCGGATTATGTATTCTTTAATTCCAAATTTCATAAAGAAAGCTTTTTGGAAGCATTGCCTGGACTCCTGGCGCGATTCCCGGACTACCAGCAGTCTGAATCGATAGGGATTATAGCGGCCAAGTCGGATCTGCTCTATCCGGGACTGGATCTCCGTGTTTTTGATGAGGCGGTGAGACATCGCAGGAACCGCCGGCCCAATGAGCGTCCTGTGATCCTGTGGAACCAGCGGTGGTCATTTGACAAAGATCCCGAAAAGTTTTTCCGGGTCATAGACAAGCTGGACGATGCGGAATGTACGTTCGACCTTATCCTGGCCGGTGATCATCAGCATGACAAAGCCGAGCATTTCGAACAGGCCTGGAAGCGATATGGAAGCCGAATCCTTCATTACGGCTTTGTGGAGAACACAGAGCAGTATTCCAGGCTGTTGCAGATGGGGGATTTTGTACTCTCAACATCACAGCACGAGTTCTTCTGCACCGCTATCATGGAGGCGGTCTATTGCGGATGCCATCCCATGCTTCCCCGCGATCTCACCTACGCGGAACTGATGCCCAGGGCCTTGCATGAACCTTTGCTGCACGGACCGGTTTTTTATGATGACGAGACGGATTTGTTCCGGAAGATGAAGAAGATGCTGGACGGCACCCAGAAGAAACTTCCACTGCCGACACTTCAGTCCATTAACAGGGAACTGGACTGGAGCCGTATCATCAACCGATACGATACCATGTTCGAAAACATCAAAACGGACTACCCTCATCGTCAGGCGGTGGGGTGAATCCGGTTTTTTTGGCCCTTCTTTCACCGGGTTCTTCCCTGGTCCCTGTTTCTGTGAGTTTTTCCGCCCCGGCCGATGGATCCGTGGCCAGATAAGACGGGTCACCGTAGGCACGCGAAAGATTCTCGAAGCGTGCATACTGCTTGATAAAATGCAGGCTGACGGTCCCAACCGGCCCGTTTCGCTGTTTGCCCACGATCACTTCGGCGACACCTTCGGTGGAATTGCCCTGGTCGTCAGTGGTGATCTTGTAGTATTCCGGGCGGTAAAGGAAGCACACGACGTCAGCATCCTGTTCTATGGATCCGGATTCACGAAGATCACTGAGCTGCGGTCTTTTATCCCCGCCCCGCTGCTCGACGGCGCGACTCAGCTGGGAGAGTCCGATCACCGGTACATCGATCTCCTTGGCCAGGGCTTTGAGCCCCCGTGATATACCGGCTATTTCCTGTTCACGGTTTTGCCGGTCGTTCTGCATGCCAGTCATAAGCTGCAGGTAGTCAACTATGATCAGTCCGATGCCGTGCTCGCTTTTCATTCTTCGACATTTCGACCGGAGCTCCATGATGCTGATGGACGGGGTATCATCAATAAGGATAGGGGCGGTATGGAGCCGGCCCGCCGCTTCCAGCAGTTTCTTGAATTCCTCATCGGTCAGTTTCCCGGTTCGGGCTTTTTGTGCATCCACACGGCCCTCCATGGTCAGCAAACGCTGGACCAGTGCCTGATCTGACATTTCAAGACTGAAAAGGGCGACCGTCACGCGCTTGTCAGGATCCTGATTGAGGGCAGCGTTTCGCGCCACGGTCAGTGTAAACGCCGTCTTGCCCATCGAAGGACGTGCCGCTACGATGACGAGGTCACCCTTTTGCCAGCCGGCAGTAAGATTGTCGATATCCAGTCCGGTCGGTACACCGGTTATACCCTGTTTTTTGCCACGGATATCCTCCAGATACGAAATGGTGTGTTTCAGGATATCGACCAGTGACCGGTTGCCCGAGCGGGCCTTGGCGTTAGTGATGTCATATATCTTTTGCTCAGCTCCATCGAGCACTTCAAAAGAGTCACTGGTAGCGTCGTAGGCATCCTGGATGATTTCCGTACAACCCAGGATCAGGTGCCTTTTCAGGGCTTTTTCCGCGACGATCTGGCAGTGGTACTCGATGTTGGCGGCAGAACTGACGGCACGGGTCAGATCGGACAAATAGGTGCTCCCGCCAATAGTATCCAACAGCTCTCTGTCCCGCAACTCGTTCTCAACCGTCAGAAGGTCAAGCGGGTTTTCCCTGTCATGCAGCTTGGAAAGCACCTCGAAGATATGCTTGTGTGCGGGCTTGTAGAAATCATCTACCTCCAGCATCTCGATGGCTACAGAAGCCGCCTGTTCCTCAATAAGCATACTCCCGAGAATCGCCTCCTCGACTTCAATGGCCTGTGGTGGGATGCGCCCTTGCGATTCCAGAAGGGCATTGTTGTCTATCCTGTTTTTTTGCGGTGGTTTATTGGCCATTGACAGAGTAGTACAGTTGATAGAAGCGATTGAAACTCATTCCGGGACACTGGATCCTGCCGGACACCCACCGGAAAAAGCCCGGCAGCACGGGTTGTGTCCGCCAGCTGGTACGAATGAAAAGGTATAAAAAAAAGCGGAAGTGTGCTCCGAACGGACGGAAAAAATCAGTCGGTGTGCCCTGTCAATTCGTCATAACGTTTTCGGAGAAGTTGAACATCCTCCCAGGTATCACGTTTCCAGGCCGGATTGCGGAGCAGTGCGGCAGGATGGAACGTCACCAGCAGCTCGATGCCCTCCCGGAAAGCATGAAAGCGGCCGCGAAGGCTTTTCATCGGCTCGTTGGTCTGGAGCAGGGTCTGTGCGGAAACGCGACCCAGGCAAAGGATTATTTTGGGCTGGATCAGCTCTATCTGTCGATACAGAAAAGGGAGGCTTCGTTCCCGTTCTCCGGGAAGCGGATCCCGGTTGTTCGGGGGTCTGTGTTTCAGGATGTTGGCGATATACACATCCTCCCGGTTAAAACCGATCGCAGCAAGGATCTTGTTCAGAAGCTGACCGGCCCGTCCTACAAACGGCTCTCCCTGCTTGTCCTCCTGGAGTCCGGGGGCCTCACCGATCAGCATCAGATCGGCATGCGGATTCCCGACCCCGAAAACCAGCCTGGTTCCGGCCAGGTCGGTCCGGAGAACATCTGCATTAAGGCAAATATCCAGCAGTTCTTCAAGATTCCTTGCTTTGGTCGGATCATTTGCCATATTGGCAGTCACATTGCCGTCTTCCACAAATGACTCAATCTCAGGTTCCTTATCGGCAGTGTATTCTGACGGGTCAGGCAACTGGAACCTTCCGTATGTTTCCTGCTCGGTTTTGAGAAAATTCCGAACTGAGCGGAACAGTTCGTCTTCATTCGGATGACCAGCCATATTGCCACAGGTTACTCGGTTAGAACGGACAGGGAACGATCCGGTCCGAAAATTTCAGGCTCTGCCGCACGGATTGCGCGGACCGCCCCGGATGGATTTAGCTTCAGCAGCCGGCAGAGGAAGATGCCTGCAATCAGATCCGCATCGTGAGGAAGCATGACCCGGATGTAGTTGTCGGTCCAACCGAACATCCACCCGTCCCGAACTTCCTGTTCAGGCAGTACCGGTCTGACCGACCCCAGATGATCGCAGTCAAAATCATAACGCTTCTGTTCAGAAAGGCGGCGCAGCTTGTGTGTACGTTCTTTTCTTGTCTTTTTGGAAATGTCATTACCAATTGTGAGGGCCGTTGTGTTGGGCCGTTCGGAATAGGAGAACACATGAAGATATCCGATATCCAGGGATTGAAGAAAACCGAGTGTTGTTTGAAAATGTTCTTCGGTCTCGCCTGGATGACCGGTAATGACATCCACGCCGATGCAGGCATGGGGCATCCTTTCTTTTATGAAGGCAACGCGTTCCCTGTAGAGACGGGTATTGTAGCGGCGTTTCATGAGTGTAAGCATGGCATCCGATCCGCTCTGCAAGGGAATATGGAAATGGGGCTGCACAGCTCGGGAACCAGCTACAAAGTCAATGATATCTTCGGTCAGCAGATTCGGTTCGATGGAGGATATCCGGATGCGGTCAAGCCCTGGAAGCCGGTCCAGTTGCCTGAGCAGCTCCAGGAAGGACTCACCGGTCTGTTTCCCGAAGTCACCGACATTGACCCCGGTAAGCACAATTTCCCTGTAGCCCCCTTTGATGACGCGTTCTGCATTTGCAATAATTTCCGCAATGGACGGGCTGCGGCTTTTTCCACGTGCGAGAGGGATGGTGCAGAAACTGCATTTGTAGTCGCAGCCATCCTGTACTTTGAGGAAGGCCCGTGTCCGGTCGCTGGAAGAAAAGGCATGATGGAAGTCGACCGCCTCATTGACATCCGTCCGGTGGATGATGGTGCTGCCCGGTTTTTCAAAGTTGCCGGCCAGCTCCAAGATGTCAAACTTGTCCCTGGCACCGACGACCAGGTCAACCCCTTCAATGGTCGCAATTTCCTCAGGCTCAAGCTGGGCATAGCAGCCGGTGACCGCGATAAAGGCACTGGGATTGCGCCGTTGTGCCCTTCGGACTGCCTTGCGACAGTCTCTGTTGGCATCCTGAGTGACCGAACAGGTATTGATGACGTACACATCTGCACGGGAATCGAACGGCACTATCTCGAAGTCCTGTCCGCTGAATTGGCGTTTCAGGGTCGAAGTCTCGGCATAGTTGAGTTTGCAGCCCAGAGTATGAAAAGCTACACTGCGGCATGCTGCATGTTCATGTCTGTTGTGAATTGCCATGGATGCGGTGAAATACGTCTTTTCGACCGGTTCTGCAGTCCGTTTATTCTGTCACGGGAGGTAGTACAGTATAATGGCGAGAACTACGAAGTTAAGGATAGCCAGCGGCAGAAGTTTGGTCCAGCCCATGTTCATGAGCTGATTGAACTTGAACCTCGGCAGGGTCCATCGCACCCAGATGAACACAAATGCGAAGAATGCCGTCTTGAGGACAAATACGTTTATGTCTAGCACCGCCTTCCAAACCGGACTCATTTCGGGCAGCCAGTATCCGGCAAACGGCAGGTGATATCCACCGAAAAAGAATACCGTGATCAGCATGCTGCCGATCATGACGTGCATGTATTCGGCCAGAAAGAACGTGCCGAATTTCATGGAGCTGTATTCGGTGTGAAAACCGCCGACAAGTTCCTGCTCGGCTTCCACAAGGTCAAATGGTGCCCTGTTTGCTTCGGCAAATGCCGCTACGATAAAGATGACGAAACCGATGGGATTTCGGAAGACATTCCACCAGAGTTCCTGGGATTGAACAATTTCCAGCAGGCTGAGCGACCCGGCGAACAGAATAACCGAGGCCAGGGCAACACCCATGGGCAATTCATAACTGATCATCTGGGCGGCTGCACGTAATCCGCCAAGCAGGGAATATTTGCTGTTGGATGCCCATCCAGCCAGTGTTACACCGTAAACGGCCAGGGAGGCAACGGCCAACAGGAAGAGCACGCCCACATTGAGGTCGGTTATGTATACGAATTCACTGAAGGGGATGACCGCAACGGTGATGATGGCCGTGCTTACCGGAATCATGGGGGCCAGGGTATAGAGGAAGCGATTGGCTCTCTCCGGCACGATATCTTCCTTGAGGAAGAGTTTGATCACATCGGAAAAGGGTTGGAAGATTCCAAAAGGACCGACCCTGTTGGGTCCGTAACGGTTCTGGATGAATGCCGAAACCCGCCGCTCCGCATACACGGCCACTGCCGCCGAGGGAAGAAGGAAAAACAGTACGACGGCCAGCATGACCAACGTGGAAAATAATAAGGGATCCATTTAACCGGTATTTACTTCTGAATCTTGTTCGAATTTTAGTTGGATGCCATTTTCCTCGTCCATCCGTTCATAGTCCACATCGCGGAACGCGGGATATGTACGGGAGACGGCTTCCATGACCTGCCGGGATGACTCCCACTCCGGTGAAGCATCGGTATCACCTGCCCGAACCCAGAATTCCCAGGCGGGAATGCAATCTATGCGATTGGCATCGGTGACCCAGTTGTCAAATTTGGTTCCGTAGTGGTCAAGCCGACCCATGGACATTTCAAGATTCAGCCGTCGATTGGTATAGAGGGTCTCCTTGGCCGGGACGGTACGTTGGATGCGTCCATCCGCATTCACATAGGAAGCCGCGTGTTCAGCTGCGCAGGTGACGGGTATCACAAGATTGGCACTACGCGATGTGTCGCTGTGGTTTGACCCCAGGAACAGCGTGTATGCTTTCCCAAAATGATCCGGCGCCAGTTTTGTGCGACCGATAAGATCGTCATCCAGTATAACAACAAATTTGGGGCTTCCGGAATCGAGAAGCCCGATCAGTGTCTTTTCATCGGTTTCCTGAAAACCCAGTTCTTTGACCCCGAGGGTGTTGGGAGCCTGGTCATCGGAAAGCAGCAGATCGTCACCGGACCCGGGGATCAGGTGGGGAACAAAATGGAATGCATCCACCCCGCGGGATTCGAAAAAGTGCCGCAGGGCATAGCTGTCCTCAATGGAAGCATGAGGGCTGCCGATCACCAGGATATCTGAAGGATTCACTTTTTCCAGCTCCTCTTTCAGTGTGAGTTCGGCATTGTTCCAGGAAGTACGTACCTGCCCGGTATCATCGGGGCGGATATGCGGCTTTGAGATTCTGTTTTCATTGAATTTTTGGTAACCCCAGCGTCCGATGTCAGGCATCCAGTGTCCGTTGACGGCCTCGTTGAACCTTGGTGTAATACGCAAGACCAGGTTGTCGCGCGTCCAAAGCCAGATGCTGCACCCCTTGCCGTTGGTCATATCGATGCTTGGGGTCTGGTTCATTTCCCAAACACGTGCTTTGAAGCGGAAATCAGCGGAGGTCAACGCCCCGACCGGGCAGATGTCAACGGTATTAAGCGAATAGGGGTCATCGAAGACCTGGCCGTGGGCCGTCATGGGATAGTTTTTATCACCCCGGGAGATGATTGAAAGCTGATGGGTCTTGCTGACCTCATCGGTGAACCGCACGCATCGGGTACAGTTGATGCAGCGTTCGGCATCAAGGATCACGCGCGGACCCAGCTGTATCGCTTTGGGTTTGTGCACTTTCTTGTGCTCGAACCTGCTGCCTTCGGGGCCATATTTGTAAGTGAGGATCTGAAGCGGGCACTCACCGGCCTGATCGCAGATAGGGCAGTCGAGCGGATGATTAATGAGAATGAATTCCAGGTTGTCTGCCTGTGCCTGCCTGACAACGTCGTCTGTGACATGGGTATGGATAACCATTCCGTCTGCCATATCCAGACTGCAGGCAGTCATGAGCTTTGGAAAATAGCGGATAACCCGATTGCCGTCTTCATCAGTTTCGAAAGTGCCTTTCTCCTTGTCAAATACCGGCATTCCAGCTTTAACGAGACACTGCCGGCAGTTGGCCGGTATAGAAAGGGCGGGATGGTAGCAGAAGAAGGGCAGATCTATTCCGTTGTCGAGCAAGAATTGCAGGACCTTCCCCGGTTTTTCAAATTCGTATGGTTTGTTGTCTATGATAATTTCTGGCATGGCGGCATCAAAAGTGTTTCATCAGGCGATGGCGTAAACCGTTTTCTTGCATTTGCTTTCAAATTCATCGCGGAACCGGTCAATGGAGTAGCGGACTGGCCATGCGGCGGCATCGGCAAGTGCGCAGATGGTACGTCCTTCCATGCGATGGCATATGGCCAGAAGCAGGTCCAGGTCGCGCATTTCACCGCTGCCATCCTTGATCTTCCGAAGTGTTTTCTCCAGCCAGCCGGTGCCATCGCGGCAGGGCGTGCACTGGCCGCAGGATTCATGGGCGTAGAAGAAGGATATCCGCCAGATTAGCTCCACCATGTCGGTGTCTTCATCCAGGACGACCATTCCGGCCGTTCCCATCATGGAGCCGGCCTGGCGCAGGGAATCAGAGTCCATAGTGGTCCCCTCCAGCATATCAGCGCGCAAGGGCGGAGTAGAGGAACCTCCGGGGATCAGTGCCTTGAGTTTTTTACCGCCCCGGATACCGCCGGCCACTTCGTCGATCAGCGTCATGATGTTCATTCCGGCCGGATATTCGTAAACGCCCGGTCGGTTGACATGCCCCGATATGCCATACAGAACGGGACCGGGGTGGGTTTCCGGACCAATTTTCAAATACCAGTCCGCGCCGTGATTGATCACCAGCGGGACGTTGGCCAGGGTTTCAATGTTGTTGATGGTGGTGGGGCGGCCCCACAGGCCGCGCTGGGCAGGAAATGGAGGTTTTACCCGGGGATAACCGCGTTTCCCCTCCAGCGATTCCATCAGTGAGGATTCTTCTCCGCAGATGTATGCACCGGCCCCCATGTGGGTGTACATTTCCACATTGAAGTCGGTTCCCATGACCTTTTTGCCGATGTAGCCCTTTTCGTAGGCTTGATCAATGGCCGACTGAAGCTTCTTGAGGAAAGGACGGTATTCTCCGCGTATATATATGTAGATAACATCGACCTGCATGGCATAGGCGGCGATGATCGCTCCTTCAATAAACAAATGGGGATTGAATTCGAACAGTTTCCGGTCCTTGAACGTACCCGGCTCCGACTCGTCTCCGTTGCAGGCCAGGTAACGGGGTTCGCCATCCGGCTCGGGCATAAAGGACCATTTCAAACCGGCATTGAATCCGGCACCTCCACGACCGCGGATGTTGGCCGTTTTGACTTCCTTGACCACTTCCGATGGCGTCCATTTTTTTCTGTCCCCGAGGATTTTTTTGAGTGCCTGGTAGCCGTTGTTCTTCTCGTACACGGAAATCTCGTGCAGATCTTTAATGGCCGGCAGCAGGAGGGGTTTATAAGATTTCCAGTCGTTGGTCATCGTAAGGCAGTTCAGGATCCGTTTTCGTGTTGACGCGGTTTGTTGGATTCAAAAGAGGGCATCTTGCCAGACTTGAGGTCTTCAACCAGCTGATCCACTTTCTCTCTGGTCAGATGATTTACGAACTTGTCGTTGGTGACCTGAAGCATGGGTGCATATCCGCATGCCCCGAGACATTCTACCGATTGAAGGGAAAACTCCCCGTCTGCTGTGGTCTCACCGGCCTTGATTCCCAGTTTTTCTTCAAGATAGTGAAGGATATCGTACCCGCCGCACACCTGACAGCTCAGGCAGGTGCACACGTCAAGGACGTGTTTCCCTTTGGGCTGTTCATAGAATTGAGTGTAGAAGGTAACCACACCGTATATGTGAGCCTCCGGAATGCGTAATGTTTCGGCAACCAGCTTCTGAACGGACGGATCGGTATGGCCGAATTTGTCCTGGGCATACCAGATTACCGGAAGTACTGCTGACTGCCGGTCCGGGTATTTTTCCACTATGTTTTCGATCTCCCGGAGATCGTTGTCATCGAATGTATATGTTTCTGCCATGATTACTTGTCTGAATCTCCCATTACCGGGTCCAGGCCGCCAATGACAACTACGGTGTCAGCGACCATTCCACCATCCAGAATGGTTTCCAGCCCCTGAAGGTTGCTGAAAGAGGGGGACTTGATTTTAAGCCGCCAGGGATGGCCTGTGCCGTCACTTTGAATGTAAAATCCCAGTTCACCTTTTGGGGCCTCGATGGCGTGGTAGCTCTCAGCTCCTGCGGGAGGACAAACGCCGGTATCTGTCATCATGAAATCATGAATAAGGCCTTCCATGGAGTAGTAGACCTCGTCCTTGGATGGATAGCTCTTTTTGGCATCATCCACCCGGATGGGCCCTTTTCTAGGCATTTTTTCAAAACATTGCTCTATGATGCGGATGGATTCAGCCATTTCCTCCATGCGGCAGTAGTATCGGGCGAGATTGTCTCCTTCGGTGCGGGTTGGTACCATGAAATCCATCTCGCCATAGTGGAGGTACGGCTCGAACGTGCGGATATCATAGGCAATGCCTGTGGCCCGCAGCGCAGGGCCGGCCAGTCCGATGTCGATGGCTTCCTCATAACCTATGGCCCCGACATCGTGGTTGCGGTCTACAAATATACGATTGCGGTCCAATGTCTTGTGCCAACCCTTCAGCTCAGAGGGAAACTCGCTGACAAACTTTTTGATCTTGGCTTCTGCATCGGGGGTGAAATCGTTGTTTACCCCGCCGATGCGGGAATGGGAGACGGTAAATCGATGACCGGCCACCTCATCGAAAATATCATAGATCTTTTCCCGCTCACGGAACGTCCAGAGGAAATAGGAGAGCGCACCTGCGTCCATAATCATGGTACCAAGCCATAAAAGATGTGAAGAAATCCTGGCCAACTCACAGCATATCATACGGATATAACTGGCCTTCTCGGGAATTTCAATATGCGCGATCCGCTCAACGGCAAGGCAAAGAGCTACATTGTTACTGTAGGGGGACAGATAGTCCATGCGGTCGGTATACGGCATGAACTCCTGGTAGGTTTTGTTTTCCGCCATTTTTTCGATGCCCCGGTGCAGATAACCGGTATCAAGGCGGCATTTGGTGATTACTTCCCCGTCGAGTTCCATAAGGACGCGCAGCACCCCGTGTGTGGCGGGGTGCTGGGGACCCATGTTGAGTGTCATGCGTGTGGCAAGGGGGTCGCTCTTGTCCAGCTCCACGGTCGCATGCTTGTCTTCAAGGCTTTTGTAGAGGGCTTCCTGGTGCTCCTTGAAATAGGTCGGTTTCTTTCGGGATATGTGTTGAGCCTGTTGTGTCATGTCGATAAGTGGATACCGTCAATCGTGGTCGGGTGTAGAGTTGGGCATTTCAAGGGATCCGGGCACACCCAGAAGCGGAAACTCCTTGCGGAGAGGATAGTATTTGAAATCTTCCGGCAGGAATATGCGGCGCAGGTCGGAATGGCCTTCAAAACTGATGCCGAACATGTCATACACTTCACGTTCGTTCCAGTTGGCACTTTTCCAGATGTCGGTGACCGTGGGCAGCACCGGTTCCTCCTCTTCCACGCGCACTTTCAGGAAAAGGCGCTGACGGTTTCGAAGGGATACCAGGTGATATATCACCTCGAAGCGTTCTTCCGAGGTAAACCGGTCGGTACCGATAATCTCATTGAGGTAAATGAAGTGAAATGTGTTTTTCAGGGAGCGGCAGGTATCATGCAGCCGGTCGCGTTTTATGCGCAGCAGGGGATACGCATAATCCGTTTTCACCTCAAGCAAGTCTTCACCCAGCAATTCGCGGATGTCCTGTAACAGACTGTCTGTGGTTTCGGTATTCATGGCTTCGTGCTCAACTGTCAAGCGCAAGGGATTGCTGCTCTTTTATTTTGTCCTGGATCTTCAGGATGGCATTGATAACGGACTCCGGACGGGGGGGACAGCCGGATATGTAATAGTCTACGGGGAGGAAATTATCGACACCCTGGACCACGCCGTAGCATCGGTGCATGCCGCCGGTTGATGCACATGCCCCCATGGCAATGCACCACTTCGGATCGGGCATCTGGTCCCAGACACGACGGATGGCATGGGACATCTTGTAGGTGCACCAGCCCGCTACGATCATGACGTCACTTTGCCGGGGCGAAAAGCGGAATACTTCGGATCCGAACCGTGCAGCGTCATATTTCGGACCGGCAAACGCCATCATCTCAATGGCACAGCATGCCAGACCCATAGGCATGGGCCAGACAGAATTTGATCGACCCCATTTGGTGAGGGCATCGATGGTGGTGGTGAAGTAGCCTTCACCCATTACACGGTCAAGACTCATAACTCAAGATAATTTGTAATCGGGTTGCTGACTTTTTCTTCCTTGAACCGAATCGGCGGTCCAGTCAAAGCTGCCCTTTTTCAATGTGTATAAAAGTCCAAGAAGCAGTATGAAAATAAAGAGGATCATGGTCCAAAACGTTCCTGAACCGAATTCCTGGTATCGGACGGCCCATGGAAAGATGAAAATCACTTCCAGGTCGAAAACGATGAATTCCATGGCTATAATATAGAAACTTACGGAGTAGCGGTCCCGTGCCTGACCAATCGGATCCATCCCGCTTTCATACGCTCCCAGTTTGTTGGATGCCGGTCGGCGGGGTCCCAACAAACGAGCCAATGCGATGAACGCCATGGCCGTCAGCAACGCCAGGGCGACCAGAAGAAGGACGGGAATGTATTGTTCGAGCATTTTCCTGTTTATTGATCTATATAAGGCAGAAATTCGGCACTAAAATTACTTCCGTTATGCGCTAATGTCAATCAAAACAGACAATCCTGACCGGCCATTTCCAAAAAAGTGCTTTTCTGCCCGAATTTGCTCTGTTGCAGGACAAATTCGGGGATTTGTATGTTTAAGAGAGCAAAAAAAATAGTTACCTTTATACTGTACATATCATCAGAATCTTTCAACCGTTATCGGTATTGCTAAATCGTTGTTTCCGTTATACCGATAACCATGTTGTATAAATCCTAAAAATCATTTGCGGTTTTGAGTAAAATTCAAATGGACATCCTGGGACTATCCACCAGTCCCAGCAGTGGTGGAGCTTATGCGCTCATCCTGAATGAAACAGATGGCAAAAGAAGGCTTCCCATCATTATCGGTACCTTCGAAGCGCAGGCCATAGCCCTTGAGCTTGAAAATATCAAGCCTCCACGGCCCATGACCCACGACCTGATGCGCAATATCATCCAAAGCTTCAACACCTTTGTCAAGGAAATCTACATCAACGACCTCAAAGAGGGTACGTTTTACGCCCAGATTGTCTATGACAACAACGGGGAAACAGTGACTCAGGACTCCCGGCCAAGCGATGCGATAGCACTGGCCATCCGGTTCAATGCTCCGATCTTTGTCTCGGATCACATCGTGGATGAAGCCGGTATCGAAACTGATCCTCAGATGGAAGAACAGGAAGAAGGTCCATCCATTTCCGAACCGGGTGAGGTATCTGCCGCTCCGGATGAACCGCCGGCTGCATCAAGCAAAGAAAGCCGGATCAGAATGCTGGAAAAAAGCCTGACGGCAGCCATTGCCGAAGAGGATTACGAAAAAGCAGCAAAAATCCGCGATGAACTGAATCGTCTCAAAGGGTAATGCTCTAAAGGAAAAGCATTTGGATATCGAACAACAGGACATCCGGAACCTTCCCTTTTCCCGGCTGTTCCGTGATTATCTGAAGGGAAGCGACAACCTTGCCCCATTCTATTCCCGAAAGCATTCATGGGAAGAACTCACGGAGGCGGTGAGGGCCTTCAAGTTCCACGGTGACCGAAAAAAAACGGCACAGGTGATAGCTGATTTCAACGCCCCCTTCCTGGACGATAATTCACGGATTGAAGAGCTTGCTGGAATCCTGGCCGATGAAAACACAGTAACAGTGACAACAGGACAGCAGCTCAGCCTGTTCGGGGGTCCGCTCTACACGGTCTTTAAAACCATTTCGGTCATTTATTTTGCAAAAAAATTGTCGCAGGAGACCGGAAGACGGGTCATACCGGTATTCTGGCTTGCCGACGAAGATCATGATTACGAGGAAATCTCCGAAATCGCTCTGCCCGCGGGTGGAAAGATGAAAAAGATGGAGCTGCCCTGTTCCACCCCTGAGCGGCATGCCGCAGGCAGCATCTTGATTGACAAGGAGTTTGAATCATTTCGCCGACAGGTTTTTGATGCCCTGCAGGAAACGGATTTCCACGAGCACGTCACATCATTGATTAATGAGGCATACACTCCAGGGCGCACGCTCAAGGATGCCTTCGCCTTACTGCTATCCCGGCTGTTTGTCGGACATGACCTGGTATTTGCAGGCAGCCATTTCACCGAAGCCAAAAAACTGGCCTCCGGGTGCATGCGAAAGGCGATCGGGCAGGTAGATGTCATCCGGGAAGCACTCGATGAGCAAAGCCGAAAGCTTCAGGACCACTACCATCAACAGGTTCAGATAACCGACAGCCTTTTCTTCTGGCATGACGACGAACAGGGGCGCATCAGGCTCCGTCACGAAAATGGCTCATGGCAGATCGGTTCCGGTCCTTCAATGACCACTAAAGAACTCATGACCAGGCTGGATGAGGAACCCGAACGATTTTCGCCCAATGTCTTTCTGCGCCCCCTGATCCAGGACACGCTGTTACCGAATGCCGCCTATGTTGCCGGACCGGCTGAAATTGCCTATTACGGACAGATGAAACCCGTGTACGAGATCATGGGAATGGAAATGCCCTTTATCGCAGCCCGGCTGTCAGCAACACTGGTGGAACCTAACATCCAGCGTTTTGTAATCGAACTGCCGTTCAGTTTCTCCGACTATTCAGGACGACTGGAAGACCTGGAGCAGCACTACCTCAGGAAGCATGGGGCTCCGGACCTCGATGACCAGTTTGAAGACTGGAAAAAAAAGGTAGAGGAGCTCACCGGTGAGATAACCGAAAAATTAGCTATTACCGATCCCGGACTGCAAAAACACGCCCAGGCCATCACTCGGGAGCACGTCAAGGCTATCGACAAATACAAGAAAAAAACGGTAAACAGGCTCCGGGAGAGTGAGGAAGTCCAGCTCAATCGGATCCGCAAAGTAAAAACCGCTCTCTTTCCGGCTGACAAACTCCAGGAGCGGGAAATAGCATCGGTGTATTTCATGAACAAATTCGGCACCGATATTTGGGACCGTATACTTGCGCAGCTGGATGATGGAAACGGCCGCACCCCGCTGTTTACCCGGCACAGGATCATTAAATTGTGACTGCTACTAAGCTGATGCCGGATGATACACAAGAACTTGTCCTGTTTTTATGATAAGAAAATCCATCCGACGACAGATGCTGCAGGAACGCAGGGAGCTGGGCAAGGCTGCCCTTGAACAGTTCGGGGAGATAATATGTGCTCGGGTCATTGATTCGGACTGGTACCAGCATGCGAAGGTTATCCACTGTTTCCATGGTGTTCCAGGTATGGGGGAGGTGGCGACAAGAAGACTTCTCGAACATGTCCTGTCATCGGGCAGGACCCTGGTCATGCCCCGGGTCATCAACCCTTTGGGAGAAATGGAGCATGCCAGTGTCAGGGATCTTGACAAACTGGTGCCCGGCGCCTGGGGAATCCCGGAACCGGCGGGCACCGAACTCATTGCTGCAAGTCAGATCGAACTTGTCATTGCACCCGGACTCGCTGCCGACCCGGCTGGAAACCGGTTGGGGTACGGCAAAGGCTTCTATGATCGTTTTTTTGCACAAGCTTCCAATGCGCTCAAGGTCATGCTGGTGCCATCCCGGTTTATCGTGGAAAAGATTCCGGCGGCTGATCATGACGTGCCCGTCGATAAGCTGGTCACTGAATCAGGGGTGCTGGATTGCCGGTCGTAAAACGGCAAGCAGCCGGAAACCGGTCAGATTTCCTGATTCAGGAAACAAAACATATTCCTTTTCGTATCAGCGGATAGGGATGTTTGGGCATCCTGCCGCAGGAAACGCAAACAATGATACGTACAGACTTCGATGGAGCATGCCATGTATACCAAAAGACATCTTGAAAATCATCTGGATATGTCTTCGCCAATGAGTGACGAGGCGTTTGAGGATTTAAGAAGCAAATACGAAAATGAGAATGCCCCGGGAAGCTCCGGAAGCGGAAAATTTGCCAGAATAGCCGGACTGTTAATCCTGCTGGTCGCCGGCGTCTTTATCTTGCAGCGCTTCTTTTTCCCGGTCGGCCCGGACCTGGCCTCGATCGTGCGCATGATCCCGTTTACCGGGGGTTTCCTGGTGGCCATTATTGGACTGGGACTGCTTTCCCGCATGCGGTCCCGCTCTTACAAATATTCCGGAAATACCAGTGGCAGCGCGAACCACGAACAACATAGCGCGGATCCTGAGCAAGTCAGCACAGGTCCTGAACAAAGCTACGGGGAGTCAAGAGGCAAACAACGAGAAGTGAATAATGAGGAAGCAAGGGCAAGAGGGACGGAACGGACTGACCGGGCAGGGCGACCCGAGAAAGAACAGGAAGGTGAGCCATACGCATTCAGGATGCACCGCCGCTGGTACCGTTCACGGGAAGAGAAAATGCTGTTTGGTGTATGCGGCGGCATTGCCGAACGACTGGAAGTAGACCCGACCATCGTCCGCGCTCTCTTTGCATTGGCCTTTTTAAGTTACGGCTTCAGTTTCGTAATTTACATCCTGCTTGCAGTGATCCTGCCCAAAAAACCCTTGCCCAGCTTGATTTGACCTGATCAGAAACCCGGCCGTTCGTGCTGATATCATTTGAAGGTATTGACGGGTGTGGAAAATCCACACAAATTGTAAAGCTCAAAGACTATTTGACGCAAAAGGGATATGATGTGCACGTTTTCCGGGAACCGGGAGGCACGCCGCTTTCGGAGCAGATACGGGACATCCTCCTGAACAGTCCGGAAGAGATCGATCCGGTGGCGGAGCTGCTGCTTTTTTCTGCGGCCCGGGCCCAGCTGGTAGCCGAGCGCATCCGGCCGTTGTTGAAAACAGGTGCCATCGTCATACTGGATCGATTTTTTGATTCCACTACAGCCTATCAAGGCTATGGCCGTGAAGCACTGCCTATACCTGCCATTGAGCACTTAAATGCCATCGCTACAAGCAATCTGAAACCGGATTTGACTATTTACTTGAGAATTTCCCCGAAAGAAGCCTACCAAAGGAGAAAGAACCACCGCGAAGAAGACCGTATGGAACGTGCAGGCAAATCCTTTTTCAGGCGGGTCAGTCAGGGTTTTGATCAAGTTGCAGCTCGTGAGGAGCGTGTGGTTGTACTGGACTCCCACGTTGCTGCCGAAGATACGTTCCGTTCGATTCTTGCCCATCTTCAGCAAAAGCTTCCCCAATTGTAATTTGGGGGTTGATCCAGTAGATAAGCGCGGGGAGGAAAAGAAGGTCTGCTATAAGCGCGGTGAAAATGGTCAGGCATGTCAGCAGGCCCATCAGCATATTGGATTCGAAACTGCTGGTTCCCAGCACACCGAAACCGACCAGCAGGATAAGGCTGGTAAGAATGATGGCGCGGCCGGTATGGATGGTGGTATTCTTCACGGCGGTATGCAGGGGCGCTCCACGGAGTGTTTCCATTCGGAAACGCGCCAGATAGTGTATGCTGTCGTCCACGGCGATTCCGAATGCAATCGTAAAGATAACGGCTGTGGAAGGACGGATATCGATGCCTGCATACCCCATGAAACCAGCCGTGATCATCAGGGGAATGAGGTTGGGCAGCAGTGAAATGACCACCAGCTTGGCATTGCGGAAGAGAAGCGCCATGATGATGGATATAAACAGGAAGGCCAGGCCGATACTCCACGTGAGTGCCTCCACGATGTTGCCCGTCAGGTCGGCAGAAAGGATCGTGGATCCGGTTAGCATGACCTCTTCATCCGGGAAGAATTCCGCAAGATAGTTTTCCAGATCATTCCGCATCCGGTTGATCCGGTAGGATCCGGCATCGTACACACGCGCTATAATCCGTGTCTGACGATTGTCAAAATCAGTGAGGGACGCCGACCCGCTTCCACCGGTCATTTCAAGAAGCAGGTCATATTGGGCAATCAACGCCCTGGAGTCGGGAACCTGCCGGGATGGTGGACCGGATAGCGCATCAGTTTCTGTGTCCGTCTCCGCGGTCGTGTCGCGCATAACGCGATCGACATGGCTCATAAGTGTGGCATAGGAGATACTGCGCTCCACTTCATCGTAGTCTTGCAGGTGGTTTTGAAGCAAAAGCAGCCGTTGCAGCAATTCAGGATCGTATATGCCATCCTGCCGGCCTGTATCCACTATGATTTCCAGCGGAAATTGCGGGGCAAGGTGCTCATCCAGGAAACGGCTTTGACGGATCAGTTCGGATTGCTCGCCGATGTCATCGAATACCCGGCTGTTGGTTTTCAGCTGTGTGATGCCCAGGGAGAAACCCAGGGTGACCAGCAAGGTGGCCGTTACGACCTTGCGGGAGTGCAACCGGGCAGCATGGTGGGTGGATGAGAGTACCAAGCCGATTTTCCGGAAGAAGAAGCGGCTTTTCTCTTTCACAGGGATGGGATTTTTCAGCAGCTTCAGTACGGATGGCAGGACGAACATGGTCACCAGAAAAGCAAGGATCACACCAATGGCGGTGTATATGCCGAACCGTCGCATTGGCATAACGTTACTGGTCATCAGGGTCAGAAAACCGATGGCGGTCGTTACACTGGTCAGGAAGGTGGCCGAACCGAGCACCATAATCATCTGGCGCAGCGAACGTTCGCGACCCATGTTCTGAAGCCGGAGATCCTGGTATTTGGCCAGCATATGTACCGAATCCGCCACGCCGACGCAGAGCAGTATCGGGGCAATGGTGCTGCTCAGAATTTCAAAATATCCGCCGGTTAGGACCAGTATCCCGACGACAAAAAGGATAGTGAGCCAAACAATGCTGATAGGCAGAACCACTCCGATGATGGTACGGAACAGAATCCAGAGGAAAAGGATAATTAATAGCGAAGCCAGGGAGACATAAAAGAGGATTTCCCGGTTCAGGGTCTCGACGTACTGGGTACGGAAATAGGGCAGTCCGGTCTTGTGAAATTCGTAATGGTCCTGGAAGGGTTGAAGCACCTTATCCATGTGGGAAATAAGTTCGCGCCTGTTGGAAAAAGTATTCTTTTCGTCTTCAATGCGAAGGTAGATTGCCGTAGCCGTGCCATCGGATCCCAAAAAGGTACCCTCGACAAACGGATCGTCAAGCATGTGCTGTTTTGTTTTCTTCAACGATCTGCCTTTCCGGGTATCAGGTGCTCTTCCTGTGTCTGTCACACTTCGGGTGTCTGTCACACTTCGGGTGTCTGTCACACTTCGGGTGTCTGCCGCTCTTCCTGTTTGTGTCGCCTTCACGGTATCTGTGTCTTTCAAGGTATCACTGGCCACAGGCCCTTTGCCGATCTGTGATGAAATAGTGGAACCGGATCCGGATTGCTGCAGGATATGCTCATCGAGGTAGGGTGTTGCATTAAGCGTACCGTCATTGCTGTGGAATTCCTGAACGGTCCAGATGCTTTGCATTTCTTCCACATGAGGAATTTCTCCAAGCTCCCTGGCGATCTTCCTTACCCGTTCCAGATGAAGGGGAGTGAACAGGGAGTCATGCCGGAAAGCGACAATGAACATGGTATCATCCCGGCCAAATTCCTCCGAAATGCGCTGATACTCAACAATGGTATCGGCATCTTCGGGGTAGAAACCTTCCAGGTCGAAATCTGCTTCGATATGAACGGCTGGAACCATGGCCAACAAAGCCAGGATACCAACCACAAGCAGGTACGTGCGGGGCCTTTCCAGCAGAAAGTCGATAACCGCCTGGATGGTTGATTGGTTGACAGGATTCAAGATGCGCCGTGATTCAGGTTTTAAGACTTGGCTTGTTGTGTCTGTTGCAGATCAGAAAGTAAAACGGAGGCCGGCGTATATCAGTGAGTTGCTCCGGTACGAACCAAAGCTCAGGTGACCGTAATTCGTTCCCGGTTCCGGTCCACCAAACAGATGGGCTCCGAGGGACAGATTTACATTATCCATAACATCATAGGTGTGCCGCGTTTGGATCCAGAAGTCCTGGCCGTTAAGCTGGTACAGAATCATGATCTCGCTGTTGAGCCGCTGGCGGAAAAAATCGCGCAGGGCCGAAACGGAAGCGGTGTGGAACCACGTATCCTGAACCACATCGGGATGCGGATCAACGATGAAATGGGCATTCCATTGCAGTATGAATGAGGTCCATGAGGGGGAAAGCCGGACCTCCTGCAGTAAATCCAGCGCGGAATGGGTTGATAGAAAACCGTTTTCTTCCTCATTGGTGATCTGCAGTATGAGGGGCAGGCTGATCAGGTCCGGCTCATCCGGGTCGAATGAAAGCAGCTCTTGCTGTATTCGGTCATAGGTTCGGTCAGAAAACCAGGCTGCTTCCGAGAGCAGGATTACCGATGAACTTGCTTCCCAAATGATGCCGCCCGTGAGGATCCATGCCGGTGTGTGCGTTTCGGTGAGGATTACTTCAGGATTGATGAGAATGGTACCCGGCGTGAAAATCTGGATTTCTTTAGAGTACGCAGGGCTGGAGGGCGTCCAGTACAGGATGCCGATCTGCATTTCAACTGTGCGCCAGTGGCGGGAGTCCCACAACAGGCCACCCTGCGGGACATCCGAGATACGCGTTTGTTGGGCCGGGGCGTCCAGTCGGACCGGGATGCCGTCCGGTAACGGCACCTGTGCGAACCAGCGGCTGTCTGGAGCGGGCAGCAGGGAAGGGGTTGCCGTTGGTGAAAACAGTGCTCGCAGACGTGATGATCTGAAATAGTAACTAAGTTCTGCAGCAATGGTACCGCGCCGCAGTGTGGACGTTGGCTCGAGAAAGAATGTCCGCAGGTCCAGCGGCTGAATCCTGTTGATGGGTGCGCCGAAAGGCGAGAGGCCCGGTTGAAGCGGAATGCGCCCCAAACGAAGGTCAATGCTGGAAAAATAGAGGTCCAGCCAGACCTCCGGCAAGACCCACTCAAGTGAATCCGGTGCTGCTTCAAACCGGTTGCGGATATCGGCCCTTACATGCAGCCGGCCTCCGTCAAAGCGATAATCCGTTGCCAGCGTAACCCGTTGCACCCCGGGTTGCAATTGAGGGGTGCCGGTAAGTGTAAGTCCGGTCATATGATGGAATTCTCCGGTCCAGGCGGGCTGTGCGCTTATGACTCCGGTGTGCACAAACAGGCAGAAAGTCGTCCACAAGACAAAAGCAAACGTGAAAATAGTGTGTCTTGATAAAGGGTGCAATACGATTAAATGATATTTTTTCAATTGCTGATATTAATAAAAATGCTTATTTTTCTTTTATTGTACGAATAGGCAAATATCCATCGTACAATGTCAAGGTGATACCTGCCACCTCTCATACGAACCACTCAACTTTACGAAGTCTAAAAGTACATTATGGCGCATCAAAGAATTGAAGTTGACCTGCCTTTGGCCAAAGTTTACGAGTTGATGAGCTCTCCAACGGATTTTCCAAAATTCCTGTCTTCACTCAAGGAAGTCAACAAAATCAACTCACAAACATTTGAATACATAACTGAAATCGGTGGAGAAGAATTCCGGTGGACCACCAACATCATTGATGATCTGCGCAACACCCGTTTTGCATGGATAACCATCAATGGCAATCTCAATCAAACCGGGACCATTCGTTTTACTCCTTTGAACAACGGATCGCGCACCAGAGTGGACTTCAGCCTGGATTACAGGACATTCTTTGGTGAACCTTCAAGTGAAATGGCCAAGTTCATTGAAGAATTACCTGATCAGCTCCTGGGTGATCTTGAAAAATTCAAGGGCCTCGCTGAAAGCGGAAACTTCAAGGATGACGAAGATAAGGAAGAAGTTGCTTCCGAGAACAAAGAGGAAGTGACAGCCTGATCGACCATCAGCAGTATCTGAAAAAAGGGGTGTCAACCCCTTTTTTTTTGCTTCCATGTCCCGACCATACTCTTCGGCTTCATGATTCTGTCTGATTTCCTTTCCTCCCCTCAAAGCAGAAAACCCTTTGCCGCTGTACTCGGTCACCCGGTCCGACACAGCTGGTCACCAGACATCCACAATTCCGCACTGTCATATCACCGGCTGGAAGTTTCGTATTACGCCCTGGACTGTCCCACTGAAGAATGGGCACTGATTCCGGAATTGCTGGCACTGCCCGCATTCCGCGGTGCTAATGTAACAATCCCACTGAAAGAAAAGATCATCAATTTTCTGGACGATACCGATAGCGCCGCGAGGGAAATAGGGGCCGTAAATACCATCGTGCCCTATCGGTCAGATCAAGCGCTCATCGGGCATAACACCGATGCCCATGGGTTTCTGCAGCCACTGAAGGAAGAAAAGGGACTGCACAATGCGGTCATTCTGGGTTCCGGGGGTGCTTCCCGTGCCATACGATACGCGTTGAGCAGGTTTGGGGTCCGGAAAATGTATATTGCAAGCCGAACTAACAGGAAACGGGATAAGTTGGCCTTTGAACCTGACGAAACACATTTTCTTGCATACGATGAACTGGAAGGAGTTCTTTCGCAATCGAATCTGCTCGTTAATACTACACCGGTAGGTATGCACCCCGATCAAAACAGCTCGCCGCTGGCGGCTGAACTGCTTCCATATCTTCACGGAAAAATTTGCTACGATATTATATATAATCCACCTGAAACCAGGTTGCTCAGGGATGCCAGGGAACACGGCGCCCGGACAATAGGTGGAACCGAAATGTTCCTGCACCAGGCCGCACTTTCCTTTCAGCTCTGGTTCGGAGCGAAAATGCCCATTGAGCTGGTCAGGAAAGTACTGCTCAACATGATTCATAACACGTAAACGCCGTCATGCCTCGCATCTGGAAAGACAGACCCGGCATCCATGCAGCTTTTATCAACCGGGAAATCGAAAAAACAGGAGAAACCATTCGATCGGTCTCTGATATCGATGATCATAACAAGGTGAAAGAGGCACTCGAAAACAACCGTCGCATTGCTTCTTCATTTCTGAATGTACCTGATCTCTCCTTGTGCATGGGAAAACAAGTCCATGGGGCCCATGTTGCCTGTGTAAATAGGCCTGGTGTCAAAGATTCCACGGATGGACTTGTAACCGATCGGCCCGGTCTGGGGCTGGGCATCCTGGTCGCTGATTGCGCCGCCATTCTTATGGCCGATCCTGTCTACAAAGTCGTGGCTGCAGTGCATGCCGGTTGGCGTGGCGCCGTAGACGGGATTATACCGGAGGCCATTCGTCAGATGGAGGCCATCGGGGCCGAGCCGGACCTGTTACAGGTTTATCTCAGTCCCTGCATATCCCTCGCATCGTTCGAGGTAGGTGAGGAGGTAGCCGCCCGCTTTCCCCAACGGCATGTGGACCGGTCCCTAAAGAAGCCCCATGTTGATCTTGGAGGATTCCTGATGGATGAGCTGAAAAAGATGGGTGTTGCCCGTGAATCGATTGTCCGCGATGAAACATGCACGACAAGTCACGATCAGACCTTGCATTCTTTCCGGAGGGACGGAGCGAAAAGCGGGCGCATGATGGGTATCATTGCTCTTGGAAGCTAGCATGGTCTCCGGAAGGAACTATTCCGGGTATACGGATTTTTATTGTATTTTAGCTGCCATTGGAGTCTGGCTATTCCGCTCATATATAAACTGCTGCACTAAGTTGAAAAATCAAAATCTGCTTATTCTCGGATCGACCGGTTCCATTGGGACCCAGACGCTGGATATTGTGCGTTCACATCCGGAAAAGCTGGAACTATTCGGTCTGACCGCCAACACCAATTGGAAAAGCCTGGCAGCCCAGGTAAACGAATTTTATCCAAAATACGCGCTGCTGGTCGATGAAAATAATTTTAAAGCGCTCCAGAGTGCCGTAACACACGATCGAACGACGCTGCTTTGCGGGGAACACGATATCCATGAACTTGTCAGCTCGGATGAACCGGATACCGTGATCAACAGTCTTGTCGGGTTCTCCGGTTTCCGGCCCACTTTTACCGCTCTGGCCGCCGGAAAGAAGGTCGCTCTTGCCAACAAGGAGACCCTTGTAGTCGGCGGAGCCTTGCTGTCACCCTATCTGAACGGGCATTTCGACGCCCTCATTCCCATCGATTCCGAGCATAGTGCTATCCTGCAATGTATGGTAGGGGAAGAGATGGGCAGCATCGAAAAACTCATTATTACAGCCAGCGGTGGCCCTTTTCGAACCTGGACCAGGGAGCAAATACGCAAGGCAACCGTCCACGATGCCCTGAAGCATCCCAACTGGGACATGGGGGCCAAGATAACTATCGATTCTGCCACGATGATGAACAAGGGGCTCGAGATCATTGAGGCACACTGGCTTTTCGGACTGCCCCTGGAACACATTGAAGCGGTCGTCCATCCGCAGAGCATCATCCACTCCATGGTCCAGTTTCATGACGGTTCCATGAAAGCGCAGATGGGGCTTCCGGATATGCGCCTGCCTATCCAGTATGCCCTGACCTTTCCGGAGCGCTGGCCGCTGCCATCAAGAGGTATAGACTGGACCGTTAAACAGGCGCTTACCTTTGAACCGGTCGATCCGGATCGATTCCCCTGCTTCCCGCTGGCACTGGATGCTATTGATACAGGTGGGTATGCGCCGGCCATTCTCAATGCGAGCAACGAAGTTGCAGTGGAGCGGTTTCTGAAAGAAGAAATTTCGTATATTCAAATTTCTGAAATCGTAGCAAAAAGTTTGTCTCATATTACCAGCTCAGATACGTTATCAGCTGAGTCACTTGAGGCCGTTGACCGGGAGGCCAGAGCCTATGCCCGGACTATCTGACAAAAAATAAACCTGCATGGAAGCTATTTTCAGCATATTTCAGACGATTCTCATTTTTATTGCTGCCATATTTGTCCTTGTGCTGGTGCACGAACTGGGGCATTTTCTGGCAGCAAAGCTTTTCGGAATGCGTGTGGAACGATTCTCGATCGGATTCCCACCGCGTCTGTTCGGTGTGAAAAAGGGGGAGACCGATTACTGTGTGTCAGCACTACCGTTGGGCGGGTATGTCAAGATATCCGGAATGGTGGATGAGAGCATGGACGACAGTTTCGAAAGTTCGGAGCCCAAAGAGTATGAATACCGCAGCAAGCCCGTCTGGCAACGCATGATCGTGATATCTGCCGGTGTGATCTTCAACATGTTGCTGGCCTACACCATTTTTGCCGTTATTACATTCTCACACGGGGTCAATCAGATTCCGGCGGAAAATATTGAGGGAATGTACATTCCCGAAAATTCCACGGCCGAACAGATCGGCTTTCAGACCGGGGACCGGATCGTGGCGGTCAATGACGAGGAAATCGACTACATCAGGAGGGGCCAGTTCTTTTCGATTTCCGAAATAACCAGCAGTTCCCTTTCATTCACGGTTGAGCGTGACGGAGAGGAGGTCACCATCGATCCACCCGATGATTTCCTGGACAATCTTGCCAGAAATCCGGAGTTCATCGAATTGCAGAATGCTCTCCCGAGTAAGGTGGGTGCTGTATCAGAGGGCTCCCCGGCCGATGAAGCGGGACTTCAACCGGGCGATGAGATCGTGGCCATCGACGGAGAAGAGGTCGGTTACTGGATTCAGATGGTCAAGAAAATTCAGGAAGGCGGGGATAAAATGGAGTTTACTGTTCGTCGTGATTCCGAATTGCATGAATTCACCATAGCACCCGACCCGGATCAAAGAATAATCGGTATTGCCATTGTCGATCCTCACGAATACTTCGGGTACGAAACCATTCAGTTCGGCCTGTTTGCCTCCATCCGGGAAGGGGTATCGCAGGCGCATGACACCCTCCTTGGCATTATCAATGGATTCAGACAATTATTGACCGGGGCCATCTCCATCCGGGAAAATCTGGGTGGACCGGTGGCCATAGCATCGGTCACTGCGGATGTCACGGAACGCGGCGGTGCACTGGGTTTCTGGAATTTCACTGCATTCCTTAGTATCACCCTGGCGTTGATGAACATACTTCCCATACCCATGCTGGATGGCGGACATCTCATGTTTCTGGTCTACGAAGCCATTACCCGTCGTGAGCCCTCTGTGAAGGTAAGGATGGCCCTGCAGCAGATCGGATTTATTCTGCTCATCAGTCTCATGATCTTCGTCACATTCAACGACATTCTCCGGCACGTAGTCAATTAACCCATGAGATTTGCCAAAGACGGAATACCCGTTATTATCGCCGTTCTTTTCCTGTCCCTGATGCTGGTTCTGATCGGCTGGCTTCTGAACAACGACTCATCCTGGCTGCTTTATTTTGCGGCCATAGTCATTTCGGGTTTCACCCTGTTTTTCTTCCGTGATCCCGAAAGAACGTCCCCGCAAGGCGACTACATACTCGCACCAGCCGATGGCAGGGTAATTTCGATCAAGACGGTCCGCGAAGAGACCTATCTGGAGGGAAATGCAAAGCAAGTCACCATCTTTCTGTCTCTTGCTGATATTCATGTAAACCGATATCCCATGTCAGGCGTTGTGGAGCACGTTGCCTATTTCCCGGGCAAATACCTTGTCGCTTGGCACCCCAAAGCATCGGAACTCAACGAACGCGCCGAATTCGGCATCCTGCATCCATCTGGAGTCCGTCTGTTCTACCGCCAGATTACCGGTCTTGTCGCCCGTAGGATCGTGTTCTACACCAAAAAAGGGGACGAAGTAAAGGCAGGGGAACGGTTCGGACTGATGAAATTCGGCTCACGCATGGACATCCTGGTCCCTCCGGACATGGAAATAAAAGTAAAGAAAGGCGATAAAACCGTTGGGGGAGAAACCATTATTGCCGATCTTGGATGATTATCCGATTGAAATAAACATTCCATGAATCCGGAATTACGAATACAGCGCAGGAAAGCAAGAAACGCTCATCTCAGGAGTAAGTTCAGAAAGCCGATCCCCAAAACCGTCGTTCCCAGCTTTTTTACACTGATGAATCTGTTTTGCGGCTTTCTGGCGATTGTGCAGATCCATGATGGCAAGCTGGAGTTTGGCGCATGGCTCATTGTCATTGCGGCGGTGTTTGATTTGATGGATGGATTCATGGCGCGACTCGCCAATGCCGATACCGAGTTCGGCATAGAACTGGACTCCCTGAGCGATATCATATCATTCGGTGTGGCCCCGTCCATCCTGCTATACAGTTACTCCCTCCATGAAATGATGATAATTGGCCTTATCATAGCCGCCTTTCCTGCTCTGTGTGGAGCTGTTAGGTTGGCACGTTTCAATGTTGATGCCAGGATAGAAGATCCCGAATATTTCAAGGGGCTGCCCATACCTGCGCAGGCCATGATGCTGGTAGCCATATTCCTGATATTTCAACCCAATCCGGAACTGTTTGAGGGTTTCAACTACGGGTTCAACAGTGTGATGGTGCCAGTCATCCTGCTGCTATCCCTGCTGATGGTCGGCACGGTACCATTTGACAAGATTCCCCGGTTCAAGACAGCCGAACTCAAGAGAAATCGCGGAAAACTCTACCTTTTCATTTTTTATTTCCTTGCGGTCGTAATACTTCAGGAATATGGCCTGATCCTTGTATTCAGCATATTCATCGCAAAGGGAGTCCTCTTCTGGGTCTTTCGCTTCTGGAAAGAGATTCACATGGATGCAGGCTGACCGGTCCTTGAAACCGGCTCCAACCTGAAGACCTGGCCTTTTGCCAGCCATCCTTCTTCAGGCTACCAGGCATCCTTTATCTAAGGTCCGATTGCTCGCGTGTCAGAACTGATACTGCAGGCTTAGCGCATGGGCCACGCCGAAACCGTTCATAAACGGCAAGAAGGCGTAATTGAAATAGAAATCACTGACCAGCAGCCCGACACCGAAGCTGAACCGCCTTTGTGTGTCACCGCTTCGGATACCAGTCCGAAGATCAATGATCTCGGAAATATTGAGCTCGACACCCGCATTGATATACCCTTCATCTTGTGCAAATAGCGATTCATCTTCACTCCCGGATGACATATTAAGAGGCATGTTGTAATCACTGCTTACAGAAAGCAAGAGTGGAATTTCATCATCGATTGCAGAAGTCGAGAACTGCAGGAGTTGGATGTCGGTTCCGAAACTAAACATGGAAGGAAGTTTTGTCGCGGTTTCCGCCAGATCGGCCATAGAACCAAGGTTGCGTACAGCCGCTCCCAGCCGAACCCGTTCATCCAGCAGATGGAAAGTCGCACCGGCATTGAAACCATAGCCCGAGGCATCCTGTTGGAAAAACTGTTCATGGAGATACATGCCGGTAACACCGAGTGCCAGCGGACCGATCGATCGGGCATAGGAGCCGGCCAGGGAAAAATACCGTACAGCGAAGTAGCCGTCAGGCGTATTCGTGGGAGACCGCCGGAACGGGATGTCGTCATTAAGGGAAGAGAGCAGCGCTATTCCGAAGGCCTGCCGGCCGGATCTGTAATTCAACCCCGCAAAACTGTTCTGGGTATCCGTGGCGGGCCAAAGCATGTATGAGAGGGTGGCACTGCTGTTCTTTTCATGGGATAACAGGGCCGGGTTCAGGTAAATGGCGGAGGGTCCGGTCAGGGAAGCCGTATGTCCATCCGAGGCTCCCATATTCCGGGCCGATGGTCCGATGAGCAGGAAGTGCAGGCCTGTGGACTCACCCGAGGCATCAGCATTGCGCGGAACGGTCGCAAGCAGCATGATGACCAGGCATGGGAAGAGTAGCTGTTTCATTTTTATTGAAAATTAGTTTTCAAAGGGATGCGCGACGCCTTCATACAAGGAATTGCCCTACAGCGACAAACGCAGAGTGAGTACATGCATTCCGGCTATACCGACTGGTTCCCGTACGAAGGCATAGTCTATGGATGGACTCATGGCATCATAGGGCAGATGGACAGAAAACCCGGCGCTGATTTTTTGGGTTTCTTCAAGATACTCCATATCCATGACTTCCCATCCACCGCGAATGGTCAACCGCTCATGGGCATGCCATGCCGCACCGATCCGAAAAAGCCGGCTGCTGGTCGTGATATCCTGCAGGCGGGACAGTTGCTGCGGGGGTGCGGAGCCGGCGGCGTGGCTGGAACGGGCGTATTCAGCTTTCTGGCGCTGTATCTCGAATTCCGAGCTCAGGAGGAGTCCGGTTTCCGGCAGGAAATAGGATGTACTGAAACGAAAACGGACCGGTAACACATCGGTGCGGTTACGTCCACCCAGTGTTCCATAGACCGGATTGGTATTCCAGGAGTAATCCGATATAAGGTCCTGAATGGTAAAGCCGATTCGCCATTGGTCGGAGGGGGTGAGAACCATCCCCAAGTCAAAACCTGCACCGGTGGAGTTATCGATATCTTCATATAACCGGACGTGATGCAACTTGGCTGCAACCCCGAGCCGGATACGGGATCCGGCGCGGATGCCGAATGCCGCAAAAAGTTGAAATTCATGGGTCGAAAGCATTTCCGTATGGTATCCGCTGGAAGTGCGCCCGTCAATGTCATACACGTTGGCATTGAGCAGGCCAATATTGAGTCCAGCATTCGGTGGCAGCGGAAAGGTAACATTGAGGGAATGCAACGTCCGATCAAATGCCATCAGGGCAGTTCCCATATCGACCTGGTTGCCTTCGGCAAAAGAAGCCAGCGCCGGATTGTAATGGGCGAATACCCCTTCCTGTGAGACGGTTCCCATGGCATTGCCCATGGCCATGCCACGTGCTCCAAAACCCATGCGGGTAAAGGCTCCGGCAAACCCTCCGCTTTGGGCAATCGTTTCCTGCACCGGTAAGAGAATAAGAATCAGCAACAGCATCTTTGCCGGGCCGGGAATCGAGAGCCTGGTCAAAGGTATGCGGTAATTGTTCATCTCTGGATTAAGTGGCATTTGTTTCCGTACCGTTAGTTGTGTATGATCCGGTTTCATTCAAGGAGAAGTATTTTGCCGACCGATTTGCGGCTGCCGGTATCCACTTCATAGAATACCGCACCATTGGCTACTTTACGTCCCTGCTGGTCGGTCCCGTCCCAGACCGCTTCATACGTGCCGGGTTCCAGCTCACGCCTCTCATCCAGGATTCGGATCAGGTTCATGCCGAAATCATACAGTCTGACGGTTACCGCCGAGGAATTTTCGGTTTCGAACTTGATCCGTACAAGGTCGTGTTGGCGCGGCGAAAACGGATTGGGATAGGCATAGGTACGAACACCGGGTGCATCATCCTGATGCCGGTTTTGGCCGTCCAGCGGGAAGTTGACCCGCGTGATCTTCCAGGTTTTTCCGTTATCAGCGGTCGAAGCAAGTCCGTCACTGGTCCCGATCCAGACCCTGCCGCCCGCATTGCTTACCGCATAGTAGGTGGTACCGGGCTTCATGACGGTATTGGCGCTGCGCACCTGCCGGACTTGCCGCCATGATCCGCCGTTATTCTCGCTCACAAAGACGCCGTTGGTGCCCGCGGCAAACACGGCCTGGCCATTGAAACCGATATCGTAAATACGTTCACCTGCCAGGTATTGCTCAAAGCTTTGTCCGCCGTCACGGGTGACCACAATACCCTCGACATCCGATCCGGCAAGGGCGGTCCAGTTGGTCATCCATACGGCATCATCGAAAGGATTCTCCCGAATGGACGTAATCCAATTGCCCAGCAGCCCGTCGGGACTGCGGTCCTGACGGATATGCCGCCATCGGACACTGTCGGACGGAGCCGTGAGCGCATTGTCGGAAATATTGAGTCCGCCGGCTGTCCCGGCATAGACAGTGCCATCCCCAGCGATAAGGACAGAAAAACCCAGGAAGTTCAGGAAGTTGTTGGTCTGTCCGTCACCGCGCGGATCGATCTGGAAATCATAGGTCCCTTCCGGTGCCAGTTCATCCAGCTCGAAGGGCGGCAGGACGATCCGCTCCCATGTTTGCCCGAAATCGGTGCTGCGTCGTATGCCGGAAGCCCATCCGGCAAATAAAATGACATCTCCGCGGAAATCGACCATGTAGGGCGGTGACTGCTGGGGTACGATAACAGGAATGATTTCCAGGTCCTGCCCACCGTAGCGTACCGTATTGTCATCGGGATGGTCCAGGGTGCGCGAGGTATCGATAAGCTCCCAGCTGAGACCGGCATCCGTGGTAAGGTAAAGTCCCATCTGAGCCTGAACGGATTCCTCCCCGACCACTTCGTTATAGCCGATGCCGGCCACTACCGTATCCCGGGCCAGTGCTATGGAAAAAAGTCTGCCGCGACCATCCGTTACCGAGTCGACCCCTTCGGGAGAACGCCACTCGAGCTCATTTGCAATGTTGAAATCCATACGGGGTCCAATCCAGAGCGTATCGCCAAGGGCACCCATGTTGGATACCGAATTCTGGGTAATGGATTCATAGGGTGAGGTAAGCTGGCCAGGCAGGATCTGACCGTACGCCGTCGGCAAGTCCGTTCCGTGTGCCAGAAGCATCAAGAAAAAGTATAAGTATGGCAGTCGGGGCAATTTCATCATTAAGTGATCAGGCTCATCGTGAAATAATCAGGGTGGAACGCAATGTGTCACTGATGGTTCCGGCTATGTCGACAGCATGGACCTCTACCGTGTAGTTTTGCGGAGTGTTATCCGGGTTGATGCTGAAATTCTGGACATAGATGCTGTCGCCGGGAGTGTTCCCGTAATCGGAATTTGCATCGCTCATACTGGAGGCGAAAATCCTCTCGTCGCTGCCGTCAAAGAGTTCCAGACGTACCTGGTTTATGTTTTGGATGGAAATGGTGTGGCTCACTTTGGCCGCAATGAAGAAGCGGTTGTCGGGCTCTCCGGGCAAGGGGATGATAACGGCATCCGGGTGCATGATCTCCAGAACTTCCGGCCGTCCGGTGTCAATTCCGCGTACGGATATGGTGGATTCGAGCCTGTCGGAGACCGATCCGTCGGGTCCAAGGGGAAACACATATAATACCAGGTTTTCGAACCGGTTGGTATTCATGTCTATACCCAGTGAACCGGAATAGCGTCCCGATCCGTCTGCAGCAGACTGCAGGGTGTCGCTGTTGAGGACGATGCGGTCACGTACAGTGGCAATATCAGCCACAAGGCGATAATCTTCAGGCAGGTTGCCGGATACGGCCACCTGAAAAGTCACCACGGTATCCTTGATGCCGTCATCCGGAGTGAAGCGCACGGAAGAAGGGGAAACGGCCAGATCGGTGATTTGCGGACGATCCTTGAGCAACTTGGATGGGCCAGCGGCTTCGTCGCACGAAGCAAACAGGAAAGCCAGTACCGGAAGCAGGACCAGAATATGCCGGGTTCGAAATCTCAAAACAGGTAAATGAGGTAATAAAGGATTACGGTATAACGAAAAAGGAATGGTAGGATTATGGCATGTAGTCTGTTTTGAGATTGCAGGTTTCCTTTTTTGAGAAGTATATCATATTACCCTATGATCGTCAGAATGTCAACATGGCATTACGCCCTGGGTCAGTGTCAATGCTGTTTCAGACGGCAGTCAGGCCCTGTCTACCAGAAAAATAACAACATGTATTGCATTGTCCGTCTGTCTTGCGTAAATTCGCTCTCATGTTAGAAAATAACACACATATCGCCAACTGGTGGTGGCCCGTCTGCTGAAAGCGGATTGGTCTTCGTGTGTGCTGTACCCGTATAAGATTTTACAACCCGCTTTCAGTTCATCTGGAAGCGGGTTTTTTTTTGAAATGACGCCATGAATCAGGATACGTTCAAGAAACTTGCCAGTAGCTATACGGCCATACCGGTCCACCGGGTGATGATGGCGGATACGGTTACACCCGTGTCCCTGTTCCTGAAAATCCGTGAACAGGGGAGGTATCCCTTTCTGCTTGAATCCGTAGAAGGAGGGGAGCACCTTGCCCGGTATTCCTTTTTGGGCCGCAATCCGTATCAGTTGCTTGAGTTCAGGGATGGAAAAACCACGCTGACCCGGTTGGAGCAAGCCTGCGGTTTCGGCACGGAGGGCTCCACAGAAGTACTGGATGAAGGATATTTTGATGCGTTGAAGCGGCTATGCCATCCAATGCGCGAGCCGGTCATAACGGACATGCCGCGGCTAACCGGCGGTGCGGTTGGTTTTTCCGCTTACGATACGGTAAGGCAGGTAGAGCACCTGCCCGCTGTACCCGAAGATGACCTGCGCCTGCCCGAGGCGATT
This sequence comes from Cyclonatronaceae bacterium, assembly GCA_046483675.1. Classification (GTDB taxonomy): domain Bacteria; phylum Bacteroidota; class Rhodothermia; order Balneolales; family Natronogracilivirgulaceae; genus SKNL01. The sequence continues at coordinate 85,585 of JAWOCT010000112.1, forward strand.
TGGGCTTTTTATGATGAGATTTTTGCATTTGACCACGTCAAGCATCGCATAATCCTGATTAAGACGGTATTTACCGACCCGGATAGCGACCATGCCAGGCAATACGATGAGGCTCTGGAATGCCTGGACCGCATGGAGCAGCTCATGAGAAAGCCTGTTGCCGAAGGGACCGGATACCGGCTTACTAGCGAGCAAGCTGAAAGTAATATCAGCAGGCAGACTTACATGGAGCATGTAAACAGGGCCAAGGAGTATATCCTGGCCGGGGACATTTTCCAGGTCGTTCTATCACAGCGGTTCCGCAGTACGTTCTCCGGTGACCGCTTCATGCTGTACCGGGCACTACGCATGGTCAACCCGTCCCCTTATCTGTTTTATCTGGACTTTGGGTCTTTTGCCCTTGTCGGATCATCACCCGAGGTACTTGTTCAGGTTCAGGATAACAGGGTGCGACTGTTGCCCATTGCCGGTACGCGGCCGCGGGGTGCCTCCGGGGAAGAAGATCGGACTCTGGAAAATGATCTGATATCCGATCCTAAAGAACAGGCAGAGCACATCATGCTGGTAGATCTGGGGCGCAATGACCTGTCGCGGGTTTGCAGGCCTGATTCGGTTGGACTTACGCGTGATCGGGTGATAGAGAGGTATTCCCATGTGATGCATATTGTATCCGATGTAAGCGGTTTATTGTCAGACGATATGACGGCCGTTGATGCCCTGCAACACTGTTTTCCAGCCGGTACCGTATCCGGGGCACCCAAAGTCAGGGCCATGGAGATCATCGACGAAATGGAAAGGACCAAGCGCGGACCCTATGCAGGCGCTGTTGGATACTTTGATTTTTCCGGGAATATGGATACGTGCATTGCGATTCGCACGATGGTCGTAACCGATGAAGACATTTATATCCAGGCCGGGGCCGGTATAGTGGCCGACAGTGACCCGGAACTTGAATATGAAGAGACGGTCAACAAGGCCCGTGCCCTGATCCAGGCCCTGGACCTTGCCCTTAATCTTGAGTGATCAAATCCTTAACACCATTTAATTCCAATCAAAAGAATGACTGCCAACGATAACCCTGTCACGCATAAAACCATCCTGTCCGGCATCCAACCCTCCGGACGGTTGCATCTTGGAAACTATTTCGGGGCCATACGCCAGCACCTGGACTTTCAGGAAAGGGGGGATGCCTTCTATTTCATTGCTAATTACCATTCACTGACCTCTGTACAGGACGGGGCCCGCCTCCGGCAATACACCTTTGACGTGGCCCTTGATTACCTGGCCCTTGGGATGGACCCCAAAAAATGTGTTTTTTTCGCGCAAAGTGATGTTCCTCAGGTACTTGAACTTGCCTGGATCCTGGGAACACTGACTCCCGTGAGTATGATGGAAAAGGGGGTTTCCTACAAGGACAAGGTGGCCCAGGGCCTTCAACCCAATATAGGGCTGTTCAGCTATCCTGTCCTGCAGGCGGCCGACATTCTCATCTACCATTCCGATCTCGTACCAGTTGGTGCGGATCAGAAGCAGAACATTGAGATATCGCGCGACCTTGCAGCGCGGTTCAACCGGATCTTTAAAGGGGAATATCTGCGGATACCGGAACCGTTCATCGTTGAGTCGGTTGCTACCGTGCCGGGCATTGATGGAAGAAAAATGAGCAAATCGTACAACAACACCATTGATATCTTTGACAGCGGGAAGACTTTGAAACAGAAAGTGATGGCTGTTGTTACCGATTCAACCCCGTTGGAAGAGCCTAAAGACCCCGATGCATGCAATGTTTATGCACTTATACGGCTTTTCGCTTCTGAGGAGAAAAACCGTGAGATCCGTGAGAATTACAAAGCTGGAGGATTCGGTTACGGGCATGCCAAGAAGGAACTTCTTGTGCTTATCGATGAGTTCTTCAGTGAAGCACGGGCTAAAAGGGAAAGGCTGGAGCGGAATCCCGACCTCGTCTGGGATATGTTGCGTGAAGGCGGAAGAAAAGCCCGGGAACGCGCCGAAACCGTAATGGGACCGGTCAGGGAAGCGACCGGCATTGTCCGTCATTTCAGAACGGAGTAACAATCTTTAGGGCAACCATCAACCCAATGTAAAAAATCACATACATTCTGTAATATCATATTACATACTGCACATTTTATTACTTCAGGCCGATTAGATATGATCCTGATTATCGACAATTACGATTCTTTTACCTACAATCTGGTCCATCTGATTGCCCGTCACACGGATACCTATCTGGTCGTTCGCAACGACAAGATTTCGACCGGGCAGATCAGGGAGTTGCAGCCTGGGAAGATCCTGATCTCACCCGGGCCCGGCAGACCTGAAAGCGCCGGTATCACCGAGGAAGTGATACGTGAGCTGGGCCCGGAAATTCCCATCCTGGGGGTTTGTTTGGGCCATCAGGCCATTGGACATGTGCATGGTGCACGCGTAATCCGTGCACCATCGCTCATGCATGGAAAGACCTCGTGCATTCTGCATGATGAATCTGCATTATACAAAGATGTACCACAGTCTTTCACTGCCACTCGTTACCATTCGCTTGTTTTGGAAGAAGAAACCATCAGCGATGAGTTTCATATCACCTCGCGCACCGAGGATGGCGTGGTGATGGGGATACGGCACAAGGAATTTCCCCTTGAAGGGATTCAGTTCCATCCTGAAAGTATTCTTACCGTGGAAGGTCCCCGGCTGATTCGCAACTGGATGCTTCGCAGTGATGATTCAGATGTAAAGGCAACTTTGAAGAACGCTAAAATCTAACCAATGACAGATTTTACTTACATATTGCAAAAAATTGCTGATCAACAAGAACTCTTGCCTGAAGAAGCTGCTTATGCACTTGGCGAGATTATCAGCGGAAAAGTGAATCCTGCGCGTACTGCGGCCTTTCTCTACGGCATGAGCGTCAAAGGAGAAACTGTGGAAGAGCTCACGGCCTTTGTTAAGGTCATGAGGAAAGCCAGTATACCTGTGCAAGCCGATGTCGACTCAGCCATCGATGTGTGCGGCACAGGCGGGGATAAGTCCGGGACATTCAACATATCCACTGCGGCCATGTTTGTTGCTGCAGGTGCCGATATCCCCGTGCTCAAGCATGGCAATTCCGGAGTATCCAGTAAAAGCGGCAGCTTCGATGTACTGCGGTGCCTGGGGGTTGTTCCGGACCTTGAAAAAGACGAGGTAGAGACCTGTTTCCGGGAAACCGGCATGGCTTTCATGTACGCTCCGATTTTCCATCCTGCCATGGCTCACGTCATGCCCGTGCGAAAGCAGCTCGGCATGCGAACCTTTTTCAATATCATGGGCCCCATGTTGAATCCAGCCCGCGTCAGGCGTCAAATGATCGGGGCATACAGTCTGGAAACCGCCGGAAATATCGCCCGCATCCTGGCAAAACTTGAAACGGACTTTGCCTACGCCATCCATGCCGAAGACGGCCTTGATGAATTTTCCACGACGGCCCCGACCCATGTTTTTCAGCTTTCGGATGGTACCATACAGAACAGCAGGATGTTCGAATCAGGCGTTTTCGGCATTGAAAAGGCAAGGGTCGGTGATCTTCAGGGAGGAACGCCCGAGGAAAATGCCGCCATCATCCTTTCCGTACTTGACGACAAGGCAAGCAAGGCCCAGCGGGACATCGTGTTGCTCAATGCAGCATTCGCCATCCACACCTCGGGTATCGAACCGGATATTCAGGAAGCTTTTTATACCGCCGAGGAGAGTTTAGAGTCAGGAAATGCGCGAAAAGCATTGCAATTATTTGCAGATTGCACTTCTGGGTTACAAAAATAAGAATACATTCAGCTCATAGGATAATATGAACAGGCCCAACATTCTCGAGACCATTGTGAGCAGAACTCGGGAGGATATATCCCGGAGAAAAAGGTCTGTTTCGGAGCGGGAGCTGGCGTCCAGTGCCGCCTATGAACGGACCAGGAGGGGATTCAGATCGGCGTTGACGGAAACCATGGGCATTTCCGTCATCGCTGAGATCAAAAAGGCTTCACCATCCAAAGGGATAATCCGTCAAAACTTCCGGCCTTCTGAGATTGCTGATACGTACGAAAGGAACGGCGCCTCGGCATTGTCGGTATTAACCGATGAACCTTTTTTCAAAGGTTCCCTGCAACACCTGCAAGACATATCCGAAAGAACCGGACTGCCCGTTCTCAGGAAAGATTTCATCATCGACCCGTACCAGGTGGTCGAAGCTCGCGCATGGGGAGCCGATGCCATCCTTTTAATCGTCCGTATCCTGAGCGATTCACAGTTGCTGGAATTGCATGATGCTGCAACCGAGAAAGGGCTTGATGTGTTGGTTGAATGCTACGACCGGCACGACCTTGACCGGTTGAATCCCAAGGTGATGTCCATTGTGGGGGTCAACAATCGCGACCTTGAAACCTTTGAGGTGGACATCCAACATGGAATCTCCCTGCTCAGGGATCTTCCTGAAGGGATCATCCGCGTTTCGGAAAGTGGCATCCGGGAGCCGGATGATCTGTTGCGGCTCCAGAGGAACGGAATTCATGCCGTACTGATCGGGGAGCATTTTATGCGGGCGGCCGATCCTGGGGTGGAACTGTCCCGCCTGACCCGGGTATCCAAAAACTTAACAAATGTCAAAACATAATATGGAAATTGGACTGATATCTGTAATTCAATGATATAATCATGCATATCGTAATGATCTATAACAATAACCTTGGATAATGGCGCATGCAACAAGTTGAATTTCCACGATTGAAAATATGTGGAATCACCACGCTGGAGGATGCCCGTTTTGCCGCCGGTGCGATGGCGGACTATTTGGGGTTTCTGTTCTATCCCGGAAGTCCCCGCTATTTGTCACCTCGAAAGGCGGCTGAGATCAGCGGGTGGATCGAGGGTCCTGAAAAAGTCGGAGTTTTCGTGAACCAGAATGCCGCAGAAATCAACGAAATCGTCGAACGGGTCGGTCTGGACCTGGTGCAACTTCACGGTGATGAGTCACCATCGATGGTCAGTGATCTGTCGGTGCCGGTCATCAAGGCATTCCGTATAGAATCAAATCCTGATGTAAAAGGCTTGAAATCCATAATGTCAGCATGGGAACCGCACGCTGATTTTTTTCTGATGGATTCCAAAGGTGACGGCGGGCATGGCGGGACCGGAAAAACCTGGGACTGGGGTGTGATTCGGGATTTGGTACCACAAAGACCCTTTTTTCTTGCCGGGGGCGTTGCAACAACCAACGTGACCCATGCTGTCAGGACGATCAGACCTTACGCGATAGACCTCTCAAGCAGCATCGAAGACAAACCCGGCATCAAGGATTTTGAGAAAATGCAGGATTTTTTCGATCAATGGAACCACTTGAGAGATGAGTCCGATGAACTGAACGCGGGTCCATGATGTATAATAGCAGCACAATTTGTAACTACTAATAACAATATACAACTAAATGCATTCTATTGAAGCCATCAAAGCCGCCAGGCAAAGCGAAAATCCTGATCAACGGGGTTTTTTCGGAAAATTTGGCGGCCGATACGTTCCTGAAATACTCATTCCGGCATTGAATGAACTGGATTCTGCGTTTCGAAAAGCCTGGAACGATCCGGAGTTCTATCAGCACTACCTGCGTCTGCTTCATGAATATGTCGGCAGGGAAACACCGCTCACTTATGCCGGCAGGTTGAGCGAGCATTTTGGACGTGCACGCATTTATCTGAAAAGGGAGGATCTGTGCCATACCGGTGCACACAAGATCAATAATGCGATCGGCCAGGTGCTGCTTGCCCGGAAAATGGGCAAAACCCGCATCATAGCAGAAACAGGCGCCGGTCAGCACGGGGTCGCAACGGCCACCGTCTGTGCACATTTCGGTATGCACTGCATCATTTACATGGGTGCCGAGGATATATCGAGGCAAAAGCTCAATGTAGACCGGATCCGCCTGCTGGGGGCGGAAGTCCGTCCGGTGGAATCCGGAGCTCGCACGCTGAGCAGCGCCATCAATGAGGCCATTCGGGACTGGGTAACCAATGTAGAGGATACCTTTTACGTCATCGGATCTGCCGTCGGGCCGCATCCGTACCCGCTCATGGTGAGGGAATTTCAGTCGGTCATCGGAACCGAGACCATAGATCAGTGTCTGGAGCAGGAGGGACGGCTTCCCGACTATGTACTTGCCTGTGTCGGAGGAGGATCCAATGCCATAGGTATTTTTCATCCCATGCTCGAATACGACCAGGTTCGCCTCATCGGCATTGAAGCCGCCGGCGACGGTGTGCAGACCGCCCGGCATGCCGCGACCCTGACAGGCGGTCACCCGGGTATTCTGCACGGATCTCTCAGCTATCTGCTTCAAACAGAGCATGGGCAGATTGCAGAAGCGCATTCTGTAAGTGCAGGTCTCGATTATCCCGGTGTAGGACCGGAGCATTCGTTCCTTCGCGACAGCGGAAGAGTCGCCTATACATCTGCTACGGACGATGAAGCCATCCGGGGCGTTCGGCTTTTGTCATCCAGGGAGGGGATCATACCTGCCTTGGAAACGGCACATGCCATTGCCTATTTGCACGAATTAATGCCGAATACACAACCCGATGAGTTTGTAGTAATCAACTGTTCTGGGCGGGGGGACAAAGACATGGAGACCATATCCACTTATTTGGAAGGTACATCATGAGTCGGAACAGCAGACTTCAGCGCCTTTTCAGTCAGAAAGCCAGCGGAGAGAAAGTCATGAGCCTGTTTGTGACGGCCGGTTTTCCCGACCCGTCGGCGACCGTGGACCTGGTACTGGAACTAGAAGCATCCGGTGCCGATATCATTGAACTGGGAATGCCTTTCAGCGACCCGCTGGCAGACGGCCCCACTATACAGTACGCGAGCAAGGTGGCACTGGATAAGGGGGTCACGCTGGATGCGATTTTCTCCATGGTCTCGGATATCCGCCGCCGATCGGATATACCCATCGTGTTGATGGGCTACATTAACCCGGTATATCGTTACGGAATAGACGCTTTTTATTACAAAGCCAAGCAGAGCGGCGTGGATGGCATTATCCTGCCTGATGTTCCGCCTGATGAATTTCCTGAAATTTCGGAATTGTGCCGGCAGACCGGTATCGATCCGATCTATCTTGTGGCTCCCAATACACCTGACGCACGCATGCAGGAAATCGATCGGGCCAGCAGCGGGTTTGTCTACTGTGTGTCTGTAACCGGCGTAACAGGAGCAAGGGAAGGCGGGGAGATCAGCCGCTCTGTGAATTTGTTCATTAAGCGGGTCAGAAAAAACGTCACGATAAATCCGGTGCTCATCGGTTTTGGCATACGTTCACACGGGGATGCCATGGCCATCTCCGGACAGGTATCCGGTTTCATCGTGGGTAGCGCCCTCATCGAGGTCATACGCGAGTCTTACCCCGAACCGGACTGGCTCCGGAGGACGGCAGATTTTGTTCGTTCACTCAAACACGGTGCTCCCCAAGATGCCTGATATCATAAACAGATCGCAATAATCGTTAGCAACAACGCGACATTGACATGGGAATTTGCATTTGCTCCACTTTCGCGAATCCATATTACGCAATTCAATCAGCTTACGCGGATCCTGCCAATTTACACGTATCCAGCCATTTCATATTTTATAAACCATGCACCTGACCCGTTTCCCGATTTTCCTGCTCATGCTCCTTGCTCCCTTTGTCTGGACCGCCTGTGACGGCGACTACCGGAAAGCGGCCCAGGGAGGTATGTCCGAGGTCCTTGTGATCATGGACTCCACCCAGTGGGACAGTCCTACCGCCGAAGCCATCCGCGCCACATTTGGAAAGGAGATGATGACCCTGCCCCGGCCTGAAAACCGTTATGATCTTCGTTTCATGGACATAAGGACCAACCGGGACCTGGAATATGCCAAGAATTTCCGCAACACCATTTTTGCCGCTCCTATCGATGAAGATAGCAATGTTGGATCGTTCATACGGTCCATTATGAGCGAGGATATCAAAGAGCGCATTGCCGAAGGACGCAATTTTGCCTTTCCGCTGCAGGACCGGTGGTACCGCGACCAATGGACTCTGTTCCTCTCTGCACCCGACCATGAGACACTGGCCAGGAATATCAGGCAATCGGAGCGATCACTTGTTGGCAGCCTGGATCAAGTTGAACGCACCCGGTGGAAACGCCAGGTATATCGAAGGGGAGAACAGGTCGAGCTGGCCGACTCACTGATGGAAAACCACGGATTCAGCATACGGGTCCAGCACGATTACCGCATGGGAGTGGATACTACCGGTTTTGTTTCCCTGCGCCGCTATCTGCACGACAATGACCGGTGGATATGGATGGCCTACATGGACGATATGGACGGGCTGGAAGGCATCGATCAGGAATGGATCAACACCGCCAGGGACAGCCTTAACCGGGAGTTCATACGGGGCACCAGGGATGAATCCTATGTGACTACAGAATACCGGTCTCCGCGCGAGATTAAAACCGTACCGACCCGTGTGAATGGCCGACCCGCCCTGGAAACAAGAGGTACCTGGCGCATGACAAATGACGTCATGGGCGGCCCATTCCTCCATTACACCATTTATGATGAGCATCAAAACCGGCTTTATCTCATGGAATTCGCCCAATTTGCTCCCAGATACAGCAAAAGGAGGTTCATAAACCAGTTTGAGGCCATGGCCCACACCTTCGAGACCGATACCACGCATACACCCGATCCCGTGGCACTGCGGTGATCCGATTTGATATACATTCTTTATGTGAAGTTTGGTTTGCCATAGATTTCTTCACAAGAAATTCACGCTTCTGTGGTTGTTTACCGTCATTGACCCGTTAAACGATCAATTGACAAATCAACACCTATGGAAGCACTGGAACTGGCACGCTGGCAGTTTGGCATCACCACTGTCTACCATTTCATCTTTGTGCCGCTGACGCTTGGCCTCTCCGTCCTGGTGGCCATTCTGCAGACCTTTTACTACCGGACAGGAGATATCCACTACAAAAGGCTCACCAAATACTTCGGTAAGCTTTTTGTCATCATATTCACCCTTGGAGTTGTTACGGGTATCGTGCAGGAATTCCAGTTCGGGATGAACTGGTCAGAATATTCACGTTTTGTAGGCGATATTTTCGGGATTCCTCTTGCCATTGAAGCACTCACTGCTTTCTTCGTGGAGTCCACGTTCCTGGGACTGTGGATATTCGGTTGGACGCGCCTTCCAAAAGCCGTCCATCTGGCATGCATTTGGCTGGTTGCCATTGCTTCCAACCTGTCGGCGGTATGGATATTGATGGCCAATTCCTGGATGCAGGTTCCTGTCGGTTATGAACTGATCGGCGGACGTGCCGAACTGGCCGATTTCATCGCCATTCTTATGAACGAACGTCTGCTGGTACAGATGCCCCATACCATACTCGGCGGGTTTATCACCGGTGGCATGTTCGTGCTGGGTATAAGCGCATGGATGATTCTGCGAAACCAGCAGAAAGATATCTTTGTCAAATCAGCCAGGATCGCACTGGTATTCACTGCCGTTGCGAGTCTGCTAACGGCCACCACAGGCCATGACCAGGCCCAGGACACCGTCCAGTCCCAGCCGATGAAAATGGCCGCAATGGAAGGCTTGTGGGACACCGAAGAACCCGCAAGTTTCTCCCTGTTTGCCATTATCGACCAGGAGGCCGGTACCAGCAACCGGGAAATCAGGCTTCCATACATGTTATCCGTACTGGCACACAACAACCTGACCAGTGAAGTACGCGGACTCAATGATCTGCAAGCTCAAATGGAGGAGCAACACGGTCCGGGCGACTACCTCCCACCGGTCGCCCTCGTATACTGGAGTTTCCGTGCAATGGCAGGACTCGGGGTCCTGTTCATCATCGTCGCCTTCTGGGGGCTGTGGGTCTGGTGGAAGGGCAGGCTCCAGGATCACAGATTGTTTCTTAAAACCGCGATCGCCATGATCTTTCTCACGTTCCTGGCCAATACCGCAGGCTGGATTGTGGCTGAAATGGGAAGGCAACCCTGGGTGGTCTATGAACTGCTGCTCACAACGGATGGTGTATCACCGTCGGTTTTCGAAAGCTCCATCTGGCTGACCATGATCGGATTCACCCTGCTCTACGGTATCCTCGCCGCTGCCGCTTTCTACCTGATATGGTATTTCGGAAAGAAGGGCGCCCCGGAAGAACAGGAAGGCATCGAAACCAATCTACATTCGTATTAAAGCAGGGGGCATTTACTATGGATTTGCAAACATTCTGGTTCATACTCATTGCCGTACTTTTCATCGGCTACTTTTTCCTGGAAGGATTCGACTTCGGTGTCGGAATCCTGATGCCATTCGTCAGCAGGGACGAGGTCGATCGCAGGGTGACCATCAATACCATCGGACCTTTCTGGGATGCCAATGAAGTCTGGCTCATCACAGCGGGTGGCGCCATGTTCGCCGCTTTTCCGCATTGGTATGCAACCCTGTTCAGCGGTTTCTACCTTCCACTGTTCCTCATCCTGCTGGCCCTCATTGTCAGGGCCGTTGGGTTTGAATTTCGCAGCAAGTTAAAAGAAAAATGGTGGCGCCGGACCGCCGATCATTTCGTCTTCTGGGGAAGCGTACTACCCGCCTTTCTGTGGGGAGTTGCACTGACCAACATTGCCATCGGTCTGCCCATCGGGGAGGATATGAATTTTACCGGCACCCTGGCTGCGCTCCTCAATCCCTATGCGCTTCTGGGCGGACTGGTGTCGCTTATCATGTTCACCCTGCACGGGGCTATCTTCCTGACCCTGCGCACAACCGGGGAGCTCAAGGCCCGGGTGGAAAAGACGGCCAAAATGATGTGGATACCCGCCGGAATCATCCTGTTGACCTTTGCCTTGCTCGGATACCGCCACACCATCCTGTTTGAAGAACTGGGGATCGTACCGGGAACGCTTCCGATGATTGCCATTGTCTCCTTCCTTGCCGTCATTATCTTCATGAACATCAACCGTTTTGGCTGGGCTTTTGCCGCTACCGGATCAACCATAATATTCGGGACCATCGTCGTTTTCCAGGGCATGTTCCCGATAGTAATGCCGTCATCACTGAACCCGGATTTTCACCTGACGGTCTACAACGCCTCCTCCAGTGATCTCACGCTGACTATCATGTCCGTGCTGGCACTGATCTTCGTACCGATCATCCTGGCCTATCAGGGATGGAGTTACTGGGTATTCCGCGAGCGCGTCACCCGCGATGCCATTCCGCGGAGCTGATCCCGCAACATGACCGACCACAGCAGCAGCCACAAGAGACTGTTCCAACTGGCGTCCGGGCGCCGGACGCCCTGGTTGCTGACGGGTTTGTTCAGCCTGCTGTCAGCTGCTGCGATCATTGCCCTGATGTACGGACTGAGTATCGCGGTGGACGCCGTGTTCATGGGTGGACTGGGCCTGCCTGCTGTCACTTCTGCGCTGCTGCTTATCATTGGCGCTGTAATTGCACGGGGCCTGATCTTCTGGATCTCGGAGCTGGTGACACAAAAAGCGGCTTCAGAAATCAAGCTGGACATAAGAAAACGGCTTTTCCGCACAGTTCAGCAACGCGGCCCCGTGTGGACGGAAACACAGAGCAGTGGCGAGCTGGCAGCAACGGCCGTCGAGGGAGTGGAAAAACTTGACGCATACTATGCACGCTTCATCCCGGCAGGCATCCACATGGCCATACTGCCCTCGGTCATCGCCGTTTTCGTATTCTGGATCGACTGGATAAGCGGACTCATACTGGTTGTCACTGGGCCGCTCATTCCCGTCTTCATGTCACTGATCGGCATGCGCGCCCGGGACAAGACACAGAAACAATGGGCTACACTCCGTCGTTTGAGTACCCATTTTCTGGATGCGGTTCAAGGTTTGAGGACTCTGAAACTGTACAATCATACCGGAAAAAAACACGAAGAGATAGAGAAGATCAGTGACAGGTTCCGCAAATCGACCATGGGCGTACTGAAAGTTGCCTTTCTCTCGGGATTTATTCTGGAATTGTTTGCCTCCCTGGCGACCGCACTTGTGGCCGTTGAGATCGGCGTCCGGTTGATCGAGGGTCAAATTGCTTTTCAAACCGGGCTGTTCGTGCTACTCCTGGCCCCGGAATACTATCTTCCTTTTCGCCTGTTCGGTGCCCGGCATCATGCAGGTATGGAAGGTACGGAAGCAGCATCCCGAATATTTGAAATTCTTGAGGATGGGGGTGGGAATGGGAATGAATACAACAACTGCAAACCTTCTCCAACTGCCGTAATGACCACAGGTCGGTTGTCAAAGGATTCGGGCACGTCTGTCCTGCCGAACCCGCCTCTGTGCTCACCTATGCACACGCCTTTTTATATTCAAATAGAAGGATTGGAATATTCCTACCCAAGTAAAATGTCACCTGTACTGACAGATTGTTCGTTAGATATACTACCCGGGAAAACGACGGCCCTGGTCGGCAAAAGCGGCAGTGGCAAAACGACGCTGATACGATTGCTGACCCGCCAGATTACACCGGACAAGGGGGCAATTACCGTACAGGGTATATCGCTTGACCGGATCGAAGAGCAGGACTGGTTGCAAAGTATTTCGGTGGTTAACCAAAATAGCTGGTTTTTTGACGACTCGATTTTCGCCAACCTGCTTGTTTCGCGTCCGGATGCCACCGAAACGGAAGTGGTGGATGCCTGCAAAGCGGCAGGAGCCCATTCCTTCATTTCGGGTCTGCCAGAAGGATACCGGACCCGTACCGGTGAATTTGCCGCACGCCTGAGCGGTGGCGAGCGGCAGCGGATCTCGATCGCCAGGGCGTTTCTCAGAAATTCCCCCTTCCTGATCCTTGATGAGCCCTCTTCAGCCCTGGATCCGGAAAGCGAGGCGATAATCGGCGAGGCATTGGACCGGCTGTTTGGTGACAGGACCACCCTTGTCATTGCGCACCGATTGTCTACGGTCCGCAGGGCCGATCGTATTCTTGTGCTTGATGACGGTAAAATCTCCGCTGAAGGAAATCATCAGCAACTTCTTGCAGGCTGTAAGCTATACAGTCAAATGGCAAAAAGCTACTGCTACAATAGTCTTTGATATCAGGAAAATAAATGCAAGCGGTTTGAAAATTCAACCCCTTTTACGGCTGATGCGCTTTCTGGGATGGCACCGCTGGCGCATTGCCGGTGCCTGGGTGCTTGGTACAGGCACCATACTGGCTGGAATTGGACTTTTGGCCAGTTCCGGTTATCTCATATCAGCCGCTGCCCTGCGCCCGCCCATACTTGATCTGTTGGTCGTTATCGTGTCGGTACGCTTTTTCGGGATAAGCAGGGCTGTCCTGCGCTATGGTGAGCGGCTTCTTTCCCACGATATCACATTCCGGCTGCTCATGCGCATGCGAAGCCGCTTTTTTGCGTCCATACAGGCGCTTCCTGCGTCCCGGCTACTCGGATACCGGTCGGGTAACCTGCTGTCATCTGTAACCTCTGACATCGATGAACTGCAAAATTTCTATGTACGCGTAATAACTCCATTTACAGTGGCCTTTATCTCCTCTGTAATAGCGTTTCTATTCATACGGTTGTTCAGTCCAAGCGCGGCATGGGTAACCCTTGGACTGCTTTCCGTAAACGGAGCTTTCGTGCCACTGTTGCTGCGACGTCTGGCCAGGGGAATCGGAACCTCCCAAGTAAGACTGCGAAGCCGTTTGTACCGTCTATGGATCGAGATGACCCAGGGAATTCAAGATATTAGGCTGTATAATTTACAAAAAGCATACAATGAACAATACAATAACCTCTGCGAGCGCATCGATCGTGCAGAACGCAGGCAATCCGTATTTACCGGATTGCAGGACGCCCTGCTTCAGTGGACCATGTTTGGTGCCGTCATCGTTTCACTGGTAGTCACCGCCCCCGTCGTGCTCAGCGGGGAATTGGAAGGAGTGATGATGGCTCTGGTCATTTTTTCGGTCATGGCCGCTTTTGAATCCACCCAGAATCTGGGATCGGCATTCCAGTATCTGGAGTCCACGGAAAAGGCGGCAGATAATCTTTTTTCACTGGAATCGGGGGAGAGACCACACACCCGCAATAAAACCGATGGTGGCAAAATTTTCGACAGTATAAACCGGACTGCCTATTCAGATAACCTGAATATAGCTTTAAAAAGTAAAGTAAAAACAAGAGCCATAAACAGAGATCCAGACATCCTTTTTGAGAAGGTAGATTTTGCTTACGGCAGGCATCAGGTATTGAATGGCATTGGATTTCCCATGGAAACAGGGTCAAAGACGGCCGTTGTTGGTCCATCAGGAAGCGGAAAGAGTACGCTTTTGAACCTTCTGCTCCGCTTTTACGATCCGGATGCGGGGCAGATACGCGTAGGCGGCAGGAACAGTATGTACTGGCATCCGGAAGATATCCGTGCTGCCATTTCGGTAGTCGATCAGTCCACTTATCTGTTCAACGATACCCTGCGCGAAAATTTGCTTTTGGCGCATCATGGGGCAGACGACCACATGTTGCTGCAGGCACTTCAGGATGCGCACCTGATGGAATGGTACAATATGCTCCCGAATGGACTTGACACTTATCTCGGCGAACATGGGAAGCAGCTGAGCGGAGGAGAGCGACAGCGGTTGGCGGTATGCCGTGCACTGCTGAAGAATGCGCCGGTATGGATTCTTGACGAACCCACGGCCAATCTGGATACCATAACCGAAAAATCACTTGTCCAGACTATCCGCAAGGCTCTAGAGGGCAGAACTGCACTTTGGATAACGCATCGGCTGGTTCAGATGGACTACTTTGACCGTATTCTGGTGCTGGAGGAAGGCCGTATCACCGCAAGGGGCAGGCATCACGTCCTGATAAAAAAGGAGGGCTGGTATCGGGACATGATGCACCTGCAGTCAAATCTTCTCGCAGATCGGGTATGATACCAAACGGACTGAATAACTTTATAATTACACTGAATATCAACACAGCTACACAGTTGTATGGCTGTATAGCTGCAACTGTACAACTGTAAGCTTGAGGGTTGCTCAAGGTCAATCGAGGGACATGGGATTGCTGTCCGCAATGCGCCGGTATTCTATGTATTCATCCGGTGTCAGATCGGCAAACATGTAATTCAGCGGATCGACGGCTTGTCCATTCCGTCTAACCTCGTAATGGAGATGCGGTCCGCTGGTCACACCCGAATTACCAGTGTAGGCCACGATCTGACCTCGTTCCACCTCGACACCGGGCCGTATACCATCTGCCAGCCCTGACAAATGGGCATACCGCGTTTCATAACCATGTCCGTGATCAATGATCAGGAGAAGGCCGTAGGTGCGCCAGCGTCGAGCGGATTTTATGACCCCGTCACCTGTTGCATGCAGCGGTGAGCCGACCTTGGCACGGAAATCCAACCCTTCGTGCATGCGTCTGTACCCGAGCACGGGATGTTGACGCATCCCGTAGCCACTTAACATGATCCCGGAAATCGGACGAATGGCCGGTATATTCTTCATCAGTTCCTGGTTCTCATTGTAATGCGCTTTGATCTCCTCGAAGCTGACCTTCTGGATGTTAATCCGTCGTTCAATACTTTCCAGATTGCTGGCTGTCCAACGGAGCAGGTCGGATGACGGTTCACTGTAGGCATCGAATTCGGCGTAAAAATCGGCTCCACCCACACCGGCCTGTCGTTCATCATCAGAAATCGGATCGATTCCCAGCATGGTCCTGTAGAGCTCATTATCCATTTCGGCGATCTGAGCCATCTGCTTGTCCAGTCGCTCAATACTGGTCCGCGTGTCGTTCAATCGCTCCTGAAGCGCTTTGTTTTCAGCTTTAAGTGCAATTTCCGCGGGAGTACCTACAGAAAAGGAAAGCAGGGACAGCATGATCACAACCACAACCCCACTAATCAGTGTCCATAGACTCAATGTGTAGACCACTCTTTCGTCCGATCGGTAATGGATGGGAATGAACTGGCATTCCTTCTCATCGTAGTAGAAGTAATTTTTCAAAACCCGTGCTTGTCTTAATAGATGATAGGACTGGTTCAGACAATACTTTAATATTCAAATATATTACATATGTAGTAGAATGCAAAGCCATGCACGCAACATGTTGTTTTTCAAGAGTTGCCCGCAATTGTTATTCCAGGTCGCCTTCAAAATAATCTACAGCCCGTTGTATTACAGGGCTGCCCGATTTCCGGTCGGCAATGCGTTCCTGAATTTTCTGCTGGAATGCATCGGCGGCATCGTATCCGTAATGGGAGAGCAGGTGATTCATGGCGATGACTTCGGCGATCACCGTAATGTTTTTGCCCGGTGTTATGGGCAGATTGATCGTAGGGATTTCGACACCGAGAACGGAGGCGGTCTGCCGGTTGAGCCCGGTTCGGTCCACGTGGTGGGATTCATCCCACAGGCTCAACTCGAGGATTACTTCAACGCGTTTCTGGTAGCGTATCGACCGTATACCAAACATGGACATCACATCCACAATTCCCAGGCCTCGGATTTCCATGAAATGCTTGTTGATCTCCGTAGGTGATGCTATGAGGACATTGCTCTTCTTGGTCAGGATGATGACATCGTCGGAAACTATCCTGTGACCACGCTCGACCAGGTCAAGGGCCACTTCGCTTTTCCCGATGCCGGACTTGCCCGTAATCATTATTCCAATTCCATATACATCCACCATGGAACCATGTACCATGGTTTGAAGGGCAAACTGGTCCTCCAGGAAATCGCGAACAAGAAACATGAATTTGGTTGATTCCATCGGTGTCTGAAACACCGGTATGGATGCATTTTCCGCCAGTTTGAGGAACGAGCCGGGCAGGGTGTTGTTATCCGTCAGAAAAATGGCGGGAATTGGAAACCGGGAAATTTCCAGAAAAGCCTTACGGGCGATATCCTCTCCGATATGATGGATGTACTTGGTTTCGCTGTTGCCTATGACCTGGATCCGGTGATGTGAAAACAGATCCACGTAACCGGCCAGCGCAAGGCCGGGGCGGTGCAGATCTGTATCGGTGACCAATCGCTCATCACAGCAGGATTCCGCGGCACAAGGCCGGATTTCCAGGTTCAGATGACTGCGAAGCTGCTCCACCAGGAAAGAGACTGTGATATTCTCTTTCCTGGGAACAGCCTGTATGTCTTTAAAGGGCATCAGGATATAGGGAAAATGGGGTTGGCGAAAACGGGACCTTTTGCACTCCTGCTTTGTTTGATCAGTTGCGGGAGAACCGTTTATCTTTGTATTTAAGCAGTTGCCTTCGCATGTTGTCCACTGCAGAACGAACAGCCTGTTCGTAAGCCGGTCCGGATTCGGTTGCCTTAAGCAAATCCTGCTTCACCTTGACGGTGAGTTCGGCCATCGCGGGCTCTTCATCATCCGGAGAAGGCTCCAGAACGATATCGCAGGAAAATATGCCATCGAAATAACGTGTAAGCTTGTTGAGTTCTTCCGATGTGAAATCATGGAGTTCCTGGCTTGCATCAAACTTTCGGGCTGTGAAATTGATATTCATTGTCTGAAATGGATTTGTGTTCAGGTTGATGGGGAGAATTGTTGACAACATAAAAAAAAAATACCGATTCTCATTCATCCCCGGTCTTTCCGGACCGGGGGTGGGCCGTTCGGTAAACATTCCTGAGATGTTCCACACTGGTCCCGGTGTAAATCTGGGTAGCGGCCAGATCGGCATGGCCCAGCAACTCCTTGATCACACGGATCCCTGCCCCGCGGTCGAGCAGATGGGTTGCGAAGCTGTGTCGCAGGATATGGGGGCTTTTCTGGCTGATTTCACTTACCCTTGCGAGGTAGTGGGCCACCTTCCGCTGGACAAACCGCGGATAGATCCGTTTTCCGGAATCGGTGAGAAACAGGGCACGCTGATCATCGGATCCTGTTTTTTTTCCTGTAAGCATGGTCCTTTCGTTGAGATACTCTGTCAGGGCTCCATGCGCAAGATCGCCGAAAGGGACAATCCGTTCCCTCGAGCCTTTGCCCAGCACTCTGATCCTTTTGCGAGCCAGATCCATATCGCGGATGTTCAGGCCTGTAAGCTCGGAAAGACGTATACCGGTGCTGTACAGGAGTTCCATGAGGGCCAGGTCACGCTTTCCGGCAGGCTGATCAGCTTCAATGGTCTCCATCATGAGACTCAATTCCTCTGGCCTGACCGTTTTTGGAAGACGGTGCTGCTTTTTGGGCGTCATGAGCAAATGGGCAGGATTCTGCTGGATAATGCCTCTTTTAAATGCAAATTTCAGAAAGGACCTGACCGATGCCGTTTTTCTTGATATGGTTGATTTTGCGGCTTTGTTTTTTATCAGTGATCCGAGCCACAAGCGGATCATGAGCCGATCGATGCGATCATAGTCGAGTTGCTGTCCTTCCAGGTCCCATTCACGGCTACAAAACGTCAGAAATTGCGAGATATCCCGGCGATATGCCTCCACGGTTTTGGGGGATGCATTACGCTCGATTTCAAGATATCTGGTAAACCGGGTAAGCGGTGAAAAATCACTCATGGCGGGTCATTTCTTGATTCGACCTGATTGAAAGATAATCATTACCGGTTCAATAATGGGAAAATTTGATTGATATCGAAAAAAAAATGTAAGGATTGTGTGACTTCATGCTCTCTAAAAATACCTGATAAAATTCAGATTATAAGCATCGCTCTAGAAAAAACGGAAATTAACGCATCGACCAATGAATAAAAAGACGATTAAACACAGTAAAAAGGGCACGTTGGAAGTTAGTTACAGGCAAATGGATATAGCCGTGGGGATTCTGATCCACAACATACTGGAAATCAGGAACGTAACGGAGTGGGCACTTTTTATGGGGTATTCACGCTCGCATTTCTGCCGGAACTTCAAAAAAAAATTCCGGGAGAATCCCAAGGATGTCCTGAGAAAAGCGCGGTTCAATCAGATATGCAGGGCCATCCAATCCGACTGGTCGGCTACAGCCTACAAGGTAGCTCTCGACTCCGGGTTTCACAATGACAAGGCGTTGCACAAGTTCCTGCAACGTAATTTCAACAAGGGGTTCCTGTTGTTGAAAGATGAACTGAAGAGGAAGGCGTTCAGGGAACGGAAAACGATCTCTTTCGCGGCTGAGTCCGACTATGATTATTTCATGGGTACCAATTGCCTGGTATCTGACACACTGTCACAAGATGGCATGGTGTCAGAGAGGTCTTCCTTTCCAGACATTTCCGGTACCTAATACCCGATCCCGGATGACGACCACAGCAAGCACCTGGAACCATAAAACTCCAGGCAGATACAGAATAGCAGTCGAAACAGGCCATTTAAGGAACTTTGATACCCAAAGTCGCTGAAGAAATGGCACCAAAACACAAATAAATGACAGGATAAACAACAGGTGTGATTTTGGGAAGGGGAGAAGTCCACCTACTGCCAGAACCAGGACGGCAGGAGGAAGGAGATAAGCTGCGACGTGCAGGGCCCATGCGGACATAAACGGAAGGAAACGATAACCGAAACCGGCAAAAAAGTTTTTCCTGAAGCCATGGAAGACTTCGGTGCCGGATTTGTACATACGGCACCACAGATGATCGGTACCGTGGAACATGCGCATTGTTTTTCCTGCTCTGACGATTCTCTTTGCAAGCATCACATCCTCGACCACCTGGTCTTTTACTGCAGCATGGCCTCCGGTACCCTGATAAGTATCTTTTGTAAAAATCATGCATTGCCCGCAGGCGCTGGCAAACATTGGTTTTACTTTTTCCCTCAGCTTCCGGAATGGTATCCAGCGCGGTGCACGATAACTGTACCGTGCCGGGAGGTAGAGGGCGATCGTGGAGTATACGGTGGAAATCACGGCCTTCTCAATCGTTGTTTCCATAACTTGTTGAGGCCATACGGTTGCAAAATCCAGCCGGTATGCACGGACAGATTCCATGATATTCCGGACAGCAGACGGTGACAGCCAGGTATCCGCATCTAAAAATATCAATATCTCACCCTTGGCATGTTTTGCGAGTTGATGACAGGCCCAGTTTTTACCAAGCCAGTCATCCGGCTTTTCCTCTCCGTCATGCACGCTCACATGGAAACGGGAACGTTCTATAAATTTTCTGGTGACATGGTGTGTACGGTCCACAGAGTGGTCATCAAGGATGCGTATCTCCAGATTAGGCCAATCCTGATACTCAAGGCTCTCCAGCAGCACGGGCAATGTAGACTCTTCATTCCTGGCAGGAATCAGAATAGAAACCAGTGGATAATCCGGGGGAAATTCCAAGTTACTGCCGTAAACTTGGGCGGAATGAGTATCATGTTGTTTCTGATAGTCTGCAAGGCCCTTGAAATGATTCCTGTTGTGCAACAGGATCAATGTAGTTACTGAAAAAAACAATGTCACAAAGACCAGCAGAACGAATAGAAGATCCTCCATTGACGTTAATGAATGGTTTCATTTCCCTTAAGGAACAAAGAACGATCTTTTCCCGTATAATCAGTGTCGAATATCATGCCAGCCACCCATTCCTTAACATCAGTTATGGTTGTCGTCTCTTTATCCATGCGCAACATGGCATATTCGATCAAATGCTCCATTTTCTCCGCATTCAAAATCCCAAGATAATAGAGCTCCAGCATGTATCCATAGGCATCAGCTGAAATGCGACTGCGTTCATTGGGATGAAGAGAACGCGGCGACGGTACTTGTCGGTTGTACCCAGGCGGTACGGGCAGTTCGCCCGATTCATGTTTCTGGACGAGCCACGAATAAGCGGCGCTGATCTCCGAGTTATTATACCCCGGCAATTTATCCAGTTCAATATCTTTCAGACGAATGCCAATATGCATTCGCTTCACCAGAAAGATAATCAGGTCAAAAACGTTGTTTTGCATTCAAACTTCGTTGAAGAGGGTCATATATTTGTTTTCGAGCTGGTGCATATGTTGGCGTTCCTGTCCGGTTCTGTCATTATACCCGATCAGGTGCAACAAACCATGTACCACAACCCGCAGTACTTCGCTCTCAAAGGAAACATTAAATTCGTTTGACTGACTTTTGATCTGTGCCGCACAGCAGTAAAGAGTACCTTCAATGCCATTGCCGGCTTTGTGATACGGGAATGTAATGATATCCGTGACATAGTCATGGCCAAGGTATTCGCGATTGATTTTGAGAATGGCATCACTATTGAGAAAAACAACTTCAATCAGTTCAAAATTCCTTTTTTCACCAATATTGAGTACCGAAATCAAGCGTTCCAGATGCGTCTCGTCAAAAGAAACTTCCATGCCGCTGTCATTAAATACCTGGAACGAACCCATAGAGAAAGAGATTGCATCTGTCGCTGTTCATGAATAGCCGGCAGTGGCTGGGTGAGGTCGATGCGCCTACTCGTCCTCAAAATTAAATCCATCGAAATCTGCCGTTTCGGTCAGGGACAAAGCTACACTGCACATCATGACTTCCGGAGGAAGCCGGGTAAAGTCACCGCTGAGCAATGACTCTTTTACATTGGAATAAAAGCTGCATCCAGCTTCTCTTTCCATAATCAATCCAGATATTTTGGAACCATCTTTTCCAAAAAACGTGATTTGATGTAAAAGGTCACTGGCCACGAATGCTGTACAGTTATGAAGCTGAAGGAAGGTATCCTGAGTGTAGACCGATATCAGATTGGTTTGATCGTCGCCGATCTGAAGACCGAGATGGATCTCCAGGGCCATTTTTCGGCCCTTTTCCCGATTGGTGATTTCAAAGCGGTAGACATTTCCGCTTTTTTTGGGCTTTGAATCCAGCACCTTGGCAATCGTTGAGATATTTTCTTCCGTGAATTTGTGGATCATTTCAGATGTGTTCTTTGCCTGTGGGATTTTCTATGGCACGTATATACAAATATAATGTAAGTGACCTAAATACGGAACTGCTTACTCTCCAAACATTCGGCGCACCCGTTGGCGGTTTTCTTGCGGGTCCCGCGGGAAGGGAAGCCGATTATCTGACACTTCCGCTACATAATCGGCTATGGCCAGCGCTTCATCTTCCATGTCGTTCATGAAGAAGATCCGCTGGATGATCATATAACGGCTGGTTTCAAAGGAAAGCTCGCGAACAAGCTGCTGTCGCTCCCGGGTCAGGGTATTGATCCGGTTCTGAAGCTCACGACGCCTTTCCGAATCCATTCGCCGGCCTCGTTCTTCTATACGTCTTTCGGTCTGATTTATCTCGGTTTCCAGTTGATCCAGTTCGCGAAGGTAGGAGCGGAACGAAATATCAAGATCACGCCGGGCCTTGTCGGCGAGGGCAAGGGCACGGTCATTGACATCAGCCTGAGCATAGCGGTAGGCATAATTGAGGATGGAAGTGGGATCGCCTTCAATGGTAGTAAAGGGGATATGCTCTTCACCCCAATGCAGCCAGTAGGCGGTACTGTCCGGCTGGCCGTTTTGCAGGTATGCCACAGCCTGACGATTGATGATGGTGCGATAATTGTCCATCATACGACGGATATTTTCATCAAAATAGGCTTTCTCATTGTTGATCTGGCGCAGGCGGAACGATTTCAGGCGCTGCCCATGGATTTCTGTATCGATCTCGTTGTTCGTGCGGAAAGGCATGACCCGAAACGCTTTGCCTTCAAGGCGGAAATAGTCCTGAAGGTTCATCTGAGCATCCCTTGCCACGGTCGTGGAGAAATAGACAGGACGCACCCACCGGTTGGTTCTCAGAATTTCCAACACCATGTCGTCCTGTATTCGGGTATAGAACATTTCGTTGCCGTCCCGGTCACGTCCCAGGAAGATCCCTTCGAGATGCCATCTGATTTCCTGTTCAAGTTGTTCCAAGGGGATGCCAAAGCCCATTTCTTCCGGCACTTCTTCCGGTGCCCATGGAAAATCAACCTCCCCGGCATAAACTCTGCGCAGGAAATCCGTATCAACCGGGATGGAGATATCCCCAGGCTGGTGGAAATCGGAGGATCGACGGAACTGGAATTTCTCATTGAGCCGGTCCACTTCGGCATCCGTGAGATCGATCGGAACCGGTGGGGCCTCGTGACTCCACAGATTTTTCATCTGTTTGATGTACCATTCGGTATTCAGCAGGCTAAGGTTGACCACACGTACGTCCGTGCGCACACCTTCTACTTCCTGTAGATACCAGAGCGGGAATGTGTCATTGTCACCATTGGTGAAGAGGATTGCATAAGGGGCCGTGCTGTTGAGAAGGTTGTAGGCATAATCAGGTGCCACATAGCGCAGGCTGCGGTCGTTGTTGGAATAGGTCTGACTGCCGACCAGCACAGGTACAGCCAGTACGATCACTGCAAGTATGCCATAAGCTGCATATTGATTGGATTTGAGGTACTGTTTAACCAGTTCCACGAGTCCGGTCACTCCAAGTCCTATCCAGATGGAAAAGGCAAAAAAGGAGCCGGTATAGGAATAGTCACGTTCCCTGGGCTGAAAAGGTGTTTGGTTGAGATAAGCCACAATGGCGAGCCCGGTGGCCAGGAACAGTACAGATACGCCGAGAGCACGTTTCCAGTCCTTCCTGAAGTGAAAGAACATGCCAATAAGTCCCAGTGCAAACGGGAAGTAGAAAAAACGGTTGTGGGCGGGGTTGTGGGTGAAGTCGCTGTCACCGAAGCCTGAAATCCAGCGGGCGTCCTGGATGTCACTGTTACGGCCGATGAAATTCCACGCGAAGTAGCGCAGGTACATGTGACCGACTTGGTAACTCAGGAAAAAATGCAGGTCACTGCTGTATTGCGCGTATTTTTGTTGATGGCGCTGGTCCGGTGAATACCGTCTGGGAAAGAGTTTGGGATTGTCGCGATCGATGCCGCCTATCTGATTACTGTAGCTTTCCCCGCGGAGCAGGGGCTGTTGTCCGTACTGTTCGCGTTTGAGATAGCTGATGAACGCGTCCACGTTGTCGGGGGAATTCTGATCGATGGCAGGATTCACCTGAGAACGCATGTAGATCATCGAATAGCTCGAATACCCGACAAGGATTAGCAGATATCCAACCAGTACGATATTGACCGATCGATAATTATTTTTATGCGTATAGTAAATGCCATATACAATTATCCCGGCAAAAAGAATCAAAAACAGAAGCGGGCCCAACATGCCTCCCGTAATTTCGGAAAATGACCCGGCAAGAGCAGGGAGCTGGATGATGGTCAGTGGGTAAATCAGGAAGAAGATGCCCAGTGTGATGGCGGAAGCAGCCAGAAACGAGCGGATATCGAATTCATATTGCTTGAAATAGATGATCAGGCCCACGAAGAATACGGCCAGCAGACTCAGCAAATGGATACCGAATGCCAGTCCGAACAGAAAAGTAATAAGCAGAAGCCAGCGCTCATTGCGTAGATTGTCATGATTTTCGGACCATTTGAGTACCAGCCAGACGACCAGGGCCGTAAAGGTAAGTGAAATGGCATACGTCTCCGCCTCGATCGATGTAAACCAGTGGCTGTCGGTTACGGAAAAGGTAAGAGCACCGATCAGGCCACCGCCGTAGAGTCCGATCCTGTCTATGAGTGGATAATTGTCGACGATGTATCCCCTGAACTCACGTATCAGGCGGACAATGATGAGGTAGAGCAGCATGACCGTCGTTGCGGACGCAAGAGCGCTCATGAGGTTGATCATGTAGGCAGCCGACTGGGGGCCGGCGAAAATGGAGAAAAAGCGCCCGAGCAACAGATAGAATGGAGTCCCGGGTGGATGGGGAATCTGCAAACCGAAGGCACAGGCAATACGTTCACTGCAGTCCCAGAAACTGGCCGTTGGAGGCAACGTTAGCAGATACAGGATCAAAGCCGTTACAAAAGATAAAGCAGCAAAAGCCTTGTTGAGCGATTTGTGGTCCGTCGGCATCGTATGGATGGTTTGTAAAGAAGGGGAAAATTCCCAAATTTGCAGTATCTCTGATAGCTATCAATAATAGCAAGAGCTGACTCATTAATCAAAGCACATTTTAGCTAAAATTATGGCATTTACAGACTCTGAGCCCCCAAAAAAGGTAAAACGATCCATGCCTGGCGTACGAAGTTATGTGCCCGGCGTATTCGGCCCTACTATGCCGGGTGTATCGGCTCTTGAATTCAGAAAAAAGAAGAACGCACTGTTGTGTGGGCTTTTTACCGGATTGCTGTTTCTCGCCTCGTGTGCCGCGTTGATCCCCGGTGAGCCTGAGGAACATCGTGAAAAGATAACGGAAGAGTGGTCGATTCCTTCAGGTCCGGTACAGGTGCTCAGGGAATTGACGTGGGATCTGAAACATCAGAAACTAAGTGTTCGTTTTGATTTTGAGCAGGAACAGGTCATCGGTTCGACCGAAATGCTCTTTATCAGTGAAAGGATGCAGGATTCGCTCATTTTCGATGCGAAGACCATGGCATTCGACTCTATCTTCGATGTGCGGTCCGGCGAGGTATTTGCCTTTGATCTGGATTCGGCCACTGTCTCCGTGAACCTTGATAGACCCTATGCCGTGGGGGATACTCTGGTTCTTGGTGTGTCGTTCGTCTCGGAACCACCCCAAAGAGGGCTATATTTCGTAAACCCAACAGGAGAAGATCCAGCAAAACCGACCCAGGTATGGACGTTGGGTCAACCGGCAGACAACAGTTTCTGGTTTCCGACCATAGATCACCCGGCCGAGCGTGCCACCCAGGAAACATGGATATCCGTGCCGGATCACTTTCAAACGCTTTCCAACGGATTGCAGCTGGACAGCAGGGTGCTTCCGGGCGATTCACTTAGGACCGACTACTGGCGGCTGCATCAGCCTCATGCCCCTTATCTGTTCGTTCTTGCGGCAGGTGAGTTCGAAATTATTGAAGAAAAAAAGAGTGATGTCCTTTACAGGTATTATATTGAACCAGAATTTGTAAATACTGTACATGATATTTACAAAAATACCACTAATATGGTTCATTACGCAGAACAGGTTACGGGCGTTGCTTACCCATGGGATCCCGTCTACGCCCAGGCGCCGGTTCATGATTTCATCGCAAGGGGCATGGAAAACACTACCGCCACATTACTCTATGATGCCGTTCAGTTTGATCGCAGGGCAGCTCTTGATCTGTCCAACCAGGACCTTATCATGCATGAAGTCATCCATCAGTGGTTCGGCAACCTGGTAACGTGCAAAGACTGGGCCAATCTTCCCCTGAATGAAGGCTTTGCCAATTACTTTGAATCGGCTTATCGACTGCACCTCAATGGGATGAACGAGTATCTCTGGAAAATCCATACTGACCGGATGCGCTATTTTGCAGAAGCGGAAAACTATCGACGTCCGGTTGTTTTCTACCAGTACGAAGTTCCCGAGGACATGTATGACCGGCACACCTATCAGAAAGCCGGCCAGGTGCTGCGCATGCTGCATGATTATCTCGGTGATGAGGTGTGGTGGGAGGGGGTCAGACTTTGGCTGAATCGATTCGCCTTTGATGCAGTTGACATATTTGATTTTAAAAGCGTATTTGAAGAGGTCAGCGGGTTGGAACTGTACCCGTTTTTGGAGCAATGGTTCCTGAAACCCGGACATCCGAATCTAGAGGTAAGCCATGAGATCGACGGAGATTGGGCGAAACTGACAGTGCAGCAGGTACAAGACACTGAACGGCAGCCGGTTTTTACACTGTACCCGGAAGTACTCATCATCACTGAAAATGGTTCCATACGCGATCGTATCCTTATCGATGAGATGGAGAATGTATTCCAGTTCGAAGCCAACAGTCCTATCCTTGATGTCATAGTCGATCCGGAGCGCGTGCAGCTTGCACAGTATTATCGTGATATTTCGCTGCCGACGCTGATGATGCGCCTGGAGAACGAACACCTGCTGGTACGCGCCGAGGCACTATCCATGGCTGAAGATTTCATTGAACACCGCACGATTCGCGAGAAACTGATGGGTTTGGCTCAGAACGATCCGTTTTGGGGTATCCGCTTCACTGCATATGGCTTGATTGCCGATCATGTAGATCTCTTTGACCGTGAATTGGTTCTTCAGATGGCATTGAAAGCTACTTTTGAAAATGAAGTGCATTATGAGTCAAGGATGGAAGCACTTAAAATTTTGCACAATTTGGAAAATATAAATACAGATGACAATATAATTCAGAATCATTTTCGCGTAATGATGAATGATACCAGCTATTTTGTATCAGCGGAAGCAATCCGTTTGAGCGGGCCGATATATCCGGGGGAGATCGCCGGCATGATAGAGCAGTACGTTGACATGGAATCATACCAGGATGTGATCAAAAATGCCGTAGCGGAAGCTCTTACGCACTCGACGGAACCCGGGGCGTTTCAACTCTTAATGGAGCTCGCCCGCCAGCCCGGAGACCGGTTGTTCATACAAACCGCACTTGGTCATATGGCGGAGCATGCGGAAAAGATTGAGGGATCCATGCGAAATCAGGCTGCAGAAATCTTTGAGTCAAGGCTTTCCGATCCGCGCAGGACATATCGATTGCTGTCATACAGGGGATTGGCTGTCCTTGGAGATCCCGAATACCGTTCAAGACTGCAGGAGATCCTTGAACGTGACCCGCATAACCGAGATCTGGAAGAACAACGTGCTTTAAAAGATGCTATCCGGACCCTTGAATACCTGCGAAACATCGATCATTGATCATGATGGTTACGGGTGTACGATCCATCCTTTTTTGAATTGTCGCATAATTAATATTATGTAAAATCGAATTAGGTATGAATATTGATTCCGCAATTTGTGGTGTCAGTTATGTGCCATTTCTCGATTATCAACTCGGGGCCACTCCTCCTCTGGGCGAGCTGGCTGATATCCAATTACATTTTATGGTACCTGGAGACTGTATGCTTACTGTTCTACCGGGTCAAAAGTTATTTGAGCTGATACCGGCTGGAATACTTATTGAAACCAGGTTTCCCTTCGATCCTCCTCTTCGAACAGATCCTCATCCTGATGGAATACATAATTGTATCCGACGGTGGTAATCAGTATTCCGCATGCGACAAGCAGAACCCAAACATAAACCGGCAGGGTGAATACGGATTCAGGCAGCCAGAAAAGAATGAATGTAATGGCGAAGAAGACAATGCCCACCAGCAAGTATCCATAATTGCCGTTATGATGAGTTTTCAGACTGAACACCAGCATTCCGATAATCAGCGCACTTGCCTGATAAATGGCTATAACCCAATCCTTTACCGCAACCGTATCCACAATGAGCGGGTAGATGAAAATCAGTGCCAGCGGTGCAAAGGTCAAAATACGCGGAAACCTGGAGAACACCGGTTTGGAATCCCGTACCAATGCTGCACCGGCCGAGAGCAGAAAGGAAACGCTAAATACCGTAGCCCATTCGCCGATAAATTGTGCATCGAGAGTCGGAAAGAACATTTCCAGATACCCAGAGATGCTTATTATCGCGATAAAGGCACCGGTTGTCCCCAGGCAGAAATGGAATATCTTTCTGCTCAGTGAATAAATGCGGAAGAAATTTACTGTCGCATAAAATGAAACTATAAACAGGACAAAATTTGCGAATCCGGTCATCGGAATATTCTATTTATGTGGTGGACTCAATCTGGGTGATTTCTGCAGATACGAAAATTCTGCTAAATGTTTTGGAATCAAATTCGACAAAATCGTTTATAATTAACGCCCTTCATACCTGGCGATCCGTTTGCATATCGAGTACCCTTTCGGCCACTTGTTTCAACTGTTGCCGGTCAAAACGCACCATTTCATGAACAAGCTCAGCAAGAGACCACACTCTTCCATCCATGTGAATCCGATGGTTGAATTGATCTTTTTTGATTTGTGAAAGGAAATCAAGCAGTTCCTTTCGGTTGGATATCAACCGGTCAAGAAGTGCATTCGGTTCTGAATCCCTGTAATATTGATCCGAAAAGAATTTCAAAGCCTCCTCAATACTCGTATAATGTAATTTGGCATTACGATTTACAAATAATTGAAGCGCTGGTCGATAATACACTTCTGTCACATAGCCTATTTTTGCAATCATGTCCAGGACAGACTCCTGTCCCATGGGCCGTTCATGATACGGGATGACCGGCAGCATCCGTTTTAACACGTCCAGTTCCTCCAGCAGCCATGCGGCATCTGATGCAAGCTGTTCGAAATCATGATATGTGTATTGTGATACCAAAAGAGTGCTTTGTTATTTAAAGTATGAAAGGGATCGATTTAATCTGGTTGAACACGGACAATGTTGTCTGCAAGGATCGCAATTGCCGGAAACGGCCTCAGCCCCGATTCGGTTCGGGTTGTTTACCTTCCTCCCGTTGCGCTTCGATCATTTCCACAAGGGAAAGGCTCGTTTCCCATCGTTTATCCCGGTTGCGCACGGAATGGATATTATTTTCTTCATCAAAATTCCAAAATTGACCGAATTGGCGATTCTTGTATTCACGGAGGTATTCCAGGCGTTCCTTGAGCTCTTCCTTGGAAACAAGAAGTTTGGATTTATCATAAACCGATTCCTCCCTGGCCTCGAACACCAGGTCGTAATCCTTGCTCATAACAATGGCCTCTTCTGGGCAGACCTCCTCGCAGTATCCGCAGTAGATACAGCGAAGCATATTGATCTCGAAAAAAGTGGGATATCGCTCCTTGGGGTCATCGCTGTTTTCAGAAGCCTGCATGCTGATGGCCAATGGTGGGCAGGCCCGTGCACACAATCCGCAAGCTACGCAACGCTCCTGTCCTTCATCTTCCACCAGAACGGGCCGCCCCCTGAAAATAGCCGGCGGGTCAAATCGCTCTTCGGGATACTGCATGGTAAACTTGGGTTGGAACATCTGCTTAAGGGTGTACAGCATTCCCCTCAGGACTTCAGGAAGGTAGATTTTTTCGAGGAAGTTCAACTTTCTTTCCCGTCGAGGATCGCTGACCTTGGCATTGACTCTGGGTATCTCGAGATTGTCGGACATCATGGATTTCTGCTCGCAATAGAAGGTTTAGATGCTGAGTTGCCTGATCTGAAAGACTACCGGACAGGCAATACAAAAATAACGTATGTCTGTGTTCTATCAAAGCTAACAAGGGCGATTAAGCGGTCATTTTTCCTTGAAGACCAGGGTAACCGGCACGCCCCGGAACCCGAACTGTTCCCTCAACTTGTTCTCTATGAATCGTCTGTAGTTGGCTGGCAGTTCCCGGGGCATATTCATGAACAGGGCAAAAACGGGTGGCTTTTGCTTGACCTGTGTCATGTATTTGATGGTAAGCTGATGGCCCCTGGCATAGGGAAGCGGTCTTTCCGTTGTGATATCTTTCAGGAATTTATTGAGCTGTGACGTGGGTATTTTCCTGCTGCGCTCTTCCAGCACTTCCACGGCTTCATCAATGACCCTGTGGATCCGCTGACCGGTCGTCGCCGATATCGTGACAACCGGCACATAATCCATGCTGGGGATTTTTCTGTACACAGCATCGATGAACATTTTCGCCGTGTTGGTTTCCTTTTCCACCAAGTCCCATTTGTTGAGGGCTATGATCATGCCCTTGTTGAACTGCTCGGCCTGCCTCAGAAGACGCACATCCTGCACCTGGAATCCCTGCGTGGCATCAACCAGTATAATGGCCACGTCACATTCCCTGATGCTTTTTTCGGTGCGGATGAGACTGTAAAATTCAATGTTTTCATGGACACGTGATCGCTTCCGGAGACCGGCGGTGTCGATAAGGGTATAATTGCCGTCCTTGTATTTCAAGAGACTGTTCACCGAGTCCCTGGTCGTTCCGGCAATATCAGTGACGATGCAGCGCTCATCCTCTAGCAGGGCATTTATAAAACTGCTTTTTCCCACATTTGGACGTCCTATCACGGCCAGTTTCGGCCACTGTGGTCCCTCCTCTTGTTCCATTTGAGCCGGAAGAAGGGAAACAAGCCGGTCCAGCAACTCTCCGGTTCCGGTCCCGGAAATGGCCGAGACAGGGAACAGTTCATCAAAACCCAACCGGTAAAAAAGCGGGGCTTCCATCGCCTTCTCCGTATTATCCGATTTATTGACAGCCAGTACTACCGGTTTATCCTGTCTGCGAAGCACCCGTGCCACAGCATCGTCCTCCGCGGTTATCCCCTGTTCCACATCCACAACGAAAACAATGACATCGGCTTCTATGAGGGCCAGTTCCACCTGGCTGCGGATGCCTGTAACGATCGCATCTGCCTTGCCGGAGATATAGCCGCCGGTATCCACGACCGTAAAATCACGATCGTTCCAATAGCTCTCCCCGTAATGCCGGTCACGGGTGACCCCTGATTCATCGTGCACGATGGCCTGCCGCTCCCCCAGCAGACGGTTGAACAGCGTGGATTTGCCGACATTGGGACGGCCTACAATGGCAACTACGGGCAGCATAAAATCAATACCGTGAAATGCGTACAAGTATGTAAAAAAAGTTTATTATCTTTATAAGATACGCATCACAACGTCAGTAAAAAAACGATCAAGTAGGAAGAAAGAAACATGCTGCAGGCTATACACGATCAATTTGGAACTATCGGTTCCATACTGGTAGCATTATTGGCTTTTACACTGGTTATTTTATGGATTGCCGCTATATCCGGGATGCAGGAGTACCCCTATTCCGAAAAACGCAAGCTATTCATCACCGTACTGTTTATCCTCATTCCGCCGTATGCGTTTTTATGGCTGGCCATGGACATGTACCGCCAGTACAAGATCCTGAAACTGGACAAGGACTGACATCACGGGGATAGCTGCTGCCGCGCCGGTTCTTCTTCCAGCAACCACGGCTCCAGTGTGCGTTCATGAATTCCCTCCAGGAAACGGGAAGGATTTGAAAAATATTCACCATAAGTACTCTCCCTTGTTACCGGATAGGTAATGAACAACTGTTCACGGGCACGGGTGCAGGCTACGTAGAGAAGCCGGAGTTCTTCGTCCAGAGCCATCGGATCATCTACCGAGTAGCCCGATGGAATGATGCCGTCCAGGCATTGCACGACGAATACCGTGTCCCATTCCAGGCCTTTGGCCGAGTGGATTGTACTGAGCACCAGCGGAGTTTCATCTTTTTCCCGGGCTTCGGTTTCCACAGCAGTGGCATCCAGCGGATCCAGGGTCAGTTCTTGCAACAACTGGTCCAGGGAGGCATATCCACCGGCCAGGCCGGCAAATGCTTCCAGGTCCTTGATGCGTTTGGGATGATCATCATGGCGTTTCTCGCAGATGGGCTGGTAGTAAGCAGCCACGGATTCCACCGCTTTACCGGGATATTGTCGGAAGCTAGTTACCTCTGAAAGCGTCATACTGAGCTTTTCCAATTGTTTTTTGTAAGCACGGCTTACAATATTTGAGTCCGCCAGGTTTTCTTCCTTGTTTCTTCTGAGCCATTGGATCAGCTCCGAGGCCGTTTGGGGCCCGATTCCCTCCAGCAGCAGAAGCACCCTGTTCCAGGCAACCTGATCCTCCGGATTTACGATAACACGCAGGTGTGCCAGCACATCCCTGACATGGGCTGCTTCGGCAAATTTTTGTCCGCCAAACTTCTGAAACGGTATATTCCGTTTACCCAGCTCCCATTCCAGGTCATAGGAATCCCGGCCGTTGCGGAAAAGCACAGCCATATCTCCAAGGGCACGCCCCTGTTCCCTGAGTTGCAAAAGCAGCTGACAAATAAACCGTGACTGATCCCGCTCAGAGGAAGCTTTTACAAGGCCGGGAAGATCTCCCTCCTGTTTTACCGTGAACAGCTTCTTTTCGAATTTTTCTGATGCTTTATTTATCAAAGTATTGGACAGGTTCAGGATAGGTGCTGTTGACCGGTAGTTCTCTTCCAGCTTGATTACGTGACAATTTTCAAATCGTTCGGGGAAAGACAGGATATTTCGAAAATTCGCTCCGCGGAAGGAATAAATGCTCTGGGCATCGTCGCCCACGACCAGCAGGTCCCGATGTGCCGAACTGAATAGGGACGTCAGCTCGTCCTGCAGGTTGTTGGTATCCTGATATTCGTCAACCATGACATAACGATTTTGCGAAGCCACCTTCCGGCATATATCTTTCTCCTGAATCAACAAAAAGCGGGTATAGACAAGCAGATCGTCAAAATCCATTACAGCATTTGCGCTTTTATATTCAGAGTATCTCTTTTGCAGTTCCTCGATCATGTCATAATGCTCAAGGAACTGCGGATATTGCGATGCCAGCACTTCATACAGGCTGATTTGCTTGTTTACAGTGCTGGAGAACATTGCTGCCAGAGCATGTTTCTGGGGAAATCGCTTGCCTTTGAGCTGGCGTGCCACGGAAGTCCGCAAATAGCGGATCACGTCGGCGGCATCGGCCTGATCCAGCAGTGTGAAATGGTTGGGAAAACCGATACGGTCGGCGTATCGATGCAGAAGTTGATTGCAGTAATGGTGAAAAGTACCTCCTTTTACCCTGGAACAGCGGTCATCCAGTACACCTGTTGCTCTCTCGAGCATCTCCCTGGCCGCGCGACGGGTAAAGGTCAGCAGCAATATCGATTCCGGCGGGTTACCGTCTTCTATCAGACGGGCGACGCGGTAGGTCAGCGTGCGTGTCTTTCCGGTACCTGCCCCGGCAACCACCAGCGCAGGACCTCCTTCATGCATCACCGCCTGGTACTGCCTGTCATTCAGCAGTTCGGTGTATGGGATGCGGTAGGATGCGTCTTTTCTTCGATCTGGTTCACGCTGCAGTACAAATTTTTTCATCGGTGGATCGTTTGTTTCTTTCTTTACGGTCAAGAATGGTACCCGGTCATCCAGCGGAGACAGGCAAAAGTTCGCAACAGCCGCCATGAATGGTTCATCCGACTCAATATATGTAAATTATATGTAATTCATTAGCCGGCTTTTCAGCCCGAAACTTTATTCCATTTCCATTCAAACACCTGTTTTTTTACATCCCTTTCGTTATACAAACGGAAAGATTCTTATCTTCAATCACTGATTGCCTTACAGAATTCCATTGCGTGATTCACCGCTACATCGAATGATAAAAAGAGCCCTGACATTTGTTCTCCTGTTTGCCTGTTCACTGATGCTGGTTGCGGGCTGTGGAAGGTCCGATCCCGACCGTGAGGCCAATCGGCTTTTTGTTGAAGCCTACCGGCTAACTGAGGAAGCGCGCGAACATGAGAAAACCGATCCTTCCATCTCTTATCGAAATTACACGCAAGCAGTCGAGAACATTGATAATATCATTGCCAATTATCCCGATACGCAACTGGCCGTTGATGTCTCTCAATACCGTACGCGCATAGGAGACATCACCATCGGTGAATTGAGAAACAAGGTTCGGCTCTACGAATCAAAAACCAAAGCGCTGCAGAGTTTCCATGATCTTACGCAATTTCTGATCGAACGCGAAAACGATGAAATGAAACGCGCGCAGATGCGTCTGGAATATGCTGAACGTCTCCATGCCAGTGGTCAGACCGAGCGGTACGATGCCATGATCGATGAAATCATACAGCAGGCTGAACGTCATTGGGACCGTAGCCTGATCGATCGGCTTTACCACGACCTGTCTGTGCACAATGTCACTGTTGATCGCCAGGAAGCGGCCCTTGAGATGGCCGACCGGATACAGGATGCCGAACGGTTGTACGCTTCGTTAGATAGCCTGGTCTCTGCGGGTTTCATCGTTGAGGGTGATACGCGATCCCTGGAGAGGATATCCCGTTACTTGCCCTACCTGGAACCGCTGCAACGGCTCAAGCTGACCGCACTCATCTGCGAGGAGCTTCTGAAAGCTGGACGCGGCAGCCAGGCGCAGGCCCTGATAATGAACGGTTTGCCACAACCGGATGAACAGCGCCCCCTGGAGCATATTGAGGAACTTTCCAGCATGTCTTCCATTTTTGCCGATCATGCAGAATATGAAATCAGTAAGCAAATTATTGATCAAATTAGTGATATAGATTCCAATTATGTTGATTTTGCCCTTCGTGATCTGGCATTGGCCAAAGTACGTAACAACAGGCCCGGCGATGCGATGGAAATAATCGGAGATTTTGACCGGGATTACTTTCGGCAAACCACCCTTGCCATGATCGCGATCCAGTATGCACGCAGTGACAGCCTTGACCTGGCGCTACATCAGCTAGAACGGATTTCCGAGAGTGTTTCCGAAAAGACCGAATCACTCCTGGAGGTAGCCCGGTATGCCGTGAGTGATGAAACGTTGGCCGATTCCCTGCTTGAACGCGCCCTGGCGGGCATCGGCCACATTGAATCCCCACAACGTGCTTCCCGCGCGTACCTGCGCGTAGCTGATATCCGCTTGCTCCAGAACAGGCGCTCCCGCGCTGCCGAGGCGCTTGAACAAGCTGAATCACATGCTCATGATGTTTCAAGTACTGATATTTTGAATGCACTGATTACAGATATCACAAAAAAATGGATACAGATCGGACGACCGGACCGAGCCCTGGATCTGGCTGCCTGGTACCAAATGGACGACTCCTCTTTTGAAAGTCACGCAATCGGACTGTTCAGCTTTGCCATTAACAGAGGGTATCATGATTTCGCCCGTTCCCTTGCCGGATTATCTGAACAGCGTTCCTATTATCTTTTCCTCCTGACGTCTGTTTACCTGGAAAACGGGCTGATTTCCCAGCCAGCGGAACTGGCCTATGAAATCCGGAATTACTTCTGGCGAACCCGGGCACTCGCTATGCTGGTAAGCGATTTAAAAAGCAAAGTCAATCTTGCTGCAGCGGAGAAAGCGGCTGCAGACGCACTTTTGACACTCAAACGCATCCGGGAATCGGAACAAAGACAGCAGGGTTTGTATCATGTCGCCTCCCTGCTCTCATCCGCCGGCATCGCAATGAATGAAGAAAGAAAATCGTTGATAACGGAACTGATCGGTGAAATTTCTTTATGAAAATTATTCCCAAACCAATCCTGCGACTTCACTCATGAGACCACACCTGTCAGGCCGGCCCTGGATGATAGCGATACTACTGCTGTGTTCCTGTACGCGTCCGATTCTGTACGCTGATCAGGAGCCTGGCACAGGCGAATACCTCACCGGTTATCCGATTGCAAATACGGCCCCTTACCTGGAAAATATGCATCAATCGATCAAACGGATTACCAGTACTTCCTACTACGAGACCTTTGTTTTTGATCAACAGGTGCGTGTCACACCGGATAACCTTGATACCATGACCACCCCGGAACCCTACGCAGCACTGGTCGTAAGCAACCAGACCACCTCCTCCGGTACGGCAGTGGTCATACACAACCGTGACAATATGGTAGGCCTCCTCACTACAGAGCACACTATCAGTTCGCCTGATACCTTGTACGAGTATCGTGAGGGCGAGCAGTCCTACCTGCAAAGTGTAACCATCAAATCCTCACAGGTCAACTGGCTGTTCGACGCACCTTATGTTGGAACTTTTGAAGTACTTGCCAGCGATGCTACGGCCGATCTGGCGGTAATCGGTGCCCGGGTGGACCCGGATATCCTGGATGTCTCTGTAAGTGAGCAGTTCCCCATCTTCCCCTATCCGTTCGGAAGGCCGCAAAAGCTCCGTCCGGGTACATTTACCTATAATCTCGGTTTTCCAAGGGGATACCCCACGGTTACCACGGCAATTGTGAGTCAGCCGAAGCGTGACCGCAACCATTCATTTGTCACCGATGCCCTGTTCAATCCGGGTTTCAGCGGTGGTGTAGTCGTGGCTATCAACGGGGGTGTACCGGCCTTCGAGTGGGTGGGCATAGCCCGTTCCACGGCGGCTTCAAGGGAATGGTTCATGGTACCCGATGAGGATGAAGCCGTCGAACACATTCCTCATTTGCCCTATGAGGAACGCATCTATGTTGAACAAAAGGCTAAAATCCACTACGGGATCACCCATATTATTTCCAGTACACAAATCCGGAATATGCTGGAAGAGCATGCGATCCTATTGCTGGGACGGGGATATAATATCATTCCCCTGATTCAGGATGAAGAATAAGTCGTCGGGAATGACATTATCCGGCAAGATTGCTAATCTAATACCTTTAGCGGAACAGGGACCGGATTTCTTCCACGGTGAGTGAACGCACGGTCTGTTTCCCCAGGGGATCATGAAAAGGATCCTCGCATGAAAAGAGCTGATCGACCAGTGCCTCCATCTCCTCTTCCGACAGCTTTTTCCCACTTCGAATGGCCCCCTTGTTCGCTATGGCCAGAGCAACTCACTGCTTTTCGGTAAGTGAGAGGGACCTGGACATCATTT
>JAWOCT010000021.1:0-7280 GCA_046483675.1 Cyclonatronaceae bacterium
CAGGTCAGCTACCATCGAAGCCCGCACGCGGTCAGGGTACTACCCCGGCAGCGGTAAAATCACGGTGAAACTCGTCACGGATGCCCGGACGCAACGCCTGCTGGGCGGGCAGATCGTCGGCATGCAGGGTGCCGGCAAGCGCATCGATACCATTGCCACGGCGCTCACGGCCGGCATGACTGCACGCAACATCATGGATCTGGACTTGTCCTACGCTCCGCCGTTCTCACCGGTCTGGGATCCGGTGCAGATAGCGGCGCGCAAGCTGGCATAAACCAGGCTCCAGGAAAAAAATTCCGGGAACCCCCAGTCTCCAGGGAATGCATGGTTCCTGGAAAAGCCCAAGCTGCAGCGAAGCAAATTTCCAGGAAAAGCCAGGTTCCCGGGAAAAATATTTTTCTTAGCGCTCCCGGGAATAGTGCGGACTACTGTGGTAGTCGGTATATTTGAGATGCCGGACAAATCGGTTTTGATCTTCCACTCCTTTTTGCTTTGCTTACGACTTTAAGGATTAATCGAAAAGCCATGGGTGCCTCGCCGGTCAAAAACATTTTCATGATTGGATTGAATGCATTCAATCACGGGAAGCTGAAGTCGCTGAAAAACTTTGAATACTATAATTTTCATGGGCTTATATCACCGGAGGAGGCAGAAGATGCCGATCAGTACGACATACCCGCCATGCTGAAGGATATGGAAGGTAAACTGGCTGAATTCGAGGGATCGGTGGATGCCATCGTCACATATATTGACTTCCCGATCAGCATGATGACTCCTATCCTCAGGAAGAAATTCGGGCTTGTCTTTCCGAGCCTGGAGAGCATCCTCAAATGCCAGCACAAATACTGGAGCCGGGTGGTGCAGCAAGAAGTCATCCCCGATGCCATACCGGGCTTTTCACCGGTCAATCCGTTTGCAGATGATCCGCTGGCAACGGTAGAATTCGGTTTTCCTTTCTGGCTCAAACCCGTAAAATCCGTAGGTTCCTATCTGGGTTTTCGCATCAAGAACCGGAAAGAATTCGATCGCGCCATCGGGGTCATCCGGCAGTATATCGGACGGATGGCCGAACCATTCAACGACATAATGGACCGAGCGGATATTCCGGATGACATCAGGCAGATCGATGGAAACTACTGCATCGCGGAACAGCTGATCGGCGGCCGCCAGTGCACCCTTGAAGGGTATGTTTTCAAAGGCATGGTTACTATACACGGCGTGGTTGATTCCATCCGCCATTCCAACAGGTCCACCTTCTTTCATTACGATTATCCCTCCCGCCTGCCGTGCAGTGTTCAGGAGAGGATGACAAAAATGACGAAAACGGTGCTCGGACATATAGGATATGACAATCATCCCTTCAATATCGAATTCTTTTGGAATCAATCGACCGACAAGATCTGGCTCCTTGAGATCAACTCGCGCATATCGCAATCCCACAGTGACCTTTTTGAGAAAGTGGACGGATCTTCGAACCACCAGATCACAGTTGAACTCGGTTTGGGGCGCGATCCAGCCTTCCCATACCGCAAGGGGGAGTACGCCCGGGCATCCAAGTTTTTTTACCGCAAATGGGAGGATGCGGTTGTCACCAGGGTACCCACGGCCGAAGAAATTACAGCCATCGAAAAAGAAGTGCCCGGTGTGTTGATCGAGGTAAAGGTTGAGGAGGGGATACGTCTCGGCGACCTGAACGAGCAGGACAGCTACAGCTATGATCTGGCCTGGATATTTGTTGGTGCGAACAATTATCGCGAACTGTCCCGGAAATACCTGCTCTGCCTGGAAAAGCTCCGGTTCGAATTTAAACCGGTGGATGGCATCCCGCCGGGAATCTTTGTTGAAAACATACAGGCATGATTCGGTGACCGGCACAAAGCGGCCGGTTGATGGCGTATCGCTGCGATGTGCGGCAGCGGGCAAAAACATGTAAACGGCCTAACGGCGGTGGAATCGATAGATGAAAAAGAAGAATATCTTTGTTATTGGACTTAATGCGTTCAACCGGAAGAGGCTGGAGGCCATATCGGGCGCGGAAGATTATACATTTCACCGCCTGCTGTCTCATAAAGAGGTGACCGAGCAGGATGAGTATCCGGTGCTGGATTTGCTGCAGAAGGCGGAAAGCCAGCTTTCCTCATTCCAGGGCCGCATTGACGGGATCATCGGGTACATGGATTTTCCCGTCAGCACGATGGTCCCGGTTCTCAGTGAACGCTACGGACTGCGATCGGCGCCGGTTTCCGCTTTCCTGAAGTGTGAGCACAAATACTGGAGCCGCGTGGAACAGAAAAAGGTCATTTCGGAGCATATTCCCGAATTCCATCTTTTCGACCCGTTTGATGTGGACCCGGCTGCTGCGATTCCCCTGGACTATCCCTACTGGATCAAACCGGTCAAGTCATTCGGCTCCCATCTGGGGTTCCGCATCAACAGGAAACGTGATCTCATGGAGGCTATCCCCCAGATCCGCGAACATATAACCCGTATTTCACGTCCGTTTGACCGGCTCATCGACCATCTGAAACCGGACATGCCCGAACAGGTCCGGGGTGTAAGCGCGCATCTTTTCCTTGCCGAGGAGTTGATAGGCGGACGGCAGTGCACCCTGGAAGGATGCATGCACGATAATGAGCTCTACGTGCATGGCGTGGTGGACTCCATACGGTATCCCAACCGTTCGGTGTTTTCGCGGTATCAGTACCCATCCGTGCTGCCCCGCCGAGTACAGCAGAAAATGGCCGATATTTGCGGGACGTTTTTGATGCATATCGGCTACAATAACTCCTCCTTCAACATGGAGTTTTTCTGGGACCGCAGGCGGGACAGGATCTACATGCTCGAAGTTAATACCCGGGTAGCCCAGCATCACAGCGAGCTGTTTATTAAGGTGGATGGGATTTCCAACCATCAGGTTCCGGTGTACCTTGTCATAGGCAAAAAACCCCTGCTCCCGGAGCGCAAAGGCAAGTTCCGGGTTGCCGCTGCCTTCTTTTACCGCGAGTTTGAGAATGCGCGGGTAGAACGGGTGCCGGATGCCGGAGAGGTCGCCCGGGTGGAAAAAGAACATCCCGGGACCATAATACAAATCGATGTCACGCCCGGCATGATGCTTTCGGAACTGCCGGAACAGGACAGCTACAGTTATATCTGTGCGCTGATCTACATGGGCGCTTCCGGCCGGAAATCGTTACTTGATGGATATGAAAAATGTCTCCGTGAGCTTGATTTTAAACTGACCCCTGTCTAGAAAAGCAAAACCGTCGATGCTCTGGCCGGAGCCTGGCCAGGCTGTATGTCAAACGAACCATGAAATCCCCATCGCCATGTCATTGCCCTTCCGCGTACGAAAGGAATTTCCCTATGAAATACGGACACTTGAAAGCGTGTTTATCCCCCTTTCTGACGGCACGAAACTCGCCGCCAAGATATGGCTTCCCGAACCCGGCCCGGATCAGGATTCCCGGTTTCCGGCCATCCTGGAATACATTCCGTACCGCAAGCGGGATGTAGAGGCCTGGCAGGATTCGGTGGCCCATCCGTGGTTTGCCGGTCACGGATATGCATCGGTCCGGGTAGATCTGCGGGGAAGCGGCGAATCAGACGGTGTGCTGCGTGATGAATATCTCCCGCAGGAGCAGGAAGACGGGTTGGAAGTGCTCCGCTGGATCGCTTCGCAGAAATGGTGCAATGGCCGGATCGGGATGATGGGCATCTCCTGGGGAGGGTTCAATGGACTGCAGATGGCGGCGCTGCAGCCTCCCGAGCTGCAATGTGTCATCAGTCTGTGTTCCACGGATGACCGGTATGCCGATGATGTCCATTACATGGGCGGATGTCTGCTGGGTGATAACCTTTCATGGGCTTCCATCATGTTTTCCTTCAACAGCAGTCCCCCCGATCCGGAGCTGGTCGGGGATAAATGGCGGGAAATGTGGTTCGACCGGTTGGAAAACAGCGGCCTCTGGCTTGATACCTGGTTGCAGCACCAGCGCCGCGATGCCTATTGGAAGCACGGCTCCGTATGTGAGGATTACAGTGCCATCAAAATACCGGTTTATGCCATCAGCGGGTGGGCTGACGGATATTCAAATGCCGTGAGCCGGATGATGGAGCATCTTGATGTACCCAGAAAGGGATTGATCGGCCCCTGGAGCCACAAATATCCGCACCTGGGCGTGCCGGGTCCGGCCATAGGTTTTCTCCAGGAAGCCCTGCGCTGGTGGGATCACTGGCTCAAGGACAAGGATAGCGGGA
The DNA here is from genome assembly GCA_046483675.1 of Cyclonatronaceae bacterium. GTDB lineage: Bacteria > Bacteroidota > Rhodothermia > Balneolales > Natronogracilivirgulaceae > SKNL01. Next base: position 4,258 of record JAWOCT010000021.1, read on the forward strand.
TCATGGAGGAACCGATGTTCCGGGTGTGGATGCAGGACAGCGTGCCTCCTTCCAATACGTATCAGCAGAAACCTGGGAGATGGGTAGCCGAGCGGACCTGGCCATCGCCGCATATATCCATGCACAAATACCGGTTTTCCGATGGCAAACTGCTTGCGGATCCGGCGGAGATGCCTGTTCCGGTCAGCGTGAAGACGATCCAGTCGCCATTGAGTGTGGGCCTGTTCGCCGGGAAGTGGTGTTCCTACAACGCGCCCCCGGATCTGCCCAATGACCAGCGGGAGGAAGACGGCGGTTCACTGGTATATGAAAGTGCTTCTCTTACCGAGAAACTGGAAATATTCGGTGCGCCCATGATCGATTTGTATTTCAGCGTGGACCAGAGAGTGGCGCAGGTGGCGGTCCGGCTGTCTGATGTGGCACCCGATGACAAGGCAACACGCATCACTTACGGTCTGTTCAATCTCACACATCAGAAAAGTGATGAGAATCCCGATTATCTCGAACCCGGCAAAAAGTACGGCATCCGGATACAACTCAATGACGTAGCCCAGCAGTTTCCGGTCAATCACCGATTTCGCATCTCGTTGTCCACCTCCTATTTTCCGCTGGCCTGGCCACCGCCCAAACCGGTCCGACTGACAGTCTACGAGGGGGAATCATCGGTGTACCTGCCCGTCAGGCCTCCCGGCAAGGAGGATGGCAACCTGCCGGCTTTTGCCCCACCGGAGGGAGCGGAACCGATCCGTTTGAAGCAAATGGAGGCACCGCAGCACGACTGGGTGGTCAAGCGCCATCTGGCCCATGACCTGTCCATGCTCGAGGTCCACAATGACAGAGGGGTACTGAAGCTTGAGGATATCGATATGGAGATGGAAGACCGTGTCTGCGAACGCTATTCTTTCAAGACGGCGGAGTTCAATTCGGTCAGAGGAGAAGTGAAAGCCCGCCGGGGTTTCCGCAGAGGTGACTGGAATGTCCATACCCGCACCCGGACCGTCCTGCAGTCGAATGAAACGCATTTTCTGCTGCATGCCGAGCTGGATGCATACGAAGATGACCTCAAGGTGTTCTCACGGACCTGGAGCCGCAAGATTCCCAGGGATCACGTCTGACCGGGATTTTTTGTATTGGTGTATTAGTCGGCAGGGGTTATTTCGCCAGTAGCATTTTTCTTGTCTCCAGATAATCACCGGCACGGAAGCGATACAGGTAGACACCGCTGGAAAGCTGTGATGCGTTAAAAGAGACCTCATGCCAACCGGCCTGGAATGGACCGTCAACCAGGATGGCTACACGTTGTCCAATGACGTTATAGATTTCCAGTTTTGCATGCGCATCCACCGGGAGGCCGAATTGAATCTGCGTTACCGGGTTGAACGGGTTAGGATAGTTTTGTTCGATGAAGAAGTTATCCGGTCGTTCCGAAAGCAGTTCAACGCTGACATCCATAGTCCGAAACATCCGTGTTTCACTGAAGTGTCCCCATCCGGCCGCGTTTTTTGCCCGGACCCGCCACCAGTAGCCGGTGTTGGGAAACAGCCCGCTGACCGCGATGGTGGTATCGGTGAGCACGGTGTCCATAGTGATTTGGGTGAACAGTTCGTCGGCAGCCAGCTGAAAACCATAGGCATCGATTTCCGGCTCGGCGGCATGCCAGAACATCTCGACATAGTCGGGACCGGTGATAGCGTCATGATTCGGTGAGGCCAGCAATACGGTGCCCGGCATGTCGGGCAGTCCGGGACCGGGATCTTCATCGGGAACGCGAGCCATTTCCGTGGCGATGCCGATCTGTGAGAAATGCGTCAGGCCTTCCGTGCACAGGTACAGCATCCCGTCCATTGTCCGCAGAGTGCTGTTGTAGACTTCCCAGGTGTCGCTGTTTTCGGAACGTTTGGTGATGGCCAGGAAGTCGGGATCAATCCCGTCCAGACCGCTGATGTTGATGCACAGGTCATAGGTCATATCTTCCAGGTTTTCGGCCTGGATGGTCCAGTATCGTTCAATGATCACGCTGTCCGGGTCCATTTCCCCGCCATAGGATGTGATGCTCACCAAGGGCAAATCCTGACTGTTTTCGGGCTCCTCGTGATACATGGTTGCCGTGACAGATCCGGTGGTGCTGCTGCCTTCGGTCACATCCATCATCATGCCGGCTTCACTCAGGTCCACCTCACCGGTCTCAGCAGCGTCGATATCGGCCGTCTTCATGACCGGATCACCGCCCTGAACCGTCACTGCGAGTTTTGCGCGGTTGGATGACGGATCGGTTTCCATGGTGCTGCTGGTGGCCACGGCGTTGTTGTTTGCGGTACCGGAAACCATGGCTCTGGTTGCAACGGATATGGTTGCGGAGGATCCGGAAGAGAGTGGACCCAAGGCACAGTTTATGGAGCCCTCGGACGCGCTGCAATCGCCAGCGGTAGTTTCAACCGAAATGAATTGCTGATTGGGACCGATTGATTCGGATATACGGACTTCTTCTGCAATTTCCGGGCCTTCGTTAGTGACGGTAATGGTATAGTGAATCTCATCGCCAATAACTGATTCGGTTGAACCAGCGGATTTTTGGACATTTACATTGGCTTTCGGGGTATCGGTTGGTATGAGAAGCCATACATGGTAATGGATATCCTCATTTTCATCCTCGTATCTGGATTCCGCAAGGATCTGTCCGGCGTTGTTGATGTCCACGGCATAATTCAGTGTAAAATCGGGTGCCCTATCCGTTACGAGGCATTCCAGCGGCCAGCTGCCCTCTTCGGTTGCCAGGACGCCCTGGTTGATGGAGTAACCATTCATTTCAAAATCGAAGGTTGCCGTTCCGACAATTTCCTCATGGTCGTTGATGGCTGAGGGATACTGTTGAAATGTCTGAATTGGCGCGAGTATCTCGCTGAACCCCCTCTCGGTCATGCGGAAGATCTGAGTTGTTCCGCCGGTCCAGGTGTTGTGGTTGTTTATGTAGGAAGCATCAGGCCATGAGCCATATGCACGCGGGTAGTAGGCCAGGCCGAGAT
>JAWOCT010000045.1:0-5429 GCA_046483675.1 Cyclonatronaceae bacterium
CGACCTGCAAACCATGTATCTGCGGGCATACATAAGCGGGGCGCAGCTGGGGGAAGTTCGGCTGGGCCAATCGGTCGAAGTGCTGTTCGACGGGCCGGACGGGACCATGGATCGCATCAGCGGCGAGATATCATGGATCGCCTCCCGGGGCGAGTTTACGCCGCGCACTATTCAGACGCGCGATGAGCGGATCACCACGGTGTATGCCATGAAAGTGCGGGTCCGCAACGACGGGCGCCTGAAAATCGGCATGCCTGGCGAAGTCCGGTTCTGACAACGGGTCACTGAAAGTTGTCTGAACCGCATCAGCTTTTGCACGCAATCCAATCAGCTCACAATTGAAACCATGTCGGCATCCGTCAAAAACCTTACGAAAAGCTACGGTGACATCAGAGCGCTGAAAGGAATATCGCTGGATGTCAACGAGAGCGAGCTGTTCGGTGTCATAGGTCCCGATGGCGCCGGAAAAACCACGCTGTTCCGGATCCTTGCCACGCTTGTGCTGCCGGACAGGGGTGAGGCGAAGGTGCTCGGGCACGATGTCGTCGTCGCATTCCGGGAACTTCGCAGCCGCATCGGGTACATGCCGGGGCGGTTTTCACTGTACCAGGACTTGTCCGTCCGGGAAAATCTCGACTTTTTCGCCTCGATTTTCCTCACTTCCGTGGAGGAGAGCTATCACCTGATCCGCGATATCTACCATCAGATCGAGCCGTTCAAAAACCGTCGTGCCGGTGACCTCAGTGGTGGCATGAAACAGAAACTGGCACTCAGCTGCGCCCTCATCCACCAGCCGGATATCCTCATCCTCGATGAACCGACCAGAGGGGTGGATGCTGTTTCGCGCCGGGAATTTTGGGACATGCTTGGACGGCTGCGCGCGGCCGGGTTGACGATCCTCGTCTCAACGCCTTACATGGACGAGGCCTCACGCTGCGACAGGGTGGCGCTGATGCACCGGGGCCGCATTCTGAGTGTAGATACTCCTGACGGTATTTCAAGGGAATTCGGCCGGACGCTCTATGCCGTCAGTGCCGACCGGCGGTACCAGCTGCTGAAGACACTGCGCTCGTATCCCTATGCGCTTTCGGCCTTTACTTTTGGCGAACAGGTGCATTACACCGACCGGCGCGACGATTTCGACGCGGATGAGCTGCGCGCACATCTTGAGCGGAAAGGGCTGGGGAATGTCCGCATAGAGCAGATTACACCCGGTGTGGAGGATACCCTGATCGCACTGATGGAGTCGAAGGAGTCAGATCCCGGAGGCAAGCCATGAATACCCCCGGTAACATCATTCAAGCGTCTGAATTGACCCGGGTTTTCGGTGATTTTACGGCTGTTGACTGCATCAGTTTTGAAGTCGGCCGGGGCGAGATTTTTGGATTCCTGGGTGCGAATGGCGCCGGAAAAACCACAGCGATCCGCATGCTGACCGGCTTGCTGATACCGACATCCGGCCAGGCGACCGTCGCCGGTTTCGATGTGTTCACCCGGTCCGAGTCCATCAAGAAAAACATCGGGTACATGAGCCAGAAGTTTTCGCTGTATGACGACCTCACGGTTGCTGAAAACATGCGGTTTTACGGGGGTATTTACGGACTCCGCACCCGGCATATCCGCGCGAAGATCGATGAACTGCTTGAACGGCTCGAACTGACCGCTGTGCGCAATCGCCTGATCGGCGGCCTGCCGCTCGGCTGGAAACAGAAGATCGCCTTCTCCACAGCGGTGATCCACGAACCCGCCATCGTTTTCATGGATGAACCCACCAGCGGTGTCGATCCGATCACCCGTCGGCAGTTCTGGGATTTGATTTACGAGGCATCCGACCGGGGCACCACCGTCTTCGTGACGACCCACTACATGGACGAGGCCGAGTATTGCGATCGCGTGTCGATTATGGTGGACGGACGGATCGAAGCCCTGGACACGCCGGGCGGACTAAAAAAATCATTTGATGCCCGCAATGTCGAGGAGGTATTTGTAAAGCTGGCAAGAGGAGGGGCTGAATGAAAGCGTTTCTTGGATTCATCAGAAAAGAGTTTCTTCACATTTTCCGTGATCGGCGGACATTGATGATCCTTTTCGGGATGCCGCTGATCCAGCTTGTGCTGTTCGGTTATGCGGTACGCAACGAGCTCAACAAGGCCGATATCGCCATCCTCGACCATTCCCGCGATGAAGTCACCCGCCATATCACGGACAAGCTGCTCTCTTCGCGATATTTCCAACTCACCGCCGTGCTTGACAGCGAAGCCGAAATCGAGGCGGTCTTCCAGAAGGGAATCGCCCGCAGTGTTGTCATATTCGAAAGCGAATTCGGGCGCCGGTTCGTCCATGATGGCACAGCGGATGTGAGCATTGTCACCGACGCTTCGGATCCCAACATGGCCCAGATACTCGAGGGTTACATAATGAATATCATCAGGGAATTTCAGATTCAGCAGCAGCATATGGCACGCACAGGCTTTGTGCCCGGGTTGCGCATGCTGTTCAATCCCGAATTGAGGAGTGCGAACCTGTTTGTTCCGGGACTGGTGGCGTTTATTTTCATGCTCGTTTCGGCGTTTCTCACCTCCATAACCATCGCCCGGGAAAAGGAGCTCGGCACGATGGAGGTGCTGCTGGTCTCGCCGCTCAATCCCATGCAGATCATCCTCGGAAAGGTGATCCCCTACCTGGTGCTGTCGGTTGTAAACGTGTTTTCCATCCTGGTCGTGGCCCTGGCGGTGTTTCAGGTTCCGTTCCGCGGCAGTCTCGCCCTGTTCTCGCTGCTGTCGCTGTTGTTCATCATGACAGCGCTCGCACTCGGCGTCCGCATATCCAGTGCGGTGAAGGACCAGCAGACGGCGATGATGATGTCTCTGGCCGGACTCCTGCTGCCTGCGATCCTGCTTTCGGGTTTCATCTTCCCGATATCCAACATGCCGGCGCTGCTGCAGTATCTGAGCCACGTGGTGCCGGCAAAATGGTACCTGATCATCATTCGCGGCATCATGCTCAAGGGGGTGGGACTGGAGGTGCTCTGGATGGAGGCTCTGATCCTTTTCGGGATGATGGCAGTCCTGCTTGTCGCAAGCATCAAATCTTTTAAAATCCGGCTGGAGTGACCATGAAGATCATCTTTTTCATCGTACAGAAGGAGTTTCTGCAGATCTTCCGCAACCGGCTGATGCTGGGCATCATTCTGGTGGTTCCGGTTATTCAGCTGATGGTCCTGGCTTACGCCGCCACATTTGAAATTCGCAATATCGACATGTTTGTGGTGGATCAGGACCAGACTCCGGAGTCGCGGGCGCTCATCGACCGGTTTACCGCATCAGAGAATTTCCGGCTGAAGGGCTGGTCCGTTGCCTCCGCAGATGGCGACCGTGCCTTGCTGAGTGGCAAAGCTCTGATGGTCTTGCAGATACCGGCGCACGCAGGCCGGGACCTGGTCCGTGACGGACACGCACCGGTGTCGGTTCGTTTTGATGCGGTCGACGGTTATTCGGCGAGTGTTGCAAGCCAGTATGCATCACAGATCATCCGGTTGCACAACGAGGAGCAGTTGTATGGGCAGGAGCAATTAGACCACGAAGAGCAGTTGTATGGGCAGGAGCAATTAGACAACGAGGAGCAGTTGCAAGGCCAGGGACAGTTGAACAGGGATAGACCTGATCCACACGTCATGCGTCCGGCACAGATCGGGATAAACATCTCCCGCTGGTACAATCCCCGGCTCGACTATAAAATCTACATGGTGCCCGGCATCCTGGTGATGCTGGTCACCGTCATCGGGGGGTTCCTCACGGGCATGAATGTGGTGCGCGAAAAAGAGATCGGCACCATCGAGCAGCTGAACGTCACCCCGATTTCCAAAATCCAGTTCATCATCGGAAAGCTGCTTCCGTTTATGCTGTTGGCTCTGTTGATGTTCAGCATCGGGCTGATCCTGGCCCGTTACTGGTTTGAAGTGCCCCTGGAAGGCAGTCTGTGGCTTGTCTACCTCGCAACGACGACCTATCTGCTGGTGGTGCTCGGCCTGGGGCTGCTCGTATCCACCATCACCCATTCCCAGCAGCAAGCCATATTCATTACCTGGTTCATATTTGTGATCTTTATCCTTCTAAGCGGACTGTTCACACCGATCGACAGCATGCCGGACTGGGCGCAGTACCTGACGTGGGCCAATCCCGTGGCCTGGTTCATTGATATCATCCGGCGTGTGATGCTCACAGGTGCCGACCTGCACGATATCTGGATTTCGTACCTGGTGCTGCTGGCGTACGGTGTTGCCTTTCTGGGCAGCGCGGTGGTGCGTTACCGCAAATCAGCAGTATGACAGCATATGCAACAATGTATCGTCCCGGCCACCCTGCTATGAGCGCACAACGCATCCTCTTTCATTTTAACAGGGAACCTTACATCTTTATGATGTATTATATTTATTAGATGAACATGCGTATCGCCATATCCCATATTCTGTTTCTGTGCGGCGTCCTGCTGGTACTTATGGGCAATTCAGGATGCGATACAGGTGGGTTGACCGAACCAGATCCGCCTGCTTCAGAAGAGGATTCGAGAGAATTCAGGCAGGATGCGGACGAGTCCGGTACACAGGAGGGAAAGACGACGGTAAGTGTCATCCGGGTCGAAGGGTCCATCGGTCCGACAGTGAGCAATTATGTAAACCGGGCACTCGAGTCAGCCAACGAACGTGGTGATGAGATGCTTATTATGCAGCTGGACACGCCCGGCGGCATGCTCAATGTCACTCAGGAAATCGTGCAGGTATTTCTGGGCTCCGACCTGCCCATCGCGGTCTATGTTTCACCTGAGGGTGCCAATGCGGGAAGCGCCGGCACGTTCATTACCCTTGCGGCGCATGTCGCTGCCATGGCACCCGCCACCAGTATCGGAGCCGCGTCCCCGGTGACCATGGGCGGCGCACAGACCGATACGGTGATGCAGAAAAAAGTATTCAACTACGCCGAGAGTTTTATCGAGAGTGTGGCCGATCGACGGGATCGCAACGTGGAGTGGGCCAAGTCGGCGGTTCGTGACGGGGCCTCTATCACCAGCAGCGAAGCTATTACCATCAATGTAATTGATTTTATTGCTGATGATCTGGATGATCTGCTGGATCAGATGCACGGTCGTGAGATCAACGGACACAAACTGGTTACCCGCGATGCCGAAATCAACCGTATTGACCCCAACCTGGCCGAATTGTTCTTTGGCTTCATAATGCGCCCGGAAATACTTCTGATATTGACGCTGGTCTCGATTTACGGTATCCTGGGTGAAATAAGCAATCCCGGTGCCATTGTGCCGGGTATGGCCGGCGTCATTGCTCTTATCCTCCTGTTGTTCGGCGTGGCAGCCATGCCTATCAACATCGCCGGTTTTCTGCTCATCGGATTTGCCATAATACTATTTGTAAT
>JAWOCT010000087.1:0-4820 GCA_046483675.1 Cyclonatronaceae bacterium
AAAGGTGATTATATGCTCCACGGCCTGTTCGATGCCGTCCACGATCCGTACCGACAGGATCAGGTCAAGGTACTCCGTGCGCCAGTCTTCTTCGGTTGCCGGATGCATCGATGCGACCACTTCGCGCGCCCGTTCATCACCCCGCAGTTCCACCCCTCTTCCCTGCAGGATTTCTGCCATCTTCAGCATCCATTCGCCGGAGAGGGACGCATCCACCAGCAACGTTTCGGCGGCATTGCATACACCCGGTCGCTGGCATTTGGCGTTTTCGACGATCTTCCAGGCTTTTTCAGGATCGGCCTCGCAGTCCACATAGACATGACAGATGCCTTCGTAATGCTTGAGGACCGGGACTGTTGCATTTTCAGCGACAGCCCGTATCAAGCCCTCTCCGCCCCGCGGTATGATCACATCGACATGCTCGTCCATGGTGATGAGCGCCTGCACCGCTTCCCGGTCCCTGTACGGTACCAGCTGGATGGCTTGGTCGGGGAGTCCGGCCGCACGTCCGCCTTCCTGCAGGGCTGCGGCAATGGCCTGGTTGCTTCGCAGCGCCTCGGAGCCGCCCCTTAGAATAATTGCATTGGAAGCCTTCAGGCACAGCGCGGCGGCATCGGCGGTGACGTTGGGACGCGATTCGTAGATCATGCCGATCACACCGATCGGAACCGAGACTTTTTTGAGCAGCAATCCGTTTTTCTTTTCCCAGGATTTCAGGACGCGACCGACCGGGTCGGGCAGCGCGGCGATGTCACGCAGTCCCTGGATCATGGCTTCTATTCGCTGATCGTTGAGGATAAGCCGGTCCACCATCGCATCGGAGAGTCCTTTTTCCCGGGCTTCCTGCACATCATGGGCGTTGGCCTCCCGGATGGACGAGGTGTTGCGCCCGAGTGCTTCGGCCATGGCCTCCAGTGCCCGGTTTTTTTTCTCTGTGTCCGAGCCCATGAGCTGACGCGAGGCCGCGCGGGCATTATGTCCCAGTTCCGTTATTTGTTTCCGTATGGAGGTACTTATCTCTTTGCGTGTCATTGTGCCGATAATTCTGCAATTTTGTGTATGGATAGTTGTGCTGCTGATTTCTTTTCTGCTGCTTTGCGTTTCCGGTTCAGGTCAATGGGACATCAGCACCATGTTGTCCCGGTGGATGACCTCGACATGGTGCCGGGCGCCCAGTATGAACGGAATGTCGGCCGATCGCTTTCCCTTGATCCGCTCGATATCCTCCCGGTCGTAGGAAGTGAGTCCGCGGGCGATCGTTTGGCCCTCGGCATTGCGGATATTCACCAGGGCGCCTGCCCGGAATTTTCCTTCGGTGCGGCTCACCCCGACCGGAAGCAGGCTGTAGCCCTCCCGGGTGATGGCCTGGCCGGCCCCTTCATCCACAAAGATGCTGCCCTGGGGCCGGTGAAAAAAGGCGATCCACTTCTTGCGGGCCTTGAGCCGTTGCCGGTTGGCCGGTCCGCTTATAAGGGTGCCAAGGTCTTCGCCCTGCAGCAGCCGCTGCAGCACGTTCTGCTGATGGCCGTCGGCGATGATGACCGGTGTTCCGGCCTGGTTGGCGCGGTCAGCGGATTGCAGTTTGGATGCCATGCCGCCCGATGACCAGCTGCTGCCTTTTCCCTGAGCCATCTCCAGGGTCTCATCGGTGATATCTTTCAAAAGAGGGATGCGCTCTGTCAGCCGGCCGTCCTCGGTACGGTGCAATCCGTCCGATGTCGTCAGGAGCACCATTAGGTCGGCATCGATCAGGGTGGCGGCCATGGCGGCCAGCAGGTCATTGTCGCCGAAGCGGATCTCGTCCACTGCCACCACATCGTTTTCATTGATAACAGGAATAATGCGGTTGCGCAGCATGGCCATAATGGTGTTGCGTGCATTCAGGTGCCGTACGCGGTCGTTGAGATCCGCGTGGGTAAGCAGCACCTGACCGAGGCGGCACTCGTGCTGAGCCAGCTTTTCGGAATAGAAGTTAAGGAGAACTCCCTGTCCAACCGCGGCGGCCATCTGCAGATCGGACAGACCATCCGGCCGGTGCTTCCAACCCAGCGCCTGCACACCGGCAGCAATGGCTCCGGACGAGACAAAGATTACTTCGTAACCCTGCTTCTGCAGGGCGGCAATCTGGTCTATCAGGCTGGTTATCTGCACCGGGTCAGGCCGGCCTCGGTCATCAACCAGAATCCGGCTGCCCGCTTTGATCACAATCCGACGCACGGTTTCCGGCATCCCCGTTCTGCGGGTAGAATCATTATCCAGAATATTGTCGGGCGTATCTTTTTGTCTAAAGTCCATCCCGAAATATAGTATATATCGCGGGTCAAATCACTTGGAAAAGCCCGCAGTACTTTTCCGGGAAATTATTTCAAAAGCATCATTTTTTTGATGTTCACAAAAATGCCAGCCTGCAGGCGATAGATGTACAGTCCCGATGCGAGCCGGGACGCATCGAACGGGATGTCGTGATAGCCAGCCTCTTGCCACTGGTTGACCAAGATGTCTACACGTTGTCCCTGGATATTGAAGATTTCCAGGGTAACGTTTGCATCCACCGGAAGAGCGTAGCTGATCGTAGTTGCAGGATTGAACGGATTCGGGTAGTTCTGGTTCAGCTCAAAGGCATCCGGCAACTCGGCAACCTGCGGAGAAGCGCTGGTAGGTTCCGGCAGCAGCCATTCGACAATGTCGGCCAGCATATCATCGCCTTCCGTACTGAAGCTTGCGGGATCATAAGTCAATATGGCGCCCTTGCTTTCCACACCATTATAGGAAAACGCGGTCATCCCGTCAGTGCTTTGCGTATTTCTGCCGAGCACATCCCATCCGCTTGGATAATCGGACGTAATGGCAAATGCAGTTCCGGTCGATTGAACTGTTATTATGTCCTCTGCTTCATAGGCATTTAAAAAATTTTGATTCGAGGCCACGAAGAGATTGCGGGCTCCTCCCATGGTAGACGACGCCCACTGGCCTCCCAGGGGCGAGGCCGCTGTATGCAGCAGCAGAACATTCTTACCCGATGACAGATACTCCCCGATCGATATGGCATCGATGCTCGGATAGGTTGCCGCTGCCACCATCATCGCCCCCGACAGATCCGAATGCAGCAGCCGGCTAAAGCGGATAAAACTGACATTGTAGCCGAAGCCTGAGAGCTTGCTGTACAAAGCGGTTTCCTCGGTTGTCAGATCGGGATTCGCACTGTCGTCATAACGGCTGATCACAAGGGCGACATGGCCTTCCGGTACCGTTTTTCCCTCATCGGCCGGAACGCCCTCCAACCAATCGTACATCATGTCGAACACGTTCTTGCCGGTCTCGCTGGTATTGTCCGGATTGTAGGTATAGATCAGGCCTTTGCCGCCGCTGCCATGTTCACTTGACATGACTGTCTTGCAGGAGTCGCCAGCCGCATTGTGGGCCAGAATGGACCATCCCGCCGGATAGTCACTTGTGATGGAATAAGCTACACCGCTTTTCTGCACCGTAAACGACAGGTCCGAATGGTAACCTCCCGGGAAAATCTGGCTCTGCTCTACCTGAAGATCGCGATTGTTATCGGCTGTAGACGAGGCCCACTGGCCTCCCAGGGGAGTAGCTGCTGTGTACAGCAGCCACACCTTCTTGCCATTGGTAATCAATTCATTGATTACAGATGCGGACAATGCCTCGTTCTCACTTGCTGCAATGAAATCATATGCCTGCAAACTGTTATAATCGGCGTTTTCAGAACTGATTGTAACGGGAGCTTTTCCATATCCAATCAGCAAAGAAACAGTTGCCGTTTCAGTAGCTGTAAGGTTATCCGAATCGACAACTAAAACCGCAACATCCGTGCTTGCGGCACTGTTCGTTGCATTTGAGTCTGTAACAACAAAAACGAGCCCCAGAACTATAAAGAAGCCCATTGCAGCTCTTGCACAGTAGCCTGAATTCACCATTCTAATCCCCCTTTTTTACAAGTATCATTATATCCCGTTTTTTTGCACTTCTACACACATGTATACAATAATAATATTTATACCATAATAGATAATATAGAACCACATTTTTATTTATTACAAATAATAAACATTTACTACAACTAAAAATAAGTTGTTAAGAGATTCTAATTATTTATTTTTGACACCGCTACAATGTCAATATTTTTTCAGATATTTGTATATAAAAATTAACTATTAAGTATTTACGGACAAATAGATTGATTTCCCGTTGCAATAGGTGACTAGCCATTTACGGGTGTAGCATGGATGAATGACCCAACAGAAATATCAAAAATAACAATTCAGGCCATGCTTGAGATTGCCAACTACTACAAACCATTCATTGGGGTTATGTCGATACTGATGCTTGCGTCATGTGATATCCTGAAACCGGATTCCAATGTCACTGATGAGGAGCAAATCGCGATCGCCCGGTTTGAAAATGCGGATTACGTTGCCGCAAACCCGGAATACCTGGAGGCGATACAGCTGGCGTTCTGGCACGAGGGTGGACTCATAGCCAATCCGCGAACTGCCCATTCCTTCCTGAAACAGCGCAATGCCATCCGCTACAAATACAGCGCTACTTTACCAGAGGTTGATCGTTATTTCACCCAACCGTTCCGGCCCGGACAGATATCCATAGCTGTGGATACCACCATGATAGACCAGGTGGCGGATCCGAAGTCTGGTTTCTACGCTGATGTGGATCCGGACCTGCTGCCTGACTCGGTTTCTGTCGCCAGGCTTTCCATTGACCGCCCGTATCACCGGGCCAGGTTGTATTTCAGCAAACTGTACAATCCCGAGGTTGTGGCGCAGGCTTACAGCGGTTTG
>JAWOCT010000090.1:0-7505 GCA_046483675.1 Cyclonatronaceae bacterium
CCTGTTGGCGGCATCATGCGTGATCCACAGCCAGGCCTGATACGATGCCGGTTCTTCGGGCTGGAAAAGGACCCTGACCTCATGGGTGGCTTTTGGTTCCAACAGATAATCCCCCTCGCCTTGCGTCAGGACGAATGGCGAACCATCCGATCCCTCCAGCCAAACCCGCCCCTGCATAGGCTGGTTCCCGAAGTTGCGGAAGATCACACGGTGGGCCTGGCTGGTATCCACCCGGACCTCTCCGAAGTTACGGCCTTCCCGGTCGAACCCGATGACCGATACTTCCGGCTGGGGCAACACATCGGGGTGCTGCTGCCATTTCAAGACCGGATAGCCGCTCGTCAGATCCCATACATTGTCAAAATTCAGGTGATACATGTGCAGATAGGCGTTTTGACCGGTCATTTGTGAGGTCTCCAGGCCATGGCTGCGAAGATTCTCAAAAGTAAAGGCTCCACTGCCAAATGCCGCGTTTTGTCCGGTTGATACGACATCCCAGTACGAATCATACGTATCCCGGCATGGATAATCCCAAAATTCATCACAATATATCCAGCCGGTCAATCCGCCATAGTCCTTGCCGCCGGCTTCGACTTTTCCGGTTGCAAACGACGTGACGCTGGGAAAATGAGCTCCTGACAGACCCCCCACCGAGTTGTGCCCCGTCACATCGCCGGTGGCATAACTATTATAAGCAACCCCACCACCGGCAAGGCCGCCGACTGCTAAATGGCCGCTGACATTGCCCGTGGCATAGGATTCCCATATAGCACTATGATCTCCCCCACCCATAAGCCCACCGACACCGTTCTGCCCGAATACATTGCCTGTCGCCGATGATTGACTGACTTCCGAAAAATTACCAACTCCTATCAATCCCCCGATACCTTCCTGCCCGGACACATTGCTGGTGGCATGACCATCCGTTACAGCCCCATACTCAAGTAACCCAATCAGGCCGCCTACACTTGATTCACCGGATATGTCCGCCGAGGAACGCAGTTCTATTTCATAATCCGATACTTCTGAAGTGTTGATGAACGAAGACGCCCATCCTATCAGTCCGCCGACATACTTCTTGCCCGAAACACGGCCTGTGGAATAAGATGCTGTGATGCGACCACGTACACTTTGGCCAACCAGGCCGCCTATACTTCTTGCGGGCGAATCCTCCCGTCCGCTAACAACGATATCAGTGGTGGCCTGGTGTATTTTACTATCCCTTCCCGACAGCCACCCGACCAGACCGCCCACCGTTTCGGCCCCGGTGACCAAACCCGACAGGGTAATGTGTTCCGCCGTGCCCTGCAGCCGGCCGGCCAATCCCCCCACATTTTTATTGCCGGACACACGCACACTGTCCAGGACCATTTTTTCCAGCTTACCGGTCACGGTGCCAAACAGGCCGATTTCGTCGTGTTCTTTCCGGTCGATGTGCAGGTAGCCGATGCTGTGTCCGTTGCCGTAGTAGGATCCGGAGAACGGACGGCCGCCATCGGGCGCCTCCGGCCAGCCGATGGGCCTGAAACCCCTGCCGTCATTCCAGTGCTCCGTTTCCGAGGCGTCGATATCGGCGACCTGGATGAAGTGCCTGTTCAGATAGACCGAGTCGGCGATCAGTTGAAGCTGCTGGAGGGTCTGCACCTGGTACGGATCCTCCTCCGTGCCTGAGCCGCCGGCGAACTGGGCGACGGTCGGTGTGGCAATGAGAAACAAAATCAGAATCAGCATTGCCGACAGATTGATAGCATAAATATCTTTATTTGACCAATTATTTTCGGTATTAACGCGGTTCTTGGTAGTCTTATAAAACTTCATCTCCCAACCTCCTGTCATTTAACGTTTGTGTAGATGATAATCTTTAAAATTGCTTGTAAACAGCACTTCCTTCCTCTAAAACACGGTGCTTTGCAATGGGATTTACAACTCGGGCCTGCCCGTTGGTTACCGCCCATGCCAGAGTATCCACACCCGGCGGCACCATGAATACCATTTCCCATCTTTGGTCACTCACCCTCATCATCGGCTCGGACCGCTCGGGTGCCGGTTTGTTCTCATACCAGATATGCACATAGTAATCAGCCTTGTTTTGCATCACGTTTTGACCACCATGACTGTCCTTAATGTCAACACCATCACTTTCCGCAATAAAACGGACCACCCGTCGCTGATTGTTATAAAAGGCAAGACCAGCATGAAACTCCTGGGGATGATCGCTGGAAACCTCCTCCGGATTTTCTGTCAGTTTTATCTGACGACGCACCGTTTCCACTCCTCCGGCCGGCAGAATGATATCCCTTTCAGTCTGTATAGAAAAGCGGTATTGCTCAGCATTACCCGGTTTGGCTGAAAATCTGACGGTATTCTGCCAGATACCATTGCCCGATGGCTCCAGGATTACGCCCGGCCGGCACCAGCCACACCAGCTTCCGCTCACTGCAACCCGGTCACCCTCATCCGGACGGAAAAAACCCAATACCTTCTGGTTGTTCATGTCCACCTGAAAAGTAACCTTGTATATCTGCCCGGGCTGCCAGGGTTGGTCGAATTCTATAACGACGTTTTCATCCAACAAATCCGACAAAGCCACACTTCGCATCTCCTTTTCCTTTTTAAGGAGACTGCCGGTTTTCCGGTCGCTCGCTGCATCTGCCAAGAAGAAACGAAACTGCAAAATATCGGCCGGGCGGTGGAGTCCTCTGGTCAAATCATTCACAGAAAGTTTCCAGGTACCCGGGGCATCCGGCCTGAGCCAGAGCGTGTCAAGTCCGATTCCGGTGTCATGCAACGCACCCATGGTGAAAGTCTCGCTACCGGACCTCGAGTAGTAGTCGTCCTCGTACTTGACGGTTACGGTGGCTGTTTGCGGCTCCGACATGGTACAAGAAAGCACCAGGGGCATAATCCAGAGCCATCCAAAAATCCCCAATACTGTTCTTGTTTTTGGGGTGCATCCAAAACAATTCGGCATCGAAACAGTCAACAGATAGTTTTCCCTGTATGCCATGGCCTTTGCGGGTTAGTTGCTCTCTTCAGTAAGGGGGGCTGCGAAAAAATGTGAAGGCCAAAAAAAAATACTATTACACCCTGCATATTGGCCAAGTTAACACGCACTTTGACTCCTCTCAACAACAGATAGTGCGTTGTTTCTGTAATTAATTGAATGAGATTTTTAATAAAAGTCAAGGAAAAACAGTGATAAAGGACTATTATTGATACGTCTTGTAATAATTAACATTTAAGCAAAACTGTCTATATGTTACAGTGTTAGGCAATGGGTAACAAAAGTTTCAGGATACAGGAGAAGCTTTCAAATGGACTGTGGCATAATAGTTATTTATCTGGCCTCAAATGACCGCCTCCGTCTTCCTCTGCCTGAGCCGTTTGCCGGTGCCAGACCTGATCATTTTCGGATGGCTCATGTAGCTGGTGGCCAGCCATACCCCACCGGCTGTACTGATCACCAGATCGTCCTTTGCCCCCTCGACCGCCCCCATTGTACCGTCGGGCTTGATTTCATAGCTATCCATTTCGTCACAGGTACGTGATGAACGCTCGATGTACTCCGTATCCCGGGCTGCGGCATTCAACCGGTTGACGATCATTTCCTTGGTGCCCTTACCGGTATGGAAACCCAGTATCCTGGTCGGTGCTCTGTCAACAATGGAACCTGGCTGCGTGCGGTAGAACAGGTAGTCGTAATGCTCCTTGATCTCGTCCAGGATGGTGTACCCATGTTCACCCTCGGTGTCGGAGTGTTTCGTGCGCAGGGAGTTGATTTCGACCGCCAGGAGTGCATTGAAGTACCACTTGCAGAGTCGGACAGCATCCCAGGCGAATATATCCTGGTCAAGGTTACCCCGGTATTCGGCCACCACTTCCGGCAGACCGCCCTCCATCATCCAGTACCGGTTGAAAATCTTTAGTGTGGACTTGTCCGCCGTCTTCGTGCGACCACCAATGTCAGCAAACCCACAGGTCATGTTGCGAACCGGTCTCGGCGGTTCAATATCCTCCGGAAACTTCCATATCCATAGATGTCCGTTTTTTGAAGGCACGAACCGGATGTTCTGCAGCGATCCCGGACCCGTTTGCCCATCCCCTTCCAAGTTGCCGATGACCACTGGATCACGTGTATGTTTTCGCAGATTAAGCACATAGGCCGGATGGAATACCCTCCTGCCAGTTGACTGGAAAGCCTCCTGTGCCGTTGTAGGGAATTCCGATTGCATACGCCAGCTATCCCCGTCATATTCGTCCAGTTGCCAACGGTACCATGCAATGCCCTCGATGGTAGCGCCCTCACTCCATAAAAAACGCTCATATTCAGTCCATGATTCAACAAACTTCTCATAGTTACCGTAATTGTCGTTAATCTCCTTTTTGGTCAGCCGGTACATGTCGATCTTGTGCCAGGGGATGAAGACCGGCACGCTGTTGTTCTGCCCGTTGACCGAAGCCTGCCAACGGCGGTGAAAGTAGTTGCCCACACCCTTTGCCGTTGATTCCTCGACCAGTAGCGTATTCCTGCCCCGTGCCAGTGCCCCTATCAATGCCTGCACCAGGTCTTCCGGGGATTTCCCGGCAGTCTGCTTCCACAATCCTACTTCTGACAGGTGCAGCATAGCCAGGTCAAACGACCGAAGACTGTCCGGCTGTTGTGCCGAGCCGATGGACATAATGCATCCTCGTTCGATTAAATATTTATTTTTTGAGGATCCTTCAAAGGGTGTAATGGTAATTGTGCTGACCTCTCTTGGATAATTACCAGCAAGTTTTGAATACATGGAGCGGATATTCCGTGCCTGATCTTCAACATCGGCTACAATGGCGCTATGCCAACCTACTTCATGAAACAACTGGATCCAGGCCATATAAATCTGAACTAAAGTCGAGCCGCCCCATTGACGGGCTTTGAGAAGAATGACTCTGATCGGTTTACCAGCCAATCTCATCCGCTCCAGTTCTTCAAGTAGTATGCGTTGAGCAAGACGCAACTTAAAGGGTACCATCTTCTTCGATTGTTTGTCCTGAATTCGCACACAGGATATAGCCCAAAATTCAAAATCATGCTTGAATCGAACGATCGAAAAATCCCTTAGCACCACCCATTCTTCAATCCGGTTAACATGTGCTGCGCCTTTTACAGACCCGTGCTTTACTATTGCTTTCACGACATCTTCTGACCTGGCCGTTTCCGGAGTATAGATATGAGCCTGGGGATCCAGTTTCAAAACAAACCGATCACCAACACACCGCTGACCCGTAAAAGGGTCATAATTCTGGTCATTGAGCGCTGCATTTCGTTTATGGTTTTCTTCGGATATAGATTTGTAAGATGGCATACACTACTTGTTGAAATAAACATTCTGGTTTATCTGCTGGTAAAACCGTTTCTCATTTACCCGGTCTTGCGAATTGGCAGTACTATCGCCGCTTTCAATGTCCTGCATGACACGGTGGATTTTCATGATGCAATCAGCCCATGCTTTGATATCCTCAATGCTTCTGGTCTGCTGAGCCTTTTCTCTTACCATTTCAGTTGCCTGGGTCAACTCTCGGAGCCGAACAGCTCTTTTAGTCAATGGCAAGTCCTCAAATTCATTTAAATAGCGATCACGTTCCCGATAGAACACCTCCTGTAACTTTGATGATAAGCGTGATGAGCGGTTCTCAGGGTTGTAGTATGAGATGTGTCCATCAGCCAGTTCCATATCAAATCTTTCTCTAAAGTTTTTTTTAACATCTTCATGCGCCGAATATCTGGCCAACATCCTGATAATGAATGTCTTATGCTCTTGATTTAATACTGCCATAGTGCCTCCTACATTAAATTTTTTAAAACTGGCCAAGCTGTCCTCTTATGCTACTTGTTCCGTATCCCCAATTAAATCCCAGTCTGCAGGATATCCTCGGTGATCGAACACTTCACCCGTCCAGGGATTGAATCCATTCGCTGCTTTTGGGCCGTCAAAAGAAAAAAGGTTTTCAGAATCAACATTTTTATCATTTTTGACATGCTCATAGGTTTTAGCCTTTGCTTCTTTCACCAGAAAGTCGGCCAGGTCGAGTCCTGCGTGATGTTTACTCGTATTGCGCTCCAACAAATCGGAAACAGTCACATCAAAAACATCACTTAATTCATCCGCTTTCTTCTTCCACGAATCATATGCTCCAACATCTGGGAACATAATTACCTTTCTACCAGCCAGGCTGCGCATCTTGAATTCCGTAATACCATGCAGACCCCCGGATGCAATCCACCTGAAATCCGGCAGATAATGACTTGCAATGACGGCTGTCTTTTCACTTTCAACCAATCCAATGGGACCCGTATTTCCAATCAGGTGCAGACCAAAGAAACATTGAACCAGCTCATAATTCGCAAGTCTCAACTTCGTGTGAACCCAGTCTTGCGAATACCCTTCTTTGCATCGGCGACCGTCTTCGTTGTATCGCATCATTTTTCCTGTGCGAACCCTGTCCTCCTGGTCTACTTGCCAGAATATTGCCCATCCATCCTTCGAAGTTCCCAATTTATACCGCAAGGCTGTTGAGACGGCAATATCACGATCCCAATCCGGCAAGGTTTCCAGATATCGCACAAAGGTATTGCGTTCATAGGCCTTCAATGTGGACTCCATGAAGTGAGACGGCACCGTTGAAATTTTTGGTTTTTGTGGAATGGGATAGGCTTTAGCAACTATGTTCCCACTTGGACTGCGAAAGTAGCCACATCTCTCCTCTCTGTCACAGCGCCCATAGTCAAATGGTAAATAACGGCCATATTTGTTTATATACCGGACAAATCTTTTTTGACCACACTTTGGGCATTTGAATTTTTTGGATCCGGGATCCAATTCATAAATGTATGAATTTGTTGTCATATCATCACCTCCCTGCTCATATAGACTACCTTGCCGACAGTTTTGCGCTCAATGGTATATCCAAGGTCTTCCAATCGTGAATGAAAGTTTTTCCGGGCAAGTGGCTTCAGGCCTTCATCCACGCAGTATGAGCGATAATCGAAATACAGGTTCTTTGACTGAACGTAATCCGTTTTTGATGGCTTTGCCTTACGGTCTTCACAGAACATGGCAACACTGTCACTTTCCTTGCGAAATTGCTTGAGTATTTTTTCAGAGGCAGCACACTTGCTTATCCGGTTTTGCTTCAACAACCTTCTGAGGCCGGTCATAATCCAGTTAAAAACCCCCGGGAGTTCCTTCTCTATGATTTTTGCAGGAAGTTTTGGATCACGATTCTCTGGTTTTATGTACTCCTCAAACGGGATGATCAGGAAGCGTTCGAAAAATGCATATGTATGTTCCACCTTGGTGGGAAGCGTGTTGGTATTGAAAATGAATTTACACACATTTTCCAGCTGAAAAGGTTCTTTGTATGGCAACCTTGCATCAACCGGCTCTCCACTGGCCAACTGCTTGAAAATGTCAGATTGAAGATGATCGCCGACATCCGAGGCCCAATTGACAAGCTTGTTCATC
>JAWOCT010000102.1:0-21415 GCA_046483675.1 Cyclonatronaceae bacterium
CTGGCACACAACAACACGCTCGCCGAACGCAACCGCGGGTATTTTGAGGCAAAAAACATTACGGCCCTGAATTTTGTGAGCTCACCAGGGGCAGGCAAGACGACCCTGCTTGAAAAGACCATTGAAGCGCTCAGGGAGGATATTCCCTTTGCGGTGATCGAGGGCGACCAGCAGACCATGAACGATGCCGAACGGATCGACGCCACCGGCGCACCTGTCATCCAGGTCAATACCGGAAGCGGATGCCATCTGGATGCCGTTATGGTCAACAGCGCCGTCAAGCAGCTTTCGCCGGAAACCGGTTCCTTGCTGCTGATCGAGAATGTCGGCAACCTGGTGTGTCCGGCCTTGTTCGACCTCGGCGAAGCGAAGCGGATCGTGGTGATCAGTGTGACGGAAGGCGACGACAAACCCGTCAAATACCCGACGATTTTCCGGAACGCCGACCTGTGCATCATCAACAAGACGGATCTGCTGCCCTATGTGCAGTTCGATGTCGGGAAGACCAGGGAGTATGCCCGCCGCATCAATCCTGACATCCTCTTCATCGAGACTTCGGCCACCAGCGGCGAAGGCATGGAGGACTGGTTTGACTGGCTGAAGAAACTCGCTCAGCCGGATCCTGCCTGAATTATTGCATCCGCTGTAATTGCAAAATTTCCCGGGCAAGCGCTGTGATTCCGGCCGTGGCAGCTTGGCAGCACCGGCCCGCGCGATGCGGTATTTCCGACCCTGGCAGTGGCAACCGCGACCCTTGGCGACGTGTCAATTCCGCCCCGGGGTGATCCAGGCCCTGATACGAGCAATCCCGGCTCTGACGGTCAGTCCTATTCGAACAACCGCGCATTCTTGCGGATGAATTGGATTTGCTCGAATTTCTCCGAATTCAGTTTGTCATCGACGATCTTCCCGCGGAAATCCTCTACCGAAGCAAACCGCTTCTGCTTCATCCACCATTTCAGATCCTCCAGCATGGTGGCGATATAGCCCAGGCCCTGGATGTACAGCACCGAACAGAACTGGGCCACGGTTGCACCGGCCAGCAGCTGCTTGACGATCCCTTCAAAGCCGTGGATGCCGGTGTTGGCTGCCAGATCGCACTGCAGGTGCCGTGAAAGCACACCCACCCATCGCAGGGAATGGGACAGTTCCTCCGGGGCGCTCAGATAACTATCGGAGGTGACTTCCAGCTGCTCGATGTCGATATCCGGACGGTAGTAGCGGTTGAAGATCACCAGGGCATCGGCACCGGCCTCCTCCATCCCTCTGGCAGCAGCTATCAGATTGGAATAATAGGGACCGATTTTTACGGAGACCGGGATATCCACCTGCTCCTTCACTCCGGCGATGATGGCCCGTATGTTCTCTTCCGGCTCCACGAGACCGTCCCCTTTTCCGCGATCCGATCCCTCCGCCACTCCGGGCAAATGGGTGGCTACATTCAGCTCCAGGGCCTGCGCGCCGGCTTTCTCCACTTCCCCGGCAAAGGAAGTCCAGCTTCCCGGACTGAAGCAGTTGATGCTCGCGATAACCGGTACCGACAATTCGTTCCGTGCCTTTTCAATGTAATTGAGGTATGGCCTCAGGGTCTGTCCCTTCGATATTTTCCTGATCTGTTCCGCTGCTTCAGGATACCAGTAGTACATATCCTCCTGGTCCATCCGGCCTTCCAGCTCGTTGACGATCTGTTCCTCAAACAGGGAGCGCAAGACCACCGCACCGGCTCCGTGGGCTTCGCACGCACGCAGGTTCTCCAGATCCATGGTAAGAGGTGATGCACTCACCATCAGCGGATTGCTCAACTCAAGTCCCATGTACCGTGTTTTCAGATCCATATCATCCTCCCGGCATTACGCCTTTCAACCGTTTTAAGATCCACTTCCGGAATCACTCCTGAATCCCTTTCCAGAAGCCTTGTCAAATTCATTTTCTGAACCCTTGTCCGTTGAAATGGCCGTGCGACCTCGCGGGGCATCCAAACGACCGGGATCCCGGAGGATCTGCCGCAATTCTTTCCAGGCCTTGCCAAGATTCTCCTGCGCACCCGGACTCAGCGACTCTTCCATTTCCCACTCATAACCCCTGATCTGCAACAGATAAGCCGGCGGGACAGGTCCGTACAATGTTTCGTACAACGCCAGTATGAATCCCGGCGATACCTGATGCATCGTGAACGTGGCCTTATCGTCGGCCTCAACCGCAGCCAGGTCAAAATCAGCGATACACTCATCCATGCTGGCATCCACAAAGATGATCAAATCCTTGTCTTCAATAAGCGTAACATCTTCCACAAATAGCTGATAGCCTACATCAAGTGAGATGTTTTCGAGACCCTCTTTTTGCACCCATTCCTCGGCGAGTTCGACCAGAGCCTTTCCCAGCCCATCGTCCTGCCGGCCCGGATTGCCGTAGCCGTATATCAGCATTCGCCTGTGTTCTGTCATGGAAACGGTTGTGATTCAAATTGGAACCCCGATTCAGGGTTTCCGGAAGATCACCAATTTTGCCGTGCAAATGCAACACAATTACGAGGTTCCGGTTCACCGGGTTTTCCGGTCGACCAGCTTTCCATCGTGGTCATACACCGTAATCTCCAGCGGCATGCGGCCGATGGCGTGGGTAGCACAGCTCAGGCACGGATCGTACGCACGGATCGCCACCTCCACTGCGTTCATCATCGGTTCGGTGATGGTCTCGTGACCGTTCATCTGCTTCCTGGCCACCTGCGCCACCGCCTCGTTCATCGGCTGGTTGTTATTGGTGGTGGATACGATCAGGTTGGCCATGGTGATCTGATCCTGCTCGTTGACCCGGTAATGGTGAAACAGCGTGCCGCGCGGTGCTTCCAGCAGACCGACCCCTTCAGGATGCCGCTTGCCTTTGGTAATCAGGTCATCCTTCAGGATATCGGGATCTTCCAGTAGAAGCTTGATGGATTCGGCCGCGAACAGGGTTTCGATGAGACGGGCCCAGTGCGTGTGCATGCACATGTCGTTCGGCCGGCCGTCGGTGTAGGATTTGTACGCCTCAAAAGCCTCCTGCGCCCGGGGCGTGGGGATATGCTCGCAGGTGTTGAGCCGTGCCAGCGGACCTACGCGGTACCACCCGTGCTGCTTGCCGAGTTCGGTAAGGAAGGGGAATTTCATGTAACTCCAGGAGCGCACCTCCTCGCCGATATAGTCCAGATACTCCTGGCAGTCGACGTCGTTCAGTATTTTCTTGCCATCGGCGTCCACTGCCCGAAGTTTGCCATGGTACAGGTCCATGGCTCCGTCCTGTCCGACCAGGCTGAGGTGGTTGGACGGAAAACGCGAAAATTCGTCCACCATCTCCCGGTTTTTTTTGTGGAAATCACGGAACAGGGCAATGGCCGCTTCCGCCCATTCGATCATGGCGTCGGCATTAAGCGGATCTTCCCCTTTCAGGAAAACGTCGCGCTCCTGTTCGCTAAGGGATCTGTTGACCCCGCCCGGAATGGCACCGGTACCGTGGATTTTCTTGCCCGCCGTAGCCTTGATGATCTCCTGTCCGAATTTGCGCATCATCACACCCTGGACGGCGAGGTCCCGGTATTCGGGCGTCCGGGCCAGGGCGATGACGTTGCGACGGGCCGGATCTGCATCCACCCCGAAAAGCAGGTCGGGCGATGCCAGGTGGAAGAAATGGAGCGCATGGGATTGCAGGATCTGTCCGTAGTGCATCAGGCGACGGATTTTTTCCGCAGTGGGTGTGAGCCCGTCGCCCGTTCCGGCACCGACAATGACATCGACAGCCTTCGCCGCGGCGAGATGGTGGCTGACCGGACAGATGCCGCAGAGCCGCTGGACAAGGACCGGCATCTCCCAGTAAGGCCGGTCCTGGACAAACCGCTCGAAACCGCGGAATTCCACAATGTGGAGGCGACTCTGGATTACTTCCCCTTCATCGTTCAGGTGGATGGTCACCTTTCCGTGCCCTTCCACCCGGGTAACCGGCGATATGGTGATTTTTTGTGCCATGACGTTGGTATCAGTCGAATTTGAACACTTCGTAGGGCAGGTCCATCTCCTTGTTGTGGATCAGTGCGGTGAGCGCCTTCCAGATCAGGTCGGCATCCGGCGGACATCCCGGCAGGAAGTAGTCCATTTTCACCACTTCGTGGCACGGGTACACCCGATCCAGCAGCACCGGCAACTCCTCGTCGTTCGGTAGCACTTTGCCCTCGTTGTAATTGCGCACCGACAGGCCGTTGAGGTAGGCCTCCTCCAGGCACTCGCGCACCGAAATACCGTTGCGCATCGCCGGCAAGCCGCCTGAGATCGCGCATTCACCCACGGAAATGAGGATGCGACAATGGTTGCGGAATTCCCTGAGCACCTGGACATTCTCGTCCAGGCAGCACCCGCCCTCGATCAGTCCGATGTCGCATTCCCCGGTGAATTCCTTGATGTCGTTGATCGGGGACTTGTTGAAATCCACCAGCTCGATCAGTTCCAGGATTCGTTCGTCGATGTCCAGCAGCGACATATGGCATCCAAAACAGCCGGCGAGAGATGCGGTGGCAATTACCGGTTTTTCCATGGCGGACCTCCTTTCCGTCCTTGTTGTACTACTGTGTCGCTGATTTTCAGCCAAAACAGTTACACGTCGCTTCCGATCGGTTTCGTGTCATAGGTGCGCTTCCCGATCGGCGTTTTGAACCCTTCGCCACGCGGCATGATGGCCCCGACCGGACACACCTCGACCGCCTTTTTGGCCCGCTCATCGGTCAGTTTTCCTGCCAGGTCGGGATCCACATAGATCTTCGTTTCGAATCCACGGTTCAGGAAGGCGAAGATGCTTCTGTCTTTTTCATCCTTCACGGCCCGCACACACCGCTTGCACAGGATGCACCGGTTGTGGTCCTTGACGATCTTCGGATGCGACGCATCGATCGGGCGGTTCGGGAAGAAAAACGGATAACGGGGAACCGTCATCTTGAAACGGTAGGCCAGCGCCTGCAACTCGCATTCCCCGCTTTTTTCGCAGGACGGACAGAAGTGGTTCCCCTCAACAAACATCATCTCAATAATCGACTTGCGCAACTCATTGAGTTCGGATGTATCGTTTTCGATGTCCATGCCCGCGGATATCTTCGTGGTGCAGGCGGTCATCAGCTTGCCGTTCACACGCACGCTACAGATCCGGCAGGCCCCTTTCGGCGGAACCCCCTCCAGATTGCAGAGGGTCGGGATGTACTGACCATTCTGGCGGGCGGCATCGATGATGCTGGT
Source organism: Cyclonatronaceae bacterium (assembly GCA_046483675.1). Classification (GTDB taxonomy): domain Bacteria; phylum Bacteroidota; class Rhodothermia; order Balneolales; family Natronogracilivirgulaceae; genus SKNL01. The sequence continues at coordinate 5,253 of JAWOCT010000102.1, forward strand.
GCCTTCTCTGCCCATGCATTTCAGTCCGTCGATCGTAAAACTGCTTAAATCGGCCATAGCTTCATCATTGCTCCGTACTGTTATGGATTATCAGGTATGCGTGTACCGTCCGGTTACCGCCATGGCCTCCTGGGTGGCCCGGGTCAGATCAAAACCGGTGTCGTAACGCACCTCGCCCCGAACTTTCTGGTCATAGAGATGCCGGAAATTCCGGATGCTGGTGACAATAGGATTGGCGGCTGTCTGACCCAACCCGCACCGGCTTGCCTTGAGGATGGCGGCCCATTCGAGCATATCGTCGATGTCCGATTTGACGCCGCGTGCATCGAGGATCTTGCGCAGCTTGTCGCGCAGAATCACCGGCATGATCCGGCAGGTGGAGCACGACCCGCACGACTCCTCGATGAAGAACGAGGTGAAATTAAGCACCACGTCCTGCAGCAGGTCACGGGTATTGTTGAAGATGATCAGCGATCCGCCGGTGGACAGGTCGGCGTAGCAAAGGACACGGTCGAAATCGGACGGTCCGACCAGCGAGCCTGACGGTCCGCCCACCTGCACGGCTGCCACATCCTCGGCGCCCGCCATGCCGCAGATATCGTTGACGCTGAACCCCCATTCCACTTCGTAGATGCCGGGGTAGCGGCAATCGCCGGATATGCTGAGCACCTTGGTCCCGGTCGAGTCGGTCGTGCCAAACGACCGGTACCATTCCGCCCCGTGCAGCAGCACTTTCACCGCCGAACAGAACGTCTCGACATTGTTGACAACGGTCGGTTGGCCATGATAACCTTTTTCCACCGGAAACGGCGGCTTGTCACGCGGCTCACCCCGCTTTCCCTCGGCTGATTCTATGAGTGCCGACTCCTCGCCGCAGACATAGGAACCGGCTCCGTACTGGATGCGCACATCGAAATCGAACCCTTCGATGCCGGCGATGTCCTTGCCCATCAGGTTTCGCTTGTAAGCTCCGTCGATGAGTTTCTCCAGATAGGTCTTCAGGTACTTGTATTCGTGCCGGATATAGAGGATGCCCTGTCGGGCGCCAGTGGCAAAAGCCGCCACGACCATACCCTCGAGCAGCAGCTTGGGACGCTCGGTGAGGATCACCCGGTCCTTGAACGTGCCGGGCTCACCTTCGTCGGCATTGCAAATGATGTATTTCTCGCTGGATTCGGCTTGGCGGCAGATCTCCCACTTCATGCCGGTGGGGAACCCCGCGCCGCCCCGTCCGCGGATGTTGGACCGCTTCATCTCATCGATGACCTGCTGCGGGGTCATGTCCGGAAGCTTCTTGCGGATCACATCCCCAGGTTTGTAGTCGGGGTCCAGCACCGGTCCGATCTTGCGAATATTGTTCCTGACCACCGCACGGACATCGGGGTTGCTGTTCTGGCCGTCGCCGTATCCTTCTACCACCAGCTCTTCGACACTCTTGCCCGCCCTGATATCGCGGATCAGTTCCTTGACACGGAAAGGGGTGAGGTTCGGGAAAATCTTGCCGTTGATTATAGCAGCCGGCTCCTGGTCGCTCATGCCGATGCAGGAGGTGTCGAACAGGCCGATAAGTCCGTCCCTGGTCACCGAGTTGAAAGGAATACCCGTCTCGACCTCGAAGGTGCGTGCTACCGCATCGCGGCCCATCATATAGGCGTTTACACTGGTATTCAGATAGATGGCATACTTGCCGGTCGGCTTTTTGGAGAAAAAATGGTAAAACGACCGGGTTTGCTCGACATCGGCCCTGGACAGGCCCAGTCCCTCTGCTATCTGAGCGATGGCCGGATCCCCAATAAACCCCTGTTCACTTTGAACATCGATAAGCATGTCCATCAATCGGCTCGCATCGCCATCGTATCGGGCGAGAACGGAGTCAATACTTTCTTCCATAAGACCTCCTTGTTGGATCTTCAGGAAAAGTACTCCTGGTCAGCTTCGCTGACTGCTACCATATTAGTGTAAATTCCACTCTTTATCTACCCGGATTTTTCTGCCCGGCTACCTCGACGGAAATCCGGCGGGCCAGTTCCGGCAGCGCCGCTTCCACCGGCGGGGTCAGTCCTTCCTTCATTTCCAGCGAGACCGGTTGGATGGCGGCAATCCTCACCGACGACGGAAGTGTCCCCAGTCGGGCAGCCAGGTCCAGCACTTTCAGGATGTCCAGATCGTGGAGGGAATAGCCCACTGTCTTCACGGTGCGAACCTCATCCGGACCAAAAACCCGGATTTCCCCCGGTCCGCCCCCGAAATCGACCGCATCAACGATGACCACACTGTCATAGTCTTCCAGATGGTGCAGCAGGTTCATGCCCCCGGTGGCGAGCTCGACGATGCGGACATGATCCGGTAAATCATCCAGAAGTTCCAGCACCCTGACCCCGGCCCCATCGTCGGACATTAACGTGTTTCCGATACCGATGATCGCCGTCATTTCCATAATGTCAGGACCTTTTCAACGTTTCCACTCCACGTTCAGGAAGTGGGTCGAGCAGGAAATGCAGGGGTCGTAAGCCCTGACCAGCATCTCCATGTTCAGTTCGATCTCCTTCTCCGGCTTGTCCAGCAGGGTAGGAGCAAATGCTTCGAAATCGTGCTGGATATTGTTGTGGTTCTGGTTGGTTGGGATCACGCAGTTTGCGCGGGCACAGTTGCCGTCGCTGTCATACACATATTCATGGAAAAGGATGCCCCGCGGCACATCCACCGCGCCCACGCCACGACCTGCTTTCGGTGTGATCTCGGGCCGGGGCTCATCCTTGTAATCCTCCAATAACCGGTCGATCAGCGACACCGAATCCTCTATGGAATGGACGAACTCGACCAGCTGGGCTACATTGTTCATGAACGGATTGTGGCAGACCGGTTTGAGCCCGAATTTTTCCGCCCACTGTTTGGCCAGCGGCGAAAGATGGTCATAGTTCAGATTGAGGCGCGCCAGAGCGCCCACCATGAACGCCTCGCGCTTGTTCTTGCAGTATTTGGCCGTGGATTGCGGCACCACGAACTCGTTGACGACGCTCACGTACTCATCCACCGGATATGTACCGGCGTCCGTCGATCCGATCAGTCCGTCATACAGCGCGTACTCGTCCTTCGCCGTCAGTGCTATGAACTCGGTCTCCCGGGTGAAATCCGGCAGCGCACCGGCATTGTCCAGGATAATGCCGGCCACCAGATTGGCCGTTTCCACCGAATCCAGCAGCTTTTGGCGGTATTCCTGCAACTTGAGCGGAGACGGGGTCTTGTAGAACCCGCCCGGGATCAGATTGGTTGGATGGGTGGTACGCCCGCAGACCACTTCCGAGAACTCGTTGGCCAGGCGGTGCAGCTTCACCACGGCCAGCACCGCATCGGTATGGGTCCGGACCAGCGGGACGACACTGCCCGTGCCAAACAGGTCCGGCGAGATCAGGTAACCCAGATGGAGGATGTGGCTCTGCATGTTCTCACCGTGAATGGCCAGGCGCCGCAGCAGCTGACTTTGCTCCGAGATTTCAATGTCCATCGCCGCTTCGGTGGCCTTGAGTGAGGCCAGCGTGTGGCCGATGGAGCAGATGCCGCAGATCCGGGAGGTGATCCTTGCGAGCTGGTGATACGGCTTGCCCCGCACAAACGCCTCGAACAGCCGCGGCGCCTCGGACACTTCCCACATCACCTTCTCGACCTTGCCGTTTTTGGCGTTCATCACGATGTTGCCGTGACCCTCGACGCGGGTCAGATGTTCGACATTGATATTGATTTCCTTCATTTGAATCCCTCCTCGTTCATGACCTTTTCGAGCACTTCGACGCCATCGGAGGAGAATACCTTCGCCGCTTCGAGGATCTCATCCCGGGTGAACTCGGCTTTGGCGAACGCCGCAAGCCCGAACCTGAGCAGGTCTTCGTTTTTCATGACGCTGTGGCAACCCTCGCAGCTGTAGCCGCGCCGGGTGCAGTAGGCGTCACAGTTGGCATAGGTGATCGGCCCAAGGCAAAGCACCCCGCGGGAAAGCAGGCATCCCTGCTTGCGGTTGGGACACTCCGAACAGACCGAAACCCCGTTGATGTCGTACTCCCTGCAGAGCGTGGAGAAACTGCAATCCCCGCTGATGAAGCAGTTCCGGCAGTCCTGCTCATGCTCCGAGAGCAGCAACTCCACCACTTCCCGCCGCTGGTCATACACCGGCCGGCTCTTGGTGGATACTTTCAGTCCGTCGGCCACCGGCATCGTACAGCTGGACTGCAGGCCGGGCCTTCCGCCTTCCAGCACTTCCACCACGCACAGCCGGCAGCCCGCCGGCCGTGCCGAGGCGTTGAGGGGATTGAAGCAGAGGGTGGGAATGTGAATATCGTTGGCCCTTGCCACATCCAGGACTTTCTGGCCTTCCTTGCATTCTATTTCAGTATCGTTGATGATTATCTTCATGTCAATCATCCTCCCTTATATCACAACGCAGGCATCGTTTCGCTTCCCTGACGGCACACTGATCGTCCAGGCACATGACCACTTCCTGGAAGTTGTTGGCCCGTTCCCTGGCGGGAATGGTCAGCATGTCCGCCCGCGGAAGGGGGTCCTCGTTATCTGGCGGGTTCATTCCGTACTCGAACTGCGTGAGTCCCTGAAGCCGCTCCAACCGGTCTTCGCCCATCAGCTTCCTGTCCATCCGGCGGGCCGCGTTCTTTCCGTGCGAGACGGCTTCGATGACCGTAGCCGGACCCAGTACCGCATCACCGCCGGCAAAGACCCGGGGATGGCTGGTTTCCATGGAGTAGGGATCCACGGCGATGCGCTGCCGGTGATCCATGAACTGTTCAGCCATTTCGCCGGCAAACTCCGTATCGATCTGCTGGCCGATGGCCGTGACGATCTGGTCTGCCATGATGGTGACCGTCTCGTATTCCACCGGAACCGGTTTCCGCCGGCCCCATTTGGTAAATTCATCCATTTTCATCTTGCGGAACACCACACCGGTGGCCCGGCCTTTCTCGACCAGGATTTTCTCGGGTGCCAGCAGGAAGTAGAACTCTATGCCTTCTTTCTTGGCTTCGCTGATCTCTTCGGGATAGGCCGGCATGTCGATTTCCTCCCGGCGGTAGGCGATGATCACCTTTTCGCACCCCATCCTGTGTGCGGTGCGGGCCACATCCACCGAAACATTCCCGCCGCCGATCACGAGGATCCGTTTTCCAAGATCCACCTTCTCGCCGAGGTTCATCTTGCGCAGCAGTTTCATGCCGTTCAGTACCCCCGGTTTGTCCTCGTTCGGCAGGTTCATCGGCAGGTCGTTCTGTGCGCCGACACCCAGGAATACGGAATCAAATTTCTGGAGCACGTCCTCGAACGGCACGTCCCGTCCCACGGCAGTGTTCAGCCGGACATGGACGCCGAGATCGATGATCTGCTGGATTTCCCAGCGCAGGATATCGCGCGGCAGGCGGTAAGGCGGGATGCCCCACATCAGCATGCCACCCAGCTCCGACTGCGCCTCGAAAATGGTGACGTCGTGGCCCAGCCGCTTGAGGAAAAAGGCTGCGGTGAGCCCTGCAACGCCGCCGCCCACGATGGCGACTTTCTTGCCGGTGGTGTCCAGACTTGCCAGTTCGGGATGATAACCGGCCTTGCCGGCATAGACCTTGTCGGAACAGAAACGGTGGATCATCATGACCGACAGGGGCTGGTCCATCAGGTTGCGCTGGCATCGCTTTTCGCAGGGATGGTCGCACACGCGGCCGCAAATAGCGGGGAAGGGGTTGTCCTGCCGCTGCATCTCATACGCTTCACCGTACCGTCCCTCGGCCACCAGCTGCATCTGTCCGGGCACATTGGTCCCGGCCGGACACGTATCCTGGCACGGGGTCAGGAACAGCGAGGCGCAGGTCGATGAAGGACATTTCTTGTTCAGGATGTGCTGCTCGTATTCGTGGCGGAAGTACTTCAGTGTGGTGAGGACCGGGTTGGGCGCCGTTCCGCCCAGGGCGCACAGGGATCCGTCCCGGATCTGCACGGACAGGCGCTCCAGCAGTGCGATATCACTCATCTTGCCGCCGCCTTGACAAATGCGCTCCAGGATTTCCAGCATTCGGCGGGTGCCCATCCGGCAGGGTGTGCACTGTCCGCACGACTCTTCCACGCAGAATTCGAGGAAGTAGCGGGCGATATCCACCATGCAGGTGTCCTCGTCCATGGCCACCATGCCGCCGGAGCCCACGATGGAACCGAGCTCCCTGAGGTTTTCGTAATCCACCGGCACGTCGAGGTACTCAGCGGGGATACATCCGCCGGAAGGACCGCCGGACTGCACGGCCTTGAACGCGCGCCCGTTCTGCATTCCGCCGCCGATCTCGTAGATGATATCCTTCATTTTGGTGCCCATGGGGATCTCCACGAGTCCGGCCCGCTCGATCTTGCCCACCAGTGAGAAGACCTTGGTCGCCTTGCTGCGCTCGGTGCCCAGGCTGTTGAACCACCGGGCGCCCTTTTCGAACACCATGGGGATGTTGGCCCAGGTCTCCACGTTATTGACGTTGGTCGGCTTTCCGAAAAGCCCCGAGTTGGCCGGGAAGGGGGGACGGGGTTTCGGCTCGCCCCGCTTGCCTTCGATGGAGGCGATGAGCGCTGTCTCTTCACCACATACGAACGCGCCGGCTCCTTCCATAATGCGCAGGTCGAATGAAAAATCGCTGTCCAGGATGTTTTGACCGAGGATGTTGAATTCGCGGGCCTGCAGGATCGCCTTTTCGAGCCGCTTGATCGCCAGCGGATACTCCGCGCGGACGTACAGCACGCCAACGGATGCGCCAATGGCGTAGCCGCCGATGATCATGCCCTCGATCACGCTGTGAGGATCGCTCTCCAGCACGGCACGGTCCATGTAGGCACCCGGGTCGCCCTCATCGGCGTTGCATATCACGTATTTATGGTCGCCCGGGGCATTCCTGGCAAACTGCCATTTCTGTCCGGTGGAAAAACCGGCGCCGCCCCGGCCGCGAAGCCCTGATTTTTTGACCTCGTCGATCACGCCCTGGGGTTTGAGGTCCACAAGTATCTTTTGTGCGGACCGGTATCCGCCCCTGGCGATGTACTGTTCAATGGATTCGGGGTTGATGACACCGCAGTTACGCAGGACGATGCGCACCTGGCGGGCAAGGAACGGCAGTTCCTTCAAATTGGGGATCTCGTCATAGTGCCAGGTGTAGCTCAGTTTGCCGTGTTCGCATACCGACAGGTCTTCACTCAGCTGGCCCAGTGCGAATTCCTTGACCGGCCGGCCCTCGATCAGATGTTCGTCTATGATGCGCTTCATCCTGGCGGTGGTGACATTGTGGTAGGTCACCCGCGGTTTGCCCGGCAGTTTGATATCCACCAGCGGCTCGGCATGGCACATACCGATGCAGCCCACTGTCACGATTTCAGGCTGAATGCCGGTTTCCTGCCAGTACCCCGTGTACTCCCGGGTGAAATCCACCAGCTTGTTGCCGCCGGCGGCGATGCCGCACGTCCCGAGGCCGAAGACAATCTGTGGTTTGGAGGATTCCAGGGAATTCATCCCGATCCTGGCCATTTCGTTGAGGTCCAGTTTTGTTTTGACAGTCATGGGCTCTCCTACTCAAATTTCTCAAGAATGCCTTCCAGGTGGGTGGGTTTCACCCTGCCGAACGTTTCTTTGTCGATCATGATCAACGGGGCCAGGCCGCAGCAACCCAGACACCGGACGCTCTTCATGGAAAATCGGTGATCTTTGGTGGTTTCGTCTTCCTTTATACCAAGCGTTTCCCGGAGCTTTTGCATCAGGCCTTTGGAACCTTTCACGTGGCAGCCGGTCCCCACGCAGACGGATATGTGGTGTCTACCAGGAGGATGCAGGTTGAACTGGGCGTAGAACGTGGCGATACCGTAGAGGTCGGTGTAGCTGGTACCGATGGAATCGGCCAGATACCGCATGTGCTCATCGCGGAGAAAACCGTATTCATTCTGGGCCATTTGCAGCAGCCTGATTTTCTGGTGCTGCGGATCATCCACCGAGGCCACGATTTTATCCAGTGTCCATTTCTCTTCCCAGACCAATGGTCTTGTCGCTGTGGATCTTGTCGTTGTCGGTCTTGCCGCTGTTTCAGCCATGGTCACTCCCCTCTGAGTTCTTCCAGCCAGGTGATTCGTTGTTGTATCACGTCTTCGTCAATGGTGGGGGGCGTCCCGCCACCGTTGGTGCAGCCTGCCAGGCAGGGGTACACATGTACGGGCCCCCTGGCTACGTTGGCCTGGTCAAGCTTCTCCTGCAGATCCTTGCGGATGCCAAAGCCGTTGTTCCTGCCGCCGGGAACACCCGGATGCCGGAACCCCCGGTCGACCGTTTTCCCGTCGTAGGCGGCTCTTTCGGGATCCATGAAATCCAGGTCGCATTCCAGCTGTTTGAAAAGCTCAAGGAGATTCGCCGCCGTCAGCACGTAATTGAAATCCTCCACTTCCTTCATGGCCGAACAGGGACTCAGCAGGCAGATGCTCCTGCTCTCTTCTTCCAGTAGCAGCGACCACGGGCTGTTTTCCTCTTTCACCTCCAGGGTATTGAGATCGCGCTCCCTGAAGTAGTTCTGCGCCGCACGGCACCAGCTGGCCAGCACCGGTTTGTCGGACTGACCGTCCTTCTCCGCGGAAAGGGCCATGTAGTAGTCGTATTGCAGCACCTTCCGGAATCCGATGTGCCTGAGGCCGGCAATGACATACCGTTCGGCCAGTTCCGGATCCATATCCTGAAGCGTGGTATGCTTCTGCACAAACGCAGACAGCGCCACCGAGTCAATAGCAATGGAAAGCTTGTTCTTCTTTACCTCCATGGCCAGGGTCTCGACGGGTGAGCGGTTCCCCAGGGCGCCGACGGGACAGGTGGATATGCACTGCCCGCAACGGATGCAGCCGTTGGCATCGAACCCGATGTCCTGCGGTGTCGATATGATCGCTTCACTGCCTTTCTCCACCACGCCCAGGGCATCGATCCCCATCACGTCCTGGCAGATGTGCACGCATCGCCGGCAAAGGATGCACTTCCTCGGGTTGTACTTGATCACCGAGCGGTTGTCGATTTCCATGTCCCGCAGGATTACCCCGAAATCCATGTCCTTGTTCGTGGCCGGGGGCATATCAATGAGGCGCTTTATATAATAAAGCACCTGTTCCTTCCTCACCGGGCATCCGCGGATGTAGAAGTCGACATCGACCACTTCGTCGATGGCTTTGGCGGGAAAAATATCGAAGAAAGCGTTGCCCTTGATCTGCTTTTTGGCGCCGGGATAAACTTCGGCCAGCACTTCGCTTTCGGGCCAATCGTTGCGCAGCTTGTTGACGCATCCGGTCGTGGCGCAATCCCCCAGGGCGATGAGTATTTTGGCATTGGAGCGGATCTCCTTGAGACGCTCGGCATCGGTGGGCCTGTTAATGGAACCCTCGACAAAGGCGATGTCGTAGTCATCCGAATGCTCCTTCATCACCTCCCTGAACGAAACGACATCGACATGGTCGATCAGCTCCAGTATATCCTCTTCGAGATTCGCAATCTGCAGTTCACATCCTTCACAGCTGGCGAAGTCAAAAACCGCTATCTTTGGTCTCATGGGTAACCTCCGGCTCCCTGATTAGGCTCCAGCCTACAAGAGCATGACAAAAAGAACTGACAAGGCTCGTCCAGCTCACGGAATTCTCAGCAACGTCCCGGGCTTCAGCCCGATGATCTCAACTGGAAATGGTTAGGGTTGAGCTGGCACGGTTGATTTACTCGGTAGATCCAATGCTTACGTTAAAACCAATAATGGTCACAATGTTTGCAATTGTTGCGGACATCGGGTAATACTGAAATACCTTATAGATTATAGTAATGAAACTGATTCATGTTGTCAAGCACCAGCCTTCGGTGGATTTTCCGTGTTTTAACGCCGGGAGGATTTGTACTCTGGCAGGATGTGCCGTCCGGGAAGATATGTACTCCGAAAGGTCTTGTACTCCGTAAGCATCCGCCCCCGGAAGGACTGCCTGTTGATTTCAACAATCCTGTCCCCTAACATTCTATGAGCAGCATCGGCCCCGACAAAATAACCCTGTCCCGAAATCCACGATCCCGACCTCGAATTCACAACCTTAAACTCCCGACCTCGAATTCACAACCTTAAACTCCGATTTCTAACCCCGGACCTCTGATTTCCGACCTCGCCCCGAAAGCATGACGACACCACCGTTCACAACAGAGCACTCCCATGCCTGAGCAGAATCAATCGCACGATATCCACGTCAGGGGACTGGTGCAGGGCGTGGGATTCCGGCCCTTTGTGTACCGGCTCGCCCTCCGGCACCGCCTCTCTGGCTGGGTCCGCAATGCGGACGACGGTGTGATGATACGGGTGGATGGCCCGGCCGATCGCATCGAGCATTTCCTGCGCGAACTGCAGGATCATCCTCCCCGGGCCGCCAAAATCTATGAGATCACACGGTTATCTCCCGTACCGAAGGGCAAAACTCATGACGGGAAAACACATGACGAGTCGGAACACCCTTCGGTTGACCCTCCCGTTGACAGTCCAGGCCCCCATTCCGGATATCACCGACAAGATCCGGAGAACCGCCCCACATTCCGGATCCTCCGCAGCCGGACCCGATCTGGCCGCATCACGCAGGTATGTCCCGACATCGCTGTCTGTGACGACTGTCTGGAGGATATGCGGACCCAGCCGCACCGCATCTCCTACCCGTTCATCAACTGCACGCACTGCGGACCCCGGTTCACCATCATCAGGGAGCTGCCCTACGACCGTCCGGCTACGACCATGGCCCCATTTGAAATGTGCGACATCTGCCGCAGCGAGTACGAATCGCCGGACGATCGTCGGTTCCATGCGCAGCCGGTGGCCTGCAATGACTGCGGACCGGAGTACACGCTGATCCGCAGCGCACCATTGGATTTGCCATCGGGTATGCAACCGGATACATCAAAAACAGCAGGTCCGGGTAACTCAAAAGCGCCTGAGCCGGGCACCTCATATGCGCCCAGACCGGTTACTCCAAAAGTGTCGGGGCCGGATCCTGACCGTGATTCCGGGAAGCCGGGAGATCGAATCCTTTCCGGCAGACATCGGTCCGTGATCACCGGTATCCATGCGATTCTGGATGCCACCGTCGAAATCCTGCAGCAGGGCGGCCTCATCGCGATCAAGGGTTTGGGCGGATTCCACCTGATGTGCGACGCCGAAAACGATGCCGCCGTCCGGCGCCTGCGCGACGCCAAACTGCGCGACCGCAAGCCGTTTGCTGTAATGGTGCGGGACGGTGCCAGCGCCTCACGGTTCGTGGATGTGACCCCGCATGAAAACGAAGTGCTCACCTCCTGGCGCCGCCCGATCGTGCTGCTTAACCAGAACCACGCCCCGCAGCACCACACTACACCACGCCCGGTCCGGCTGGCACCCGACATCAATCCGGGTTGCGCCACCGTGGGCGTGATGCTGCCCTACATGCCGATCCACCACATGCTGTTCGAGCGCATGCCGGATGCGGTCCTGGTCCTGACCAGCGGCAACCTCACCGACGAACCGATCGTGACGGACAACGACGAGGCGATCCGCACCTTCGGCGGTTTGACCGATGCCATCCTCACCTACAACCGCGACATCCACAATCGGGCCGACGATCCGGTCGTATTTGTGGTCCGTGACAAACCCCGCATCATCCGGCGCTCCCGCGGATATGTCCCCGAGCCGGTGCGACTTCCCTATAGCGTCGAAGGCATCTTCGGCGCCGGCGCCGAACTGAGCCACTGCTTTGCCGTGGGCAGGGAACATGAGGCGATGCTCAGCCAGCACATCGGCGACCTCAAGGATCCCGCGACGTACGCGTTCTTCGAGGAATCCGTGAGCCGTTTCTGCGCGCTGTTCCGGGTCAAACCCGAACTCGCGGCCTGCGACATGCACCCCGACTACCTCTCCACACGGTACGCGCAGGAGCTCGGACTCCCGCTCGTGCAGGTCCAGCATCACCACGCCCACATCGCCGCCTGCATGGCCGAGTTCCACCTGGACGAGCCGGTCCTCGGCATATGCTGGGACGGCACTGGCCTGGGCACCGACCAGAACATCTGGGGCGGGGAGTTCCTGCACGCCGACCTGACCTCCTTCGAACGTTTCGCCCATTTCGACTACCTGCCCCTGCCCGGCGGCGACCTGGCGGCCAAACAGACCTGGCGCACCGGCCTGTCCCTGCTGTACCAGGCATTCGGCCCCGCGTACCGGGATCTCAACCTGCCGCTCATTCATGACCAGCAAAGCCGTCCGGAGTGGAACATGGTCCGACAGGCCATCGAACGGCAGGTCAACGCACCGCTCTCCTCGGCGGCCGGGCGGCTGTTCGATGCCGTCGCCGCCATCACCGGTGTCTGCCGGCAGAACAGCTACCACGCCGAAGCGCCTATCCGCCTGGAAGCCCTGGTCGACGGCCGGACCGGAGACGCTTATCCGTTTGCATTAGAACATGATGTTGGAAATTTGTCCGGAACCGGCGCAAGCAGAACCGGTCCGCTGTTAAACTTCCGGCCGATGGTCCGAGCCCTGGTCGCCGACCTGCAGGATGGCGTCCCGCTGGCGGTGATCTCGGCACGTTTCCACAATACGCTGGTTGAAGCCGCCGAAACGGTCGCCCGGAAGATGCGCGCACATTACGGCACCCGCACCGTCGTGCTCACCGGCGGGGTGTTCCAGAACCGGTACCTGCTCGGGCGCTGCGAAGAGCGGCTCGAAGCGCAGGGGTTCCACGTATTCAGTCCGCTTGCCATCCCGGCCAACGACGCTGGCATCGCGCTCGGGCAAATGGTTGTGGCCGCCCGGAAACAAGCCACTTAATCCGGCTCGTAGCCAATGTACCAAACAAATGGCTGTGGCCGCCTTGAAACACCGCGCATGATCGTCGCTGAAGGGTGAGCACGGTCGCGCCCGACGAAATTGAAGACCGGACCGCACCAATCGGGCACCTGAAACCGATCACGACAAGAAACGCATCCACCCGTTTCCAATTTTCCGGGATTGGGTTATATTACGGGATAAGAATATTATTTTCATACGTATCCACCACCCTGTTTTACCACTACTTTTGTCAGGCCCGCCGCGACGGGCGACGGCCACATCCAACCAGTTAAAACCATGTGTCTCAGCATTCCGGGAAAAGTCATATCCATCGAGAACGATATTGCCACCGTCTCCATTGGCGGAAGCGAGGTCCAAGCCGGACTCCAGCTGCTTGACGACGTCAGCATCGGCGATTACGTGCTTGTCCACAGCGGATTCGCGCTGCAGCTCATCAGCGAAGAAGAAGCCGCCCAGACCCTCGCCCTCATCCGCGAGCTGGAGGATTTGTCCGATGACGACGACATCCCCATCCAGTAACCGGACCCGCCCATCCCCACTTTCAATTTTTCGACGTGAAATACATTAACGAATACCGCGACAAAGAGTTGGTCCGTATACTTGTGGACCGTATCCGGACCTACAGAGGCCCGCATGTGCGCTTCATGGAGGTATGCGGCGGACACACCATGGCCATCCAGAAATTCGGGATACCGTCGCTGCTGCCGGACAATGTGTCGCTGGTGTCGGGACCCGGCTGCCCTGTCTGCGTGACCTCCCTGCAGTTTGTCGATCATGCCATCGCCCTGGGCCGCCGCGACGACACCATCATCACTACCTACGGCGACCTGATCCGCGTCCCCGGCAGCACATCCTCCCTTGAACAGGAAAAATCGCACGGGTCGGATATCCGCATGGTCTATTCGACCCTGGAAGCACTGGCCATCGCGCGGGACAACCCGTCCATGCAGGTCGTTTTCCTCGGCATCGGCTTCGAGACCACCGCTCCTGCCAGCGCCGCCGCCCTGGTGCAGGCGAAGAAGGAGAACCTGCCAAACTTTTCCGTGCTGAGTGCGCACAAGGTGATGCCGCCGGCCATGGCCGCCATCGTAGACGAGGACGTGAAACTCGACGGCTACCTGGCGCCGGGCCACGTGAGCACCATCACCGGTTCGCATATCTACCGCGACATCTGCGAAAAATACGGGCTGCCGGTGGTCGTATCCGGATTCGAACCGGCGGATATCCTCCAGTCGATCATGATGCTGCTCGAACAGATTCGCACCGGCAACATTTCGGTGGAAATCCAGTACAAGCGCGTGGTGACGCCGGAAGGCAACCTGAAGGCGCAGAAAATGCTGCAGGATGTATTCAAACTGCGCGACGACTGGTGGCGCGGACTCGGCGTGCTGCCGCTCAGCGGACTGGGCGTCAGCGAGGCATACGCCGACTGGGATGCCGAACGCCGGTTCACCGCCATCGAGGTCGAGGAAACACAGGAGCCGGAAGGATGCATCTGCGGGGAGGTGCTGAAAGGCGTAAGCCATCCGACCGAGTGCATCCTTTTTGATTCGGTGTGCAACCCTGCCAATCCGGTCGGCACCTGCATGGTGTCGGAAGAAGGCGCCTGCCAGGCATTTTACAAGTACGGTACGGAATAATGGAACAGAACAGGCACATCCGGCTGGGACACGGAAGCGGCGGAAAACTGACGCACGATCTGGTCACCGGCCTCTTCCTCCGATATTTTGACAACGAAATCCTCGCGCAGCAGGGTGATTCCGGACTTTTTCCGCTGGATGGCAGCGGGATGGCGGGCAAAATGGCGTTCAGTACCGACGCTTATGTCGTGGATCCGATCTTTTTTCCCGGAGGCAACATTGGCTCGCTCGCCGTCAGCGGCACGGTCAACGACATCGCCGTGACCGGCGCCGATCCGCACTACCTGTCCGCCGCTTTCATCCTCGAAGAGGGATTCCCGGTGGATCGCCTGGAGGAAATCGTGCGCGAAATGGCCGACGTGGCCCGAGAAGCCGGGGTCCGCATCATCGCCGGGGACACCAAGGTGGTCAACAAAGGCAAATGCGACAAAGTGTTCATCACCACGGCGGGCGTGGGCTTCCTGGAGGACAGGCTGGCCCATATCGCCGGCGGGGAACAAGTGCGACCGGGCGACCGGATCCTGATCAACGGTTATGCCGGCGACCACGGCATCGCCATCCTGGGCGAACGCGAGTCGCTCACCTTCACCTCGCCTGTGCACTCCGATGCGGCCTGCCTGAACGGGCTGATCCGTGACATCACCGACCACCACGAGGTGCATTTCATGCGGGATGCGACCCGCGGCGGCGTGGCCACCGTGCTGGCGGAACTGGCCGGACTCTCCCGTCGTCCGGGTGCGAACAAAATGGGCCTTTCAATCGATGAAACCGCCATTCCGATCCGGGAGGAAGTCCGCGGCATCTGCGAGGTATTCGGCTACGATCCGCTCTACATGGCCAACGAAGGCAAGGTGGTGATGGTCGTGCCCGGCGACCAGGCCGAGGCGGTGCTCGAACGCATGCGGCGGCATCCGCTGGGGCGGGACAGCGCCCTCTTCGGCACCGTAGTGGAGGAACATCCCGGCAAGGTGGTGCTGCACACCGAAATCGGCGGACGGCGGCTGCTGGATATGCTGGCCGGCGAGCAGCTACCCCGCATCTGTTGACGAACAACCTGTTTGCGCACAACCTGTTGATGTCCATTCGGTTGCGAACAAAGCAACTGCCCGGGCACTCCCGATGTCGTTCTCGCTCCCTTTAGCCCGCTTTGACGTTCCTTACCCCCTTCCTCTTTCTTTATCCTGCTTGACTTTCCCTGTCTTCCGTTATTTTCTGGATTGGAAATCCTGGTTGAAGGGATTCGACTCCCCGCGCTCCGTTATGACAATTTAGGCCCGACGTGCTGGACCCGGCGCTGCTCCGGCCCGGCAGGTTCGACCGGCAGGTGGTTGTTCCCCGGCCGGACGTCAAAGGCAGGTTCGAGATATTGAAGGTCCACTCCCAAAAGGTGACCCTGGCGGAGGACACCAATCTTGAAAACATCGCCAAGGGGACCCCCGGTTTTTCCGGCGCCGACCTCGAGAACCTGGTCAACGAGGCCGCGCTCATTGCCGCCCGCCGCAACAAGGACTACGTGGACCAGCTCGATTTCGAGTTCGCAAAAGACAAGGTCATGATGGGCGCAGAAAGACGGAGCATGGTGATAAGCGAAGAGGAAAAACGGGTCACCGCCTATCATGAAAGCGGACACGCCCTGGCAGCCTACCTG
>JAWOCT010000014.1:0-9490 GCA_046483675.1 Cyclonatronaceae bacterium
CGGGACAGTTCGTCCACACTTTTACCTTGAAATGTGATCACATCGCGTAAATACACAACTTAACCATGGAAGAGCCCATCCTGTTCATCCAATAAAATTTTCCGTGATATCCCTTATACTCCAGCATAATATTATAATTTGAATGCTGCAATTCCAGCTTCTTTTATCAAACGTCGAACAGACTTCAGCGCTCCTTTAACTGTTTCTTTCTCAGGATGCGGCCCATGAAAAAGCGGTTCATTGCGGATCTGGAAAAAGCTTTCCAGTCGGTCAGTGCCTGATCAGAGGCATCAGATCCGGATATCGGGCAGCCTCTTCTCTATCATCTCCCTGCTGCTCTCCAGCCAGGAAGGCAAAAAAAGGACTTTCCCGAGTTTCACTTTCTCGAGAATGACCGAACCGCCGACAGCGTTGCCGGTCTGGTACAGTGAGAGGCTGCCTTCCTCACCGGTCTTCTCAAACCCTAGAACTTTGGTCAAAAGTCCACCTTTTACCTCCGTATCCAACAGCTTCATGGTGGTACTCCAAAAACCGCGAATCCCGGAGTCCTGCGGCACAGTGCTCTCATTCCAGGCCGGAACGGAATTAACACGCTCGTCCATCACAAGCTCCAGATCGAGCCGGTCGGAGTCCTGAAAGAAGATCACCTGCTTGCCGAAACGCTGAAATGGACCGTTGAAATCAACCCCTTCCGCGCCAAACCGTTCCACCCAATATTCCATGGATCCGGATGGTACGGCAATGGGCACCACGGTTGCCTGTCCGCTGACCGGCGCGGCAGGTTGCAGATTGAGCCCTTCGGGGGTTGCCATCGATCCACAGCGATTCCAAACAGTTATAAAATTGGCTCAAAAAACGAAATTTGTGTACCAACTTCGACAACTCGACCACTGGCCGACGATAACGATCCGCTATTCCCGTCCCTGATATCCGGATACATTCCTTGAAATTCAACCATTTTATTTACTGCATTTATCTAAATATTTGATTATATAATATTCATATGCAATTCTATAAAAGTGATCCCAGGGAGGCCACTCATGAAATACAGTATAAATGAAAGGTACAATTGTGTTGTGTTTGAATTGAAAGGCAAGATTATGGGAGGTCCGGATGCTGAGGTTTTCAGAAACGACCTTAAGAAGCTGATCAATGAAGGCAAGAAAAATATCATCCTTGATCTTGGAAAGGTAAATTTTATGAATTCATCGGGAATCGGGATCCTCATTGGTGGATTCAAAACCATGCGGGACAATGGCGGCGACATCAAGCTGTGTAATGCCGACAAACGTCTGACCAGCCTGCTGATGGTATCCCACCTGAATACGGTTTTTGATACACATCCCAGCCTCGAATCTGCTGTCAAGGCATACGAAAACCAATAATCTTTATCACCGGCTTCTATTTCGAAAAATCATATCCAGGAAGTCTCAGATGAATGATTTCGATCAGAAGTACCGCCAGTTAGAGGCGGAGAACAAGAGACTGAAAAAGGCTGTTGGGGAGCTTTCCATTCTGAATGATCTGGCACTCGCCATAAGTGGGAGCCTGGACAGTGAAAAGATTATCCGGGCCATCATTTCCCGCTCCATACGGGCAATCAATGCGGAACAAGGCGACATCACCATGGTTGTTGAAGATACAGAACATCCAACCCACACCCTCGTCCGGAGTATGGTCAGTTCAAGCATCCATTCTCCCCTGCACCTGAACCAAAACCTGCTCGGTTGGATGCTGATCAATAAAAAGCCGCTTCTCATCAATGAACCGAAAACCGACAAGCGCTTTCGCAATGTAAAATGGGATGAATCAGTCCGGTCCCTGCTTTGCGCACCTCTCATGGCCAAGTCCAAACTGATCGGCATTCTCACAGTATATAATAAAAAGGGGGAGGGACTGTTTGACGAATCCGACCAGAGACTGCTCTCCATCATTGGGGCACAGTCAGCACAGGTGGTTGAAAATGCCCGGCTTTACCAGGAGGAACAGGCCTATCTGGAAACGCGCCGTGAGATGGAGATAGCATCCGGCATTCAAAAGAAAATGCTCCCTTCCTCACCGCCGGATATAGACGGTTACGCTCTGGACGGAAGAAATCTGACCGCACAATCTGTGGGTGGTGATTATTACGATTACTTGCAGCTGGATGATGATCAATGGATGATCTGTCTGGGTGACATCAGCGGGAAAGGGATGTCGGCTGCACTGCTGATGTCCAACCTTCAGGCCATCCTGCATGGGCAGGTGCTGCACATAAATTTGCCCTCTGAAATTCTCAAAAACGCCAACATCCAGTTGTTCCAAAGTACACATGCGGAAAAATTCGCCACACTGTTCCTCGGTATCATCAACATCAGGACCCATACGCTGCGGTTTTCCAGTGCAGGCCATGACTATCCGTATCTGATCAACTCGGATGGCAGCCTCCATCGTCTGGTTGCCAACGGCCTGCCGCTGGGCATGTTTGAAATGAGTGAATACGAAGATGAGACCATTTCATTGAAACCCGGCGACTGCCTCCTCGTGTATTCTGACGGTATTACAGAGGCCATGAACCCGGCCGAAGAAGAGTTTGGCGAAAAAAGACTCGAAAAAGAGCTCTTATCTGCCGGCAGCGACCGCTGCACCCCGGTAAAACTTATCGATCGAATTTTCAATGCATGCTTTACCCACAGTAACAACCAGTTGCTATCTGATGATATGACGGCTCTGGTTCTTGCCAGAAATGAAACCTGACAATGGTTGATTCTTGATCTTTATATATTACATGATGGCGATGCGACACGGCAAAGAATCTGCCATGAAAAACAAACTGCTCTCCTACGCGGTCCATCTGTTGACGGCTTCGGGCGTGGTGCTTGCCTTGTGGTCCGTGTACCTGATCATTCAGGGGGATGCGGCCAACGCACTCCGGGTCCTGGCATTGGCTGCCCTGATCGATTCGGTCGACGGTTCGCTGGCCCGATGGGTGGATGTGCACAGGCACACCCCGAACATCGACGGCGACCTACTCGACAATCTGGTGGATTACCTTACCTGGGTCTTCCTGCCGCTTGTCTGGGCCTGGGCCTTTCTGGATATCCCGTTCCTTGTCTGCGCCGCCGCCATGCTTTCCAGCATTTTTGGATTTGCACATACGCAGGCCAAGACAGAGGATCATTTCTTTCGCGGGTTTCCCTCGTACTGGAACCTTGTAGTACTGTATCTCTATCATCTTGATGCAGGTCTCGCTGCTTCCTCTGTTGTCGTGCTGTTCCTTGCAGCCATGGTCATGACACCGGTCAAACTTGTCTATCCCAGCCGGACCCCCGTGCTGAGGAAAACCACCTTGCTGCTCTCTGTTCCGTATGTTGTCCTGCTGGGAATCATGCTGTTCTACTTCAGGGATACACCTATGTGGCTGGTATATGTGTCTCTCTATTATCCGGTATATTACGCTGTGATTTCACTATATCTTTTCAAAAGTCCAGTTTACCCCACCAATACCGGACAGAAAGAACAAAAAACACGATGAAAAAACTCGCAGAAAGGGCATTCATCATCACCGGTGCGACCCGCGGCATGGGCGCCGGCATATCCCGGCTGTTTGCCGAACACGGCGCACACTTGGTCCTGAGTGGACGAAATCGGGAACGCGGATCATCCCTGCAGAAGGAGCTCACAGAAAAAGGACACCGGGCCGTGTTCATGGAGAGTGACGTGACCGGGCCCGACGACAACCGCGAGCTTGTCGATCTGGCTCTGGAACGATTCGGGACACTGAACGGTGTTGTGACAAATGCCGGAATGCTGGGATTGGGTCCGGTGACAGACCTGGATGCAAATACCTGGCACAAAACCGTGCAGACCAATCTGGATTCTGTTTTCTACCTGTTAAAATACGCTGTTCCACATCTTGTTGATACCGGAAGCGGTGTCGCGGTTATCAACGCATCGATTGCGGCTTACAAAAGCTTTCCCAATCATCCGGCTTACTGCGCCTCAAAGGCCGGTCTGGTGGCTCTGGCCCGGCAGGTTGCCACGGACTACGGACCACATCTGCGGATCAACAGCATATGCCCCGGTCCCGTGGACACCCCCTTGATCCATGAATCTGCAGCCGCCTTTCCCGATCCTGAAAAAGCCGTTTCCAATGCGGCCGATTCCACCCTCATGAAGCGACTCGGCACACCCGCCGACATCGCCAACCTGGCTCTCTTTCTGGCCAGTGATGATTCGTCATGGATCACCGGCAGTACGTTCACTGTTGACGGCGGTGTGATGGCCAATCTCTGAGGAATCCGATTCCCTGTCACACCCGTGCGCTTGCTGAGCAATGCAAGGGAACCAGGTCGATGAAGCGGCTGTTTCATTTGATGTGCCTCCCCAACTTGAATAAAAACCTGCTTGCAACGATCAACAGAACAGATGAAATACAACCCTCTCAGATATTACGAATCGGCAGATCAATGGATCACGAAGTGGATGGCGCGGAATGGAATCCTCCTGCTCAGGGTGAGCATCGGTCTCATATTCATCTGGTTCGGGGCGCTGAAGTTCTTCCCCGGTGCCAGTCCGGCAGAGGAACTGGCCGGCACATCCATTGAAATACTAAGCTTCGGACTGATATCCGCAGAAAACGGACTGCCCATCCTGGCCGCATGGGAATGTCTGATCGGTATCGGCATGTTCGTTTTCCGTTACATGCGTTTCACCATACTGCTTCTGTATGTCCAGATGCTGGGCACGTTTTCGCCCGTTGTGATCATGCCGGAGGCGGTATTTGAATCCATTCCGCTGGTTCTGACCATTGAGGGCCAGTACATTGTAAAAAATGTGGTGGTGATCGCGTCGGCGCTCGTGATCGGCGCTACGGTGAGGGGCGGACAGCTGCAAGCGGAAACGGAAAAAGCGGAAAGCAGAGCAGGTGACAGTTGAGCAGATAATAGCTGAGCAGGCGACAGCGCAACAGACGATAGCTGAGAAGATGGAAACTCAGCAAAGAAGCCGGAAAAACAACATCCAGAACAACGGCAACCAGCAGAAGAGCCGTCAGCAACTATGGAGCAAACTGTATGGAGCAAACTGAAAGATAATCACAAGAAGCAACAAGCAAAAAAGGCCTGCAAACGATTTGTTTACAGGCCTTCTTATTAGTGGAGGTGCCGGGAGTTGAACCCGGGTCCGAAGTGACGAACCAGCAAGCTTCTACATGCTTAGTTGCCCTATATATTCTCACCAGAAGGGTCGCCGGGCAACAAGGCAATCTTCAGGCCAGGCCGGATAAGATTTCGCACATCGCCACCGACCGAGACGATGCACTAGCCTGCCATTATATGGCGCCCTCAAAGACCGTCGGCAAGCGGACGATCAGGAGGACGGGACGGCGCTGTTAGGCGGCCATCCGATACTGATAGTTGTCAGCATTTACATTTAAAGTACCACCGATTTTTTTACGAGTGATCCGTGATGGAAACTCGGCATGCCACTTGTGATCTCGCTCACCCCGTCGAAGCCAAGTCACCCCCTGAAAGGGATTTCCGGTTTTAAACGGAACGTTTTCAATCACACTTTTGCGGGCCATTCACCGCTATTACTTTCACTGGTGATCAACCCAAAACACATTATTATAACGAAATTATAACGAACGAAATTATGCTTTCTTGTGTGGACAAGGCCACAAATTAATCAGAATATGCGATTTGTCAGGATGTACGGATGTATCAGGATTTACGACCGGATCCCGATGAACCTTTGTCGCCATGCGGATCGTTCGGGTCGCTTCCCTCGGTACCCTTGGCGATGGACTCGCGCATATCGGTATCGGCCAGTACGTTCTTCATATTGTAGTAGTCCATGACACCCAGTTTTCCTTCGCGGAAGGCCTCGGAAATGGCTTTCGGGACTTCGGCCTCGGCCTCTACGACGCGGGCGCGCATCTCTTCGATCTTGGCACGGTTCTCCTGCTCGACCGCAACAGCCATGGCACGGCGCTCTTCGGCGCGTGCGCGAGCCACCTTGAGGTCAGCCGTTGCCTGATCGGTCTGCAGCTTGGCACCGATGTTCTCACCGACATCCACATCGGCAATATCAATGGAGAGAATATCAAAGGCCGTTCCGCTGTCCAGACCCTTGTCCAGTACCGTCTTGGTAATCTGATCCGGATTTTCCAGCACTGCTTTGTGATCGGTCGAGGACCCTACTGTGGATACGATTCCCTCACCGACCCGTGCAAGTACCGTCTCCTCGGTGGCACCACCCACGAGCCGGTCCAGGTTCGCACGGACCGTGACGCGCGCTGTCGCTTTCACCTGGATACCGTCCTTGGCCAGTGCAGTAATAACCGGCGTGTTGATCACTTTCGGGTTTACAGAGATCTGGACCGCTTCAAATACATCACGGCCGGCAAGATCAATGGCCGCAGCACGTTCAAAACCCAGTGCGATGTTGGCTTTGTCAGCAGAAATGAGGGCATTGACCACACGCTGGACATTACCTCCGGCCAGGTAGTGGGCCTCGAGCTTGCCGATTTCGACGTGCTCCAGTCCGGCCTTGGTCGCCGTAATAGCCGCTTTCACAATCGGTCCTGGAGGCACCTTGCGAAGGCGCATAGCCACCAAATCGCTGAAAATACCGATGCGCACACCGGAGAACTGCGCCGTAATCCAGAGTCCGATCGGCACAAAATAGAAGAAAACAAAAAGCAGGAGCAAGATCGCTGCGATCACTCCCAGCAGAAAAATCGTTTCCGAGCCGGCGACGGCTCCCTGCAGCAGCATTAGCATATTCATATCATATCCGTTTAATAAAATTTAAAAATCATCGAAATATAACCAGCCCGGCCTTTGTTTCCAACCGGATTTGATCCCGATCACAACTGATCCCGAATGGAGACTCATTACGTATTTATACTGATAGATCCTGGGTGCTCACAGGTTCGGGGCGGATCACACAAGGCATCTGCAGTTCTCATCCGCTTTCCATCCGGATCACATCCATGCCGGCACAAAAGAGTATCAGCCAGATCAATATTCGTCAATGCGGGATACATAGACCTGACCCGCCTGGACCGCCACCACTTTCACCCGATCGCCCTTGTTGATGTAGTCGCCATCGGAGATCACATCCACACGATGGTCGCCCAGTCGCACGGTGCCCGAGAGCCGGAGCGAGGTCAGCGCCACCCCTTCCTGTCCGAGCAGGTCGCTGCGGTCATCATATGAGGTGTAGCCGGATGCCCGGTCGGTCGATTTGGTCAGCACCAGACGGCCGAACAACGGGGTCTTCATTACATACCTTATGGTGGAAACAATGAAGGCAATGCCCAGGAGAAGCGTGATGGTAACCGTCCAGAGTTCGGCGCGCATATCATCAAGACTCGGAAAGCTGAAACCGACATTCCCGACGAGCGAAGCGAACAGACCGAACAAAAGCAGCACCACCCCAGCCACGCCCGCAATACCGAAGCCAGGCAGCACGAATATTTCCACCAGAATCAACCCGACCCCCACGATCACGACCAGGACCTCCCAAAACTGGGCCAGTCCCATGATGTAGAGCGGCAGGAAAAAGAGCAGCGCCCCCACCATGGCAATGCCCCCGGCGAATCCGACTCCGGGTGACTGCAATTCGAAATAAAGTCCGCCCAGCATCATGAGCATGAGCAAACTCTGCAGTACCGGCGAGGCGAAAAACCGTATTACCGACTCTTCCCAACGTTCTTCGACGTTAAACAGGTCCGCATCCTCCCAGCCCATTTCCGCCGCAAGTTCACGCAGGGACTCCACTGTAGCGCTTGAAACCCCGAACTCCAGGGCCTCCGAGGCACTCAGTGTCAGCAGCACGCCCTCGTCGATGATCCCTTCGATCTCGATGCGTTCATCGACCATGGCCTCGGCAATACGCGGGTCATATCCCTTGGCCTCGGCCGTGGACCGCATAAGCCCACGCATGTAGCTCTGGATTTTCTCGTCGGCCTTTTCGCCGCCGCCGTCCACTACCGTCGCTGCCCCGATGGACCCGCCAGGCGCCATGAAAATCTGGTCGGTGGCAAAGGAGATCAGCGCACCGGCCGACGCGGCATTGGGATCGATGAATGTCACGACCGGCAGATCGGCGGCCAGCAACCGTTTGCGGATCTTGTCGGCCGCATCCACGAGACCCCCGAACGTATCCATGTGGAGGATGACGCCGACCGCCTGGTCATCACCCTCGGCGGACGATACTCCGCGGTCAATGTACATGTTCAGACCGTTGTCAATGAGTCCTTCGACCCGGATGACATGGATCCTTTCTTCTGCCTGGACCGGTTGCAGCCAGGCGGAAGCCAGCAGCGGCAGCAACAATGCCGGCAGCCAGACGAATGGGAGAATACTTTTGATCATGGCGTTTAAACTGCGTTAGGATAGCTCATCGTGAAATTGCTCAATCGCGTCTTGCATTGCTTTGCCAAACTGCGTAATGCGGTGACAAACGATTAAAACAGGAATACTGTACGGCATGGATCTGCGTGACCGGCTTGCCGGTATGATCGCCGAATTCCGGAACATTCGTGCTCTCAGGCAAAGGTACAAAAAAAATCAGAACAGCGTACCGGACGATTCGGGACGTGCTACTGCAACGAAAGCACTCCCGCGCCCTAAATGACAAACTAAAACGTTACCTTGAATGTTCCTTTTTGACGCAACCAGAACAGGCCGGCATCCGTAGACCCGGACGTTCATCCGGATGTTCAACTGAACGTTCACCCGGACAACCTCGCAACCCGGCCGAATGCTGCGCACCTGATTGTGCCATGCATCCCCTTCCATGACATGCATTCCCTTTCATGAATCGTTTAACCGCCAATTTTTTACTCCTGTTCACCGCCCTGCTTCTGCCTGGTGCGGGTTCACTGTCATTTGATAGTTCCGGGCCGGACACTGACCTCTTGCCCCACGCCGGTGACGCCACGGTTGCCGAACGGAACGGTGCTCCCCTCTCCGGGGAGGTGCCGTCGTCACGCGCTTCGATAAACGGTTTCCTGCGCGACGCCGAAACCGGTGAAACCCTGCTGGGTGCCAATATCCTGCTGGAAGGGACCGGACGCGGTGCCACCACCAACCACTCCGGATACTACGTGATCAACAGCATCCCGCCCGGTTCCTACACTCTCCGCTTTTCCTACCTGGGCTATAAGGATGAGCGAAGGGAGTTGGTACTGCGTGAAGGGGAAAACCTGCGTCTGGACATCGAACTCGACCCCGCCGGTTTCACGATGGAGGAGTTGGTGATCACCTCGCGCAGGGAACTCGAGGAACGCCAGAATATCGGCAGCGCCTCGGTATCCACCGAACTGATCAAAAGCGTTCCGTCGGTGCTGCAAGCCGATGTCTTCCGGGCGGTGCAGCTGCTGCCCGGTGTCAAGGCCGCCTCCGATTTCTCCAGCGGCCTCTATATCCGCGGTGGCGGACCCGACCAGACGCTGATCCTGCTCGACCGCACCACCGTCTACAACCCCTCCCATTTTTTT
>JAWOCT010000035.1:0-49972 GCA_046483675.1 Cyclonatronaceae bacterium
ATTTTGATCCGGAAATCCTCCACGTGCTGGCGCTGTTTTTTCAGAATATCAAGCACATCCATGGAGCTGCATCCGGCCATGCTCATCAGCAGTACTTCCATGGGACGCGGGGCTTTGTCAGATCCTCCGATTTTGGGTGCTCCGTCCATCTGTATCGATTTCCCGAGTTCATTGGAGGCTTCCAGGTGGAAGGCGTCGTCAATTCGTTTGAGTTCGATTTTCATGGGTCAATTTCATTTTTTGATGCTATCAAAAAGAGAATAATTAAATAAGTTAGTGATAATTCGGATGGGATGCAGGTTTGCTATTGCCTCAATTAATGGCAATCTTTGGCGTTGTCCTGAAAATCCTGCATCCCCATGAATCCTGTTGATTTAACGGTTTTTGTTCTTTACTTCTTCATAATTCTTGGCATCGGTGTTTATTTCTACTTCCGGAACAAGGGTGCGGAGGAATACTACATTGGCGGCCGGAAAATGGATTACAAACATGTCGGCCTGTCCGTGGTCGCCACCGACGTCGGGGGAGGCTTCTCGATCGGGCTGGGCGGACTTGGATTCCTCATGGGGATTTCCGGTTCCTGGATGCTTTTTACCGGGCTGATAGGGGCTTGGATGGCTGCCGTCTTCCTGATCCCAAAAGTCAAGAACCTGTCGACTGAACAGGGATTTTTCACCATGCCGGAGGTATTCAGCCACTTTTTCAACGCGCGTGTGGCTTTTCTGGCGGGTGTCATTTCCGCGATCGGCTACGTGGGTTTCAGCAGCTCGCAGATGCTGGCTGGAGCCAGGCTGGCCTCAGCCTCCTTCGATGGCATGAGCCTGGATGCCGCACTCTATATGATGGCCTTCATCATCATCGTATATACCGTACTGGGTGGCATCAAGGCGGTCATATATACCGATACGGTTCAGTGGTTCCTTCTGCTTGGAGGACTCATTTTCGTCGGTATCCCCGTCGGTTATGTCGCCGTGGGAGGATACGAAGCGATTCGCGAGACCGTGCCTCCGGAAATGCTGTCACTGCGGAACATTACGTGGCAACAGCTGGTCAACTGGGGCGTTACCATCCTGCCGATATGGTTCGTCGGCATGACCCTCTACCAGCGTATCTATGCCACCCGGTCCGAAAAGGACGCCCAGAAGGCGTGGTACCTGGCCGGAATCCTGGAGTGGCCCGTGATGGCTTTCATGGGCGTGATGCTCGGCCTGTTCGCCAAAGTGGCTGCCGACCAGGGCATGTTTGCCTATATGGGCTACGAAGCGGCTTCCCAGATGCACCACGAAGAAGGGCTGCCGATGCTGTTGCGCACGGTGTTGCCGGTTGGACTCATGGGACTGATGATGTCTGCCTACTTCTCGGCCATCATGTCCACGGCCGACAGCTGCCTGATGGCGGCATCGGGAAACGTGACAACGGATATCATCGAAAAAGTATTCAGGGTGGATACGAGCCGGATTTCCATGATCCGCCTGTCGCAGATCGTTACCCTGGCGCTGGGCATCCTGGCGTTCCTGCTGGCGGCGGTCTTCGATACGGTACTGCAAATCATGCTCTACTCGTATGCTTTCATGGTCTCGGCCCTGCTGGTGCCGATCATCGGCGGGCTCTACTGGAAGCGGAGCAGCAACACCGCTGCCTGGTGGTCGATGATCGCCGGAGGCGTGTTGACGCTCGGACTCACACTGCTGACCGACCGGGATCTGCCCTTCGAGGTGCCGTATCAGATCACCATGCCCTTCGGCCTGGATCCCATCATATACGGACTGGCTGCATCACTGCTGATATTCCTCAGCTTTTCCATGCTGTTCCCCGACCGGAAAAAGGCATGACCTGCCGGGTCTGTCAATCAGAATAGCTGTCACTGCAATCCAAACGTTTTTTACGTAATTTAGCTTTTTACATACATACTGGAATCATTATGGATAAACCCCTTACCATTGAAATCATCACCCCGGAAAATTACAAAGAGGCTTCGGTGACAGCCGAACAGATCGCCGGGTTCCTGCATTCGCATCTCGACCGATTCCGCGACCCCAAGGACCAGATCATGCAATGTCTTGATTATGCCCTGGGCAAGATCGAATGCCGGCGCGGGTTCATTCTGTTCACCACTGAAGAAGATTCCGGAGATATACTTGGCGCCGTTGTGGTCCTGGAAACCGGAATGAGCGGCTATGTACCCGACAACCTGCTGGTATATATCGCCGTGGACAGCAAGACGCGCGGACGTGGCATCGGCCTTGCGCTTATGGAAAAAGCGATCGAAACAGCCCGTGGGGATCTGGCCCTTCACGTGGAACCCGACAATCCGGCACGCCGTCTGTATGAACGGATCGGATTCACCAGCAAATATCTGGAAATGAGGTACAAAAAATAGCCATGGCTTATCTCAAACTTTACCGGGACAAACTAAGGCACAACTACGAATATCTTCAGGATCTGTTCAAGGAGCACGACATCGAGTGGGGTGTCGTTACCAAACTTTTCTGTGGGAATGAAGCGTTCATCCGCGAGGTGATCGAACTGGGTGCGCGTGAGATCCACGATTCGCGCGTCAGCAACCTGCAGGTGATCAAAAACATCGACTCCGAGGTCCAGACTGTCTACATCAAGCCTCCGCCCAAAAAATACATCAAGGAAATCGTGCAGTATGCGGACGTCAGCTTCAATACCGAGCTGGAGACCATACGGCTGCTTTCCAAAGAGGCGGTCAGGCAGGATCGCAAACACATGGTCATCATAATGATCGAGATGGGTGACCTGCGCGAAGGCGTCATGCGCGAAGCATTGATCGATTTTTACGGCGAAATATTCAAGCTGCCCAATATCGAGGTGATCGGGCTCGGCACCAATCTCAATTGCCTGCACGGAGTGATGCCCAGTTCCGACAAGCTTATCCAGCTGGCCCTTTACAAGCAGATTATCGAGCTCAAGTTCAACCGCAAAATCCGCTGGGTTTCCGGTGGCACCACGGTTGTGCTTCCCCTGATCCTGCGCGGTGACCTGCCCGACAGCGTCAACCACTTCAGAATTGGTGAGGCGCTCTATTTCGGGGTCGATCTGTTCAGTGGTGAGACCATCGAAGGCATGGAGCCCTCGGTACTGGAACTGTTCACCCAGGTCATCGAGATCCAGGAGAAACCACTGGTCCCCAGCGGTGAACTGGCCGCCAATCCCCAGGGGGAAACCATGGAAATCGATGAGGATCTCTACGGCAAGACCGCCTTCCGGGCCATTCTGGATATTGGATACCTTGACATCCAGCCAGATTTCCTGATTCCCAAGAGCAAAGACATTGAAATCGTCGACGCCAGCTCCGATATGCTGGTCGTAAACGTCGGACAGAACGAAAGAGACCTGAAAGTGGGTGACATGGTTTCCTTCCAGCTCAAATATGTCGGGGCGCTCGGACTCATGAATTCCAATTACATCGATAAATATGTCGAATGAATTCTTCTGACAGGAAAAGGGAACCGGAGGTTTGGATCAATGCCGGTGACCGGGAAGCTTCGCCGCCCCGCGGTTTGCATAGCGTGATCAGGCTCGGTGATACATGGAAAGTGCTGGACCTGTCGCGAGGCTATGATCCGAAGGTCATTTCCCTGGATCCGCCCTCCATCGGACGCTATAACGAGAAGCGGCGCAATATGTACACCACCGATCTGTTCGCCGGGGTGCGGAACATCCATATGGGGCTGGATATCTGGGCGCCTGCCGGCACGCCGGTCCATGCTTTCGCTGATGGCCGCGTCCTTTTTTTAAGGGATAACGACCATCCGGGAGATTACGGCCCGACCATAATCACTGTACATGAGATCGATTCCATCCTGTTAAGGGCCGGTGAGACCGGTGAAGCAGGCGAAAGAACAAGAATGGGTGATACCGGAGCGAGAGCTGGAATGGGCAAAGCTGGAATGGTTGAAACTGGAAAGGTTGAAACTGGAAAGGGCGAAGCCGGGGAAGAAGCCGGGATCGAAAAGAGCAAAGATAACGAAAGGGGCAGTAGCGCAATATTATATGCCCTGCACGGGCATCTGAGCCGGGCATCGCTTGGCGTGGTCACCGAAGGAATGCCCCTCAAAAAAGGCCAGGTTTTTGCCGAAGTGGGTAAGGAAGAGGAAAATGGAGGATGGGTCCCGCACCTTCACTTTCAGCTGTCGCGGGAGCGTCCGGCCGAGCCCGACCTGCCGGGTGTCGTTGCCGAAGAGGACCTTGAGGAGGCCCTGCACCGTTATCCCGATCCCCGGCTCATTCTTGGAAATCTCTACTGATACGGGCATCTCCAGATAAAAATGGGTATGTTGAGATACAGTAATAAGCACTTTCACGCTAAACTGTGCTCATCATGGAACTCAGCCTCATCCGCCGCGAATTGCACCGCAGGGCCGAAACAGCCCATAATGAATATCTTACGGCCGCGTTTATCGCCGACAAACTGAGGGATATCGGCGTGCGGGATATCCGGGAAGGTGTGGGAGGACACGGCCTGATTGCCACCCTGGACAGCGGCCGGCCAGGATCTGCGCTGCTGTTCCGTGCCGAACTGGATGCCTTGCCTATCAAAGAGACCCTTGATCTGCCATATGCTTCCAGTCACAACGGGGTTTCGCATAAATGCGGTCATGACGGACACATGGCCCTGTTGCTGGGTTTGGCCCACAAGCTTGCCGATCGTCCGCTTGCCCGGGGAAAGGTCCACTTGCTGTTCCAGCCTGCCGAGGAAACCGGCGAAGGTGCATCCTGGATGCTCGAGGATCCCCAGATGACGGGCTATACGCCCGATTTTATATTTGCTGTACACAACCTGCCGGGATTTCCCCTGCACTCGGTGTTGCTTCGCGACGGTGTGTTCGCTGCCGGCTCGGCCGGGCTCATCTTACGGCTTACCGGTAACACTGCCCATGCGGCGCATCCGGAACAAGGCAGGAGTCCGGCCCCGGCCGTCGCCTCACTGATCGACGGATTCGGCAATCTGCCCCATAAGGTGCTCGCCGATGGCAGGTACGGACTGGCGACCGTCATTCATGTTCGTATCGGCGATCCGGCGTTTGGCACGACGCCCGGCCGGGCGGTATTCATGGTTACGTTGCGTGCATGGGATCCGGATGACCTGGAAAAACTTTGCCGGGAAGCTGTCAATATGGCCGAAATGACGGCGGGAACCCACGATCTGGAGATGCAACACGAATGGACGGAGGAGTTCTATCCCACTGTAAATGATCCCGCTGCAGTGGCCCTGATTGAAAAGGCAGCCCACAAGCTGCCGGGCAATCCGCCGGTCCGCCGTATGTCCGATCCTTTCTCCTGGTCCGAGGATTTCGGTCGCTTCACCGAACGGTTCCCGGGCGCCCTGATGGGACTCGGCGCCGGAGAGCAGCATGCCCACCTTCACGATACCCGCTACGATTTCCCCGATGAACTGCTGGAAACAGGAGTCAGCCTGCTGATTGGCATTATTGAGGAAACCGGACTATTTTAGGTTACACAACGGACCGAAAGGCATGTACATCACCAGGCTTTTCACCGTTATGTGCAATGATGTATGATACCGGGTCTTTCACGGTTGTGCAAATACGCTGCGTTGCCGGGCCTTGTGCCGGTGGAAACAATTTCTTGCTGACCCCGCTGGTTCCCTCCATGTTCCACACTTCCTATATCGAGATCAACAAACCTGCGTTAAAGTCCAACCTGCGCTTTCTCAAGCGACTGACCGGTCCCGATGTACGTTTTTGTTCCGTCATCAAGGGCAATGCGTACGGGCATGGGATCGAGCATTTCCTGCCGCTGGCCGAGGATTGCGGGGTGGATTATTTTGCCGTTCACAGCGCGGACGAAGCCCTCAGGGCGCATACGACCAGAAAGCGGGAATCCCACATCATGATTATGGGCATGATCGACGATGATCAGCTCAGCTGGGCTATTGAAAATGATATCTCGTTCTATGTCTTCGAGTTCGACCGGCTGAACGCCGCCATCTACGCGGCCCGGAAACAGGGCGGCAAGGCGAGAATCCACGTGGAGCTGGAAACCGGGATGAACCGCCTCGGATTTGCCTGGGAAGACCGCGATCGGCTGGCCAAAGTCCTTGTTGACAACAGGAAGAATCTGCACGTCATGGGCTTGTGTACTCACTACGCCGGGGCCGAAAGTGTGGCCAATTACCTGCGTATACAGAACCAGATTGCCAACTTTAACCGGTACCAATGGTACCTGCGCAAGAAAGAGGTCCGCTCCGACATGCGCCATACGGCGTGCTCGGCACCGCTCGTATCCTATCCCCACACCAAAATGGACATGGTGCGCATCGGTATCATGCAATACGGGTTCTGGCCCAGCAAGGAGACATTCATGCAGTACCTCACGCAGAATGGAGGCACACGCATGACCGACAGCCCGCTCCGCCAGCTCATCAGCTGGAAGTCCGGCATCATGAGCATCAAGCATGTCAAGGCGGGGGAATTCATAGGATACGGCACCGTCTACCAGACCACCGACGACACGGTGATCGCTTCTGTGCCGGTTGGCTACAGTCACGGCTTCAGCCGAAGCCTGAGCAATCTGGGAAAAGTACTTGTCCATGGCCGGCGCGTGCCGGTGATCGGCATGGTCAACATGAACATGATGATCGTGGACGTTTCGCATTGCCCGGGGGTGGAACGTGGTGATGAAGTGGTTCTTATCGGCAGTCAGCGCAAAAACCGGATGACGGTCTCCTCATTCAGTGATATGACCAACGACGTAAACTACGAGACGCTCGTCAGGCTGCCCCGCGAAATCCCGCGCTTCATTCTGGAGTGAGCACCTGACTGCCGCCATCTTTGCGCGCGCTGTATTATTCATCGTTGTGAGCAGGCACGGGCATCTCGCAGCAAGTGGCCTGTTGGCAACTTTTTACATTTAAAAAGAAACCTGCCGGACACGATTCGTGTTATACCGAACATCGATGTGCCAACAACGATGTGCTAACAACGATGTGCCAACAACGATGTGCTAACAACGATGTGCTAACAACGATGTGCTAACAACGATGTGCCAACAACCCTGCAACACTGTGCCAGAGCTGCGTTACTGTGCAATGGCGCCAGGAGCACACAACATCCTGCTTATCGGAGTAATCGAATGAACCCTGTTTTAAAACGCAGCCTGATCGCCGCTGCACTGCTGATCGTTTTCGCCTGGCTGATCTGGAACCGTGTCCAATCCGGCAACGAGGCCGGCGGTGGTGAAGAGCAGCAGACCGCCGGACCATCTGCGGTTTCAGTGGAAGGCTATCTGATCACCCCAGAACCGTTCAGAGAAACCATCCACGCCACCGGCAACATCCTGGCCGATGAGGAGATCTACATCCGGCCGGAAACATCCGGTCGCATCACGGGCATGTATTTTGAAGAGGACAGTGAAGTGCGCACCGGAGACCTGCTGGTCAAGCTCAATGACGCTGAACTGCAGCAGGAGCTTCGCCGTATATCCTATCAAATCAACCTGGCCCGCATCCGCGAGCAACGGCAGGTGGAGTTGCTGTCACGGAATGTCATTGCCCAGGAAGATTACGACATGGCCCTTAATGAACTCAATACCCTCAGGGCACAGAGCGACCGGGTTCAGGCGCAGATTGACAAGATGGAGATCCGCGCACCCTTTGACGGGATCATCGGACTGCAGGAAGTCAGCCCGGGCAGTTTCGTCTCACCGGACATGGTCATATCCACCCTCCAGAAAATCGACCAGGTAAAGATCGAGTTCACCATTCCCGAGCGGTTCCGGGCAGCCGTAAGTCGCGACCAGTCCATCCGTTTTCAGGTGGAAGGAAGTGAAAAGGTGCTGAACGCGCGCATCTACGCACTTGAGCCGCGGGTAGACCGCGAGACACGAACCCTGCGCATGCGGGCCATTGCTCCGAACCCGGATGCCCGCATCCTTCCGGGTGCTTTTGCACGCATCGAAGTGGACCTGACGGAAATCGATGATGCCCTGCTCATACCCTCCGAGGCTCTGGTGCCCGAAATGTCCGGCTACAGCGTGTTCGTCTACCGGGATGGGCGCGCTCAGGTACAACAGGTGCAGATCGGCACCCGAACCGACCGCCGTGTGCAGATCCGGGATGGCCTGTCGCCGGAAGATACTGTAATTACCACTGGCCTGCTGCAGATACGGGACGGCATGGCAGTGGAACTGGCCAACGTAAAAAAGGAACTCGTGGATGAGGTGACCGCATTATGAGCCTGTCCGCTGTCAGTGTCCGCCGACCCGTCCTGGCGACAGTAATGTCTATGGTAATCGTGCTTTTCGGCATCCTTGGTTACAATAATCTCGGAGTGCGCGAATATCCATCAGTGGATCCGCCTGTTATTACCGTCCAGACGAATTATGCCGGTGCAAACGCCGAAGTTATCGAATCGCAGATCACCGAACCGCTGGAAGAGCAGCTCAACGGGATTGCGGGCATCCGCACCCTGACGTCGGTCAGCCGCGAGGGGCGCAGTACCGTGACTGTGGAGTTCGATCTGAGTGTGGATCTGGAAGCTGCGGCTAATGATGTGCGGGATAGGGTTTCGAGGGCTGTACGCCGTCTTCCGCCCGATGTGGACAACCCCGTTGTTTCAAAGGCCGATGCCGATTCCAGCCCCATTGTGTTCCTGAATGTGCAAAGCGACACACGTGACCTGCTGGAACTCAGTGATGTTGCCAATACCGTGTTCAAGGAGCGCCTGCAGACCATTCCGGACGTGAGCGAGGTACAGATCTGGGGCGAAAAAAGGTATTCGATGCGCCTGTGGCTGGACCCTGACCGGATGGCGTCTTATGGGGTTACTTCCATGGATGTGCAGAATGCACTGGACCGGCAGAATGTAGAGCTGCCATCTGGCCGCCTGGAAGGTATTTTTACGGAGCTTACGGTGCGCACACTCGCACGCCTGGAGACCAAGGAAGAGTTCAACCGCATGATCATTAAGGAGGAGAACGGATCAATGGTCAGGCTGGAGGATATCGGCCGGGCTGAACTGGAGGCCGAAAACATGCGGACCATCCTCAAGCGTGACGGCGTGGCCATGGTGGGTGTGGTGCTGGTCCCGCAGCCCGGTGCCAACAACATAGCCATCACCGATGAATTCTACCGGCGCGTGGCCGAGATCGAACGCGATCTGCCGGCCGACATCTCCACCGGCATTGGGTTTGACACCACGGAATTCATTCGCGATTCCATTGGCGAGGTGCAACAGACCATCATCATCGCGTTCCTGCTGGTCGTGTTGATCATTTTCCTGTTCCTGCGCGACTGGCGCACCACGATCATCCCGGTCATCGTGATTCCGATCGCCATCATAGGCTCGTTTTTCATCATGTTCGTGGCCGGATTCTCGATTAATGTACTTACACTGCTCGGATTGGTTCTGGCCATAGGTCTGGTGGTGGATGATTCCATTGTGGTCATGGAAAATATCTATGCCAAGATAGAGCAGGGCATGGACCCCACCCAGGCGGCACTGAAAGGGGTGGGCGAGATTTTCTTTGCGGTCATTTCCACTACGACAGCGCTGGTAGCGGTCTTCCTGCCGGTGATTTTCCTGGAAGGGCTCACCGGCCGCCTGTTCCGCGAATTCGGGATCGTGATGGCCGGGGTGGTGATTATCTCCTCGTTTGTGGCACTCACTCTTTCGCCCATGCTCTGCTCCCGCATCCTCAAGCAGCGGAAAAAGAAAAACCGGCTCTACATGTGGACCGAACCTTTCTTCAGCTGGCTTAACCGGCTCTATCGGGATTCGCTCAATACCTTCATGCGCGTGCGCTGGATGGCATTTGTAATCATAGTACTGGTCGGAGGCGGGATGTTTATCTTCTGGAGCCAGCTGCCTGCAGAACTGGCACCGCTGGAGGATCGCAGCCGCGTCCGGGTATCCGTAAGCGGACCGGAAGGGGTTACCTTCGAATACATGGATTACCATGTGGACCGTATGGTTGCGGGTATACAGGAGCAGGTGCCGGAGCATGAGGCGGTCATCAATGTGACCTCACCCGGCTTCGGGGCAGCCAGCTCGGTCAATTCGGCTTTCATGAATCTTATACTTACCAATCCCTCGGTGCGCGAACGTACGCAGATGGAGATTGCCGGCAGTCTCACGCAGTATCTCCAGGATTTTACAGCCACACGGAATTTCGTAATACAGACACAGACCATTGGTCAGCGTCGAGGAGGGCTTCCGGTCCAGTTTGTGCTGCAGGCCCCCAACTTCGAGCGGCTGGAGGAAATGCTTCCCCGGTTTATGGATGCGGCGTCGGAACGCCCGGAGTTTGCTTTTGTGGATGTGAACCTGAAATTCAACAAGCCGGAAATCGAGATGTCGATCGATCGCGACAGGACCCGCGAGGTGGGGGTGTCGGTCCGTGATATCTCCCGAACGGTGCAGCTTGCACTCACAGATCAGCGGCTGGGCTTTTTTATCATGGATGGCAAACAGTATGAGGTCATCGGACAACTGGAACGCCGGAGCAGGGCCACTCCGATCCACATTCGCAACCTGTATGTAACCGGCAATAACGGCCGGCAGATCCAGCTGGACAATCTGGTCACCCTGGAAGAAATGAGCAGTCCGCCACAGCGGTTCCGGTTCAATCGGTATGTGTCGGCAACGGTATCGGCCGGACTTGCTCCCGGCTATTCCCTGGGCGACGGCATCTCGGCCATGGAAGATGCGGCATCCTCGGTGCTGGATGAATCCTTCAGCACCGATCTGGCAGGCCCCTCGCGTGATTTCGTCGAAAGCGCCGACAGCCTGTTCTTCGCATTTGTCCTGGCTATTATCCTGATCTACCTGGTCCTGAGCGCCCAGTTCGAAAGCTTCCGGGATCCGTTCATCATCCTCTTCACTGTACCACTGGCCGTCTTTGGTGCGTTTTTTACGCTTTGGTACTTTCAGCAGACCTTCAATATCTTCAGCCAGATCGGGATTATCATGCTCATGGGGCTGGTATCCAAGAACGCCATCCTGATCGTTGAGTTCGCGAACCAGCGCAAGGCCCAGGGCATGGAATTGACGGAAGCGATTACCGATGCCGCCGCAGTCCGCTTCCGGCCCATTCTGATGACCTCAATGTCAACCGTGCTGGGTGTGACCCCGATTGCCCTTGCCCTGGGCGCCGGCGCCGAAAGCCGGGTTTCCATGGGCCTGGCCATCATCGGCGGACTGATCTTTGCCAGCGTGCTCACGCTCTTTGTGATTCCTGCCATCTATTCCTACTTCAGCTCTCCGACAGCCGGAGCGGATAATCGACCCGAAACAACGGCAAGAGAGATGGTGTCGGAAGGGCATGCCGAAAGTACATCCTGACCGCTTTAGTTCAGCCGCAGCCTGTACTCCATGCAGCAGATGACTGCAGCCAACTCGACAACACACCAGTAATTGTTCGCGTAGAAGCCGTTGCCGCGGACCGAATTTTACCGCGGGTCCGACAGACCGTTGATACAGCCCCGGATCTGATGGCACCTGTCCTGAGTTGATAATGGAAAGATTCAGGTCAAATGGTTACAATACAGACGTGGAGGATGTGCGTCAGCCTTCTCCCAATCCTTCCGATTCTCTCCATTTCAACGATGATCATTTCAACACGGCCTTATCAGCTGCCAGAATACACGCAACCGGGGTTTGTGTTGTTTAGCCGGTTCGGGCTTCCATGCCATGAGAGTTCGCCTCAATTTTTCGGGCTTCCATGCCTCTTATCCTCCGGGACGGCCTCACTTCCAGTTCTCCTTCTTGTGCTGGGTATTCTGTTTTCGCCGGGATGCAGACCGGTTTCTTCCGCCATGGCAGCTGCGCCCGATTCTTCCTCCCGAAACGGCATCGTACACGATTTCGCGGCTAACTTCGATGATCCCTATGAGGCTGGTCTGGCCCTCCGTGACTCTCTGGGCCTTGCGGAGGTGCTGACCTACTGGGAGTCGGTGTACCGTAAAATGCGGGAGGATGGGCGTCATGATCCGAGGATCGGTTTCCGGTTTGTGGAATTCGCTGTTGCAGCCGGCGATCCCGGGCGATATGAACTGGCTACGGCCATGTATGAATGGGGACTCCGGGCGGCCTTTGAAGATCGGTTCGCAAACGATATCAGGCTGGAGATGCGGATGATGGAGCCTCTGGTCGGGCGCCGGACGTTCAGGAATTGGCAACAGCTGTTCAGCGACCGGGATCCGCAGCTTCTGCTGGAGATACAGGAATTCTGGTTCCGGAACAATGTAGTGCCTTCAACGGAGCGAAATGAACGGCTGATCGAGCACTGGCAGCGTATCCACTACTCCCGGGAACACTTTACCAACGACACGAGCACCGTCTACGGAGCAGATGAACGCGCCCTGATCTATGTACGGCTGGGGCACCCGGACCGCTCGAAATCCGGAACACTCACGTACAACACGGCAGAACTCAGGAACCGCCTGTATGATCTGGTGGAAGTGGGCATGATCAATGTCGGACAAATCTACACGCTGCAGATGAACATCATGCAGAACTATTCGCCCGGCCGCTACGATTTCTGGCGTTATGACCGGCTGTCGGCAGATGGTCCGGTTATTTACCTCTTTGGACAGCCCGGCCGTGACGGCCGCTACCGTTTGCTGGAAAGTCTGGAGGATTTCATTTCTGGAAGCGGCTATCGCAGTGTGGTGATCGGCCGGCGGGGCACCCCATCGGCTTTCCGGGCCGGATATTTCCTGCAGATGATGCTCTACAATGAGCTCTCGACGCTGGATCATTATTTCGGCACACGTCTCATGGAATACGAGCGCCGATGGAACCAGGCCCTTTTCCTCAACAATGCCAATGCCAGGATGCTCGGGGAGCTGTTGTCCCCCCGGCGTGCCGCCCGTGACATGCAGCTGATGCAGGACCGGGCTCCGCAGAGCCAGAGTATATACGAACGCAATCTCATCAATTATCCGCTCAGCAGCAGACAGCACCGGTTTCTCGACGAGGACCAGGAGCCGGTCACCTTCTTCCTGATGCAACCCGCCCCGATGCTGCACCAAATCAGCAGCATGATAAATGAACAGACCAATATGGACGTCGGTGGCTATTTGCTGCGACAGGGTTTTTACGTTTACAGCGAGGGACGGCGGATACTCGAGTTTATGGAAGAACTGGAGCCCGATGTAAAGGAAGCGGATCAACCGGCGGATCGGTACCACACCACAGCCGAATTCCCGATCGTGTCGGCCGATGCGCGCGTACAGGTGTTCTCGGAACTGTATCTGCGTCCGGGATCACCGATTGCCGGTATCATTCGAAACAGCCTGGTAGGACTCAGCCTGGAGTGGCAAACCCCTATCGAGCCGATCACGGACCATGGCGGGCTGTTGACCAGTGACCTGGTCCTGGGCAGTCCGGACCGTTCACCGGTGCGCATCCGAAATGCCGAGCTGGGGGTACTGGTTGATGATGAGATACCGGTGTCGGAAGACCTGCAGGTGTATTTTGAAGTATATAATCTCACACCAGGGGAACAGGGAGTGCACCGCTATCATATAACCTACCGGCTCATTCCCGAAAAACGCCGCTGGTTTTTCCGCCGGCGATCCCGGGAAGTGTCACTTTCATGGGAGGCCGCCTCCGGTAACCCCACCGACCACCAGTTCTTCGAAGTGGATCTGTCTCATGCAGAAGCCGGCAAATATACACTCGAGATCATCGTTAATGATGATGAAAAAGGCGAAAGTTACAGCCGGTCGCTGGAATTGGAGTTGACTGAATGAACGTTTTTTTCGGTTGCAGCAGCCGGAAATGTTCAGGGGCATTAAACCGTTACCTTTACAGGTTGCAGATTATCCCTGCTGTCTTATTTTTCCTTTATAATACGAACGTACATCCTTTTCAATAACCTGTCGCAAGCCAGCACCTGTCCAACCACATGATGCCTACCCGACTTTTTACAATTAGTGTGTTGTTTGTGTTCCTGTTTGCCTGTTCCCGGGCCTTTGATCCGGACATACGCACCGGCTCCCATCCACATCTGACCAACGGCTCCCCGGAGATCATGTTCTCGGCGATCGCTTTTATGGACGAGACGGACCGTCCCGTCATAGACGTCGATCTTGATATCATATACGGCAGTCTTATTTACAGGGAAAAGGATGGCGTATTTCATGCCTCGGCTGATATTGTCACGGAAATCTACCTGGTAATCGACGAATCGGAAGATGAATACCGGCGGGTAGAACAGGTAAGTGAGACGGTCGAAGTATCCGAACGGGACAGGGCCATCACCGACAGCGGTGAAAGTCTGTCCTACAACGAACGTATTCAGGTGGATCCCGGCAGATACATGGTCATCGTCCAGGTGACCGACAACAATTCGGATAAATCCATTCGGCGGCGGATGAATGTGACGGTGGTCAATCCGGACAGCAACAGTCCGAACCTGACGCACATCAAGGTATTCGGCTCTGAAAAGACCGATGAGGATTTTGAAGAGCCGCTAACCACATACACCATACCCGGTAGCGTGGACACCGTGACGTTTGAGTACCAGGTTACCCGTCCGGAAGGGGCGGATCCGCTGGCGGTCCGGATGCGCCTGAAAAAAATCGATTCGGATACGCTACCGCCCAGGCCGATGTCCGGTGTCACCCCGACTACCGGATCCCTGCCATACCGTGGGATCAATTACAGCCGTACAGAGGTGCTGGAAAGCCAGGAGCGAATCCTGGAACAGGAAACCGGAACCATCACTATTGAATACAGCACACTTCGGCCACCCAGGGGGGCTTACCGCTTTGAAGTGGAAGTGATCGACCGTGCGGGCGAAGGGGATGTCCAGCTCTACAAAGCCCGTGACTTCAGCTCCATGAGTAAAAATTTCCCGAATGTCGTGAGCGCCCGTGAGCTGGCCAAACCGTTGGTGTACCTCATGCGCAGAAGCAAATACCGTGATTTGATGGCCATTGAGGACCGTGACTCGCTCAAACATGTCATCGACCGGTTCTGGCTCTCCAATATTGGTGACAAGGAGGAGGCAAGCAGGGTTATCCGTAAATATTATGAACGGGTCGAGGAGGCCAATAAGCAGTTTTCCAATTTCAAGGAGGGATGGATGACCGATATGGGCATGGTCTATGTCCTGTTTGGACCGCCATGGTATGTGGAGCGCTCGCTTGACACTATGGTCTGGATTTACGGTTACAACCGTTCGGATCCCCGCAGAGTGTTTTATTTCCGCAGAACGCGGGTCGCCAGTGATACACGTCCGTTCGAGCACTATATCCTGCAAAGGCACAGCGAATACCACAGTGTGGAATACGAGCAGATCCAGCGTTGGTTGTCCGGTACAATACTGTCGCGCCCGATATGATTAATATTATTTAAAATAAGCCTATCTGCATAAGTGCGATCGGTGACCAGTGGCCTTTCCATGATATCCGAAATCACACGGGAAATGTTGATTTTTCAAAAAAATACTTGCTTTATTTTTTTTTAAGACCAATCTTTGCGTTATCTGTGAGTTTGATAAGAAGCCTTTTATACGCAGTTCTGTCGGGGGTTTCTGGCTCATGCAACGATTAGTAAGTGCGGATTTGCATTTATCATATCATACTTGGAAACGGGTTTTGGGTTATTGAATCAACGCGGGCGCTCCCCGGTAAACTGTGGTTTGAGGGGTCCACTCCATTGAGTCTTATCCGCGAAACCTGACGTCATCAACAAAAAAAAATTTGAGGTCATATATGTTCAGAAAGGTACTACTGTCTCTGACATTCTGCCTGATCGCTGTCCCGCTTGCCTTTGCGCAGGTAGGTACGCTAAGCGGGGAAGTAACGGATTCCCGTACAGGCGAAGTGTTGGTTGGTGTGAATGTATTTGTCCCGGATCTCGAAAGAGGTGCTGTGACAAATTTGGACGGACAATATACTATTGAAAATATTCCCGCAGGGGAGTATGATGTCCGTGTCACGTATGTCGGATACACGACAATCGAGGAAACGGTTGTTATTTCACCCGGCGACAACGTGCAAAACTTCACCATGATGGTCGACCTGATCGGCCTGGATGAGATGCTCGTCACAGGTCAGCAGATCGAACGTCAGGCCCGGTCTCTTGCCTATTCCGTCTCCCGGATTTCCGGAGAGGAAGTGTCACGTGTCCGGGAAACCAACTTTGTTGATGCGCTTGCCGGGAAAATCCCGGGTGTGGATATCCAAAGCCAGTCTGGTAACATCGGCGCCTCCTCGCGGATCACGATCCGCGGTATCTCATCGCTTTCGGGAAGCAACCAGCCGCTTTTTGTTGTGGATGGCGTGCCGATTTCCAACTCCAACATTGTCGGCGGAACCAGCCAGGACCGCCTGACCGGTGCCATTGACGTCGGTAACCGCGGCGGTGACCTGAACCCCGACGACATCGAGAATGTGACTGTTCTGAAAGGAGCGGCTGCCGCAGCACTTTACGGCCAGCGTGCCAAGGACGGGGTCATTCTCATCACCACCAAGCGTGGATCGGCCGAGCGTGGCCAGACCGTCACGATCAACTCCAGCGTGCGGGCCTCCGCTCCGCTGAAACTTCCTGATTTCCAGAACGAATATGCGCAGGGAACGATCGGAAAATACAACAGTTCCAGCCTGAACGGCTGGGGACCCCGGATTGCCGGCCAGACGGTCGAAAACATCCGCGGTGATGAAGTGACGCTGGAAGCTTTCCCCGATAACGTGCGCAACTTCTATGAGAATGACATCACGTCCATCAACAGCATATCCTTCTCTAATGCGGACGAGGTGTCCGACCTGCGTGTCGGTATCACACACACCAACCAAAGCGGCATCGTGCCCAACAACAATCTCGACCGGACCTCCATCACGGTCAATTCGGGACGCAAAATGAGGGACGACCTTTTTGTGCGTTTGTCAGGTACCTACACCAACCTTGATACCAAAGGCCGTGCCGTTGCCGGTGGCAACGACCCGAACGTACTGACCGAGATTATCAATACCTTGCCAAGGACCATGAGCATCGATATGCTCAAAGACTACAAGGCCGAAGACGGAACCCAGAAGGCACTCTCCGAATTCACCAACAATCCGTACTGGATCGTGAACGAGAATGCATTCCGCAACCAGGTGCGCCGAATATTCGGTAATGCGCAGGTCCGTTTTGAGCCGCTTGAGTGGCTGGCCTTCACCACCCGCGCCGGTCTGGACTATTACACCGAGGATCGACGCGCCAACAATGCGGTCGGGACCATCGGCCGGGACGAGGGCGGCTTTTCGCTGGATGTGATCCAGGAGCAGCAGTTCAACATCGACTTCCTTGCCGAGGCAAATCGCCAGCTTTCCGACGATATCTCGCTGCAGGCCGTGGCCGGTTACAACCTCAACATGAGGGAAAACCAGATCCTGCGTAATACTGCCAACACCCTTGAGGTACCGGGGCTGTTGAACTTTGCCAACGCTTCCAGCAATGCCCCATCCAACCGCTTCCAGGAGCAGCGGCTTATCGGGGTATTCGGTGATCTGACATTCGGCTTCCGCAACTATGCGTTCCTCAACGTGACCGGACGTAACGACTGGTCATCGACACTGCCGAAAGACAGTCGCTCGTTCTTCTATCCCTCCATCAACACCAGCGTGGTGTTCTCCGAGGCGCTTGACATTGCCGGACGGGTATTCTCTTACGGTAAACTTTTTGTCAACTATGCCCAGGTGGGTAGTGACGAGGCACCTTATCAGCTTGACTTCCGCTACTTCCCGATTAATGATCTTTTTGGTCAGTACGGAACCGATATTGACTTCCCGTTTGGTGGAAGATCAGGTTTTGGTGCGACAGGTACCCTGCCGCCGACTGACCTGAAGCCCCAGAACCAGAAATCGTTCGAAGTCGGAACCGAGCTTCAGTTCTATGATGGACGAATCGGACTGGACTTTACCTATTACGATGTACGGACGGAAGATCAGATCATTTCGATCCCGACTCCGCTGACCACCGGATTCGGTGCCAACCGGACCAATGTCGGTGAAGTATCCA
This sequence comes from Cyclonatronaceae bacterium, assembly GCA_046483675.1. Lineage (GTDB taxonomy): Bacteria > Bacteroidota > Rhodothermia > Balneolales > Natronogracilivirgulaceae > SKNL01. The sequence continues at coordinate 18,003 of JAWOCT010000035.1, forward strand.
ACAAAGGCGTGGAAGTCCAGCTGAACCTTATTCCGATCCAGACCCGGGACTTCTTGCACAACATGACGTTCAATTTCACCAAAAACACCAACATGGTCGAATCACTGGCTCCGGGTGTGGATGAGATCGTAATCGAAAGTGCATTCAACGGTCTGCAGGTCCGCGCCACTCCGGGTGAACCCCTCGGTCTCTTCGGCCCCGGTTTCCTTCGTGTGGAAGACGAAGACAGCCCGTATTTCGACGAGCTGATCATGGATCCGAATACCGGACTCAGAAGGTCCGGCGGACAGGTCAGGTTGGGCGATGTCGATCCCGATTTCCGTTTTACCCTGAACAATTCGTTCAATTTCCGCGGTGTGAACCTGAGTTTCCTGATCGACTGGCGTCAGGGTGGAACCCTGTTTTCGCAGACAGTGGGTCTGCTCAGAAGGAACGGTGTTGCTGAAGAGACCGCTGAAAACCGTGACGGTACCTTCATCGATGCCGGTGTGATTCCCGATCCGGACAATCCCGGTGAATTCATTCCCAACGACGTGCCGGTACAGACCATGCAGGCATGGTGGGGTCAGTATGCCAATGCCAACATGCACGAAGGCAACGTCTTTGATGCAACCTACATCAAACTCCGTGAAATAAAGATCGATTACACCCTGCCCCGCCAGTGGGTGGAAAACACCTTCTTCAGCAGTGTATCCATCGGCTTTGAAGCAAGGAACCTCCTGCTGCTTTACAGCAAAGTTCCCCACATCGATCCTGAAACCGGCCTCTTTGGCTCAGCATCCAACGGTCAGGGCATCGAGTGGAACGTACTGCCTTCCGTACGGGGCTTCGGCACCAACATTCAGGTCAGATTTTAATCCATACTGTAAATGCACAAGATTATGAAGCTATACAAATCCTTAATACTGTCAGCCGTACTCATTTTTACGGTTGCAAGCTGTGATGATTTCCTGGATATCAACACAGATCCCAATGCGGCAACGAGCGTCTCTCCGGACGTTCTGTTTCCGCCGATCCTGGGAAACGTTGCCTCCAACAGGGCCATTGAGATTTTCCCGAGCACGGCGTTTTTCGTGAACGCCTGGGCGCCCAACGGTTCCACCGGGGTGTTTATCAACCCGGACCGGTACATTATCAGTCCCTTTTCAACCGGTAACACGTGGACAAGCTGGTACGGATCCGGTCTCAGGAACCTGGAATTGATGATCGAGGCTGCCGAGAATGAAACACCGGTTCGGCCCAATGTGTCCGCACAGGCCAAGATCATGAAAGCGTATCTGTTCTTTTCGCTGAGTATGATGTGGGAAGACGTTCCGTTTACCCAGGCCCTTGATGCGGATGAGTTTCCCGAGCCCGAGTTCGACGACCAGGAGACCATCCTCTGGGGTGTCATTGACATCCTGGATGAGGCTCTGGGTCAGATCGAGCCCGGTGCACCGGCCGTGGAATTCGGTGACCTGATCTACGACGGAGACATGGACCTCTGGACCAAGTTCGGCAATTCCCTGAAACTGAGGGTCTACATGTACCTCAGGAACAAGGCAAATGTGGATGCCGAGATCCAGGCCATCCTGGATGAGGACAACCTGATCCGCACCAATGCCGAAATGGCCAGTATCCCCTTCTTCGACACTCCGGAAAACGCAAATAATTTCTGGAAGCTGAACAACATGTTTGCCGGATTTGTAGGAACCGGGAACGGGGCATTTTATACCTATGGTGGTGCCACGCTGGTGGATCTGATGAATGATCTCGAAGATCCGCGACGCAACACCTACTTTGCATTCTGCCCGCCGGAAACCTGCTCAGAGGAAGAAGGCGTGTTCGAGCCAGAAGACTTTCAGGGCCAGCGTGCCGGTGTAAGCGGTGGTGAAGGTGCTGCCGTGTATATCAGCCAGAACGTAATCCGCATGGATTGGCCGAACCGGATCCTTACTCCGTCCGAAGTCTACTTCTATGAAGCGGAATTTCTTGCTTCAAGAGCAAATCCTGATTTTGCCGCTGCACATGTCTCCTATATCGAAGGTGTACGGCGATCCCTGGAATTCCTGGATCCCTATACCGAGCTGGATCCCCGCGAGGGCACGCTGGACGGCATCCCTGCCGCTGATCAGGACGCCTATATCAATAACCTGCCGGCTGCGTTTACAAGCGAACAGCAGGCATTGGATGCCATTTGGGCTCAATCCTACATTGAAATATGGGATCGTTCGCCGGAGGGCTGGTCGGAATGGAAGCGCACCAAATATCCTGAACTGGAGCTTCCCGAACAGGCCCAGCTGGGTGATATCATAAGAAGGTATTCATATCCGCCTTCGGAGATTTCATCCAACCCGAACACGCCGCAGGATCCCCCGCTGGATACGCCAATGTGGTTTGAGAACTAACGATTATTCATTCTAAGTCCTGATACATAATGATGGAACTAAAAAGAATTTTACCGGTAATATTCATTTTCGTTTTGGCCTTCACGGCGTGCGAAGATGTATCTGAGCCCTTCTCCATTGAAGAAGGTGCGGTGCCTGCCTATGTGATCATCGAGACCACGGACACGGATGTCCTGGCAGGCAGTAGTCTGGAAGTCCAGTTTCAACTGGCTCAGACCCAGGAAGAAGATGTCATTGTCGAATTTGAAGTGTCCGGCGATGCTGTTGAAGGAGAAGATTACGTCATGACCGGCGGTGAAGATGGTACGGTTACCATTGAACACAATCCGGACAACGAGACCTTTGACCGCGGTTCGGTTCAACTTGATTTTCCGATTACGGCGGCTCTGGGTGCTTCCCGAGACATTACCTTCACCCTGGTCAGTGCCACCACGGTCAGTGGTGAACAACTAAGTGTAGGTCGTGCCGAGATCGGTCTTTCCAGGACCTATACCATCAATGGTCTGGGCAGCATGGAAACCGGCACCTACAGCTATACCACGGCTGGTTCCTTTGGTGACCGTCCGGGCAGCATGGACATCTCTCAACCCGATGAGCCCATCATCGTGGATGGCGAGCCTTACCTGTTCGAGACCAGCGACATTGCGGCCTTGCTTTTCGGCGACCCGATGCCGTACGCGTTCAACCTGACAGCCGATGGCACCATCCTCGGTGCACCTTTCTCCCATGTTGCGGAGACCGTTGTACTGGAGGTGGGCGGATCCTACGATGACGAAGCCCAATCGGTTACGTTTAATATCGTATTCCGCTGCTGTGGAGTGGACGGCGCCCAAATGATCATCAACGGTACGCTGGATGACTGATCCGGCTGTCTAAAGAAGTATAAAAAAGCCGCGTCATTGATGACGCGGCTTTTTTTTTGCAGTTACCTTTTTGCTGTTGTTCACACTATCTTATTTGCACTTGCACACTGTAATTAACATTGCCCTGTATGATCATCAATGACCGCAGAACCAAACTTGTCTGTACGATCGGTCCGAGCACCAGCACTCCGGAAATGATCGAGCAGCTCATCCGGGGCGGGATGAATGTCGTCCGGTTGAACTTCTCCCACGGTACGCATGACATCCACAAGAAAAACATTGATGTGATCCGCTCTCTGTCGGACAAATTCGGAGTGAATATTCCCATACTGATGGATCTGCAGGGTCCCAAAATAAGGGTCGGACAGATGAAAGGGGAAGGGGCGCAACTCAGGGACCATTCCTATGTCAAGTTGACCCCTGATGAGGTGGAGGGGGACGATGAGATCATCCCGATCGATTACCCCAATCTCGCACAGGATGTCAAAGCCGGCAATACGATTCTTGTGGATGACGGACTCATGGAGCTTCGCATCGTCAAGATATCCGGTGATGAGATTACGGCGCGGGTCATCAATGGCGGATTTCTAAAACCCAGAAAGGGAGTCAACCTGCCGGATGTCAAAACATCGATATCAGCGATAACTGAAAAAGATGAGCAAGACCTTGAATTCGGACTCAACGAAGGGGTTGATTTTGTAGCTATATCGTTTGTACGGTCGGCGGTGGATGTACAGCAACTTGTATCAAGAGTGCGTGTGCGTGGCAGTAATGCCGGTATCATTGCCAAGATAGAAAAGCCGGAGGCACTGGATGAAATCGATGATATCATTCAGCAGGCTGACGGCATCATGGTGGCGCGCGGGGACTTGGGCATCGAGATAGCCAGCGAGCGCATTCCGCTTATCCAGAAAGATATTATCGATCGCTGTAAAATGGCAGGCAAGCCTGTGATCACCGCTACGCAGATGCTGGAGTCCATGATGAACAATCCGCGTCCCACCCGGGCCGAAAGCTCTGATGTGGCCAATGCCGTACTCGATGGCACCGATGCGGTGATGCTGTCCGGTGAAACGGCGGCAGGCAAGTATCCGCTGGAAGCGGTGCGGAACATCGACAAGATATGCCGCAACATAGAAGCCAAGGCTGGTGACATATACCAGACACTGGAATTCATTCAGCCGGAAAGGCGTGAAAAGCAGGTTGTAGAATCGCTCAGTTATGGGTGTGTTACCATCGGAGAGGCGGTGGAGGCCAAAATCATAGCGGTAATCACCCATTCGGGCACCACCGCACGAAGAATTGCAAAATTTCGGCCTCGTGTACCCGTTATAGCTTTTACGGAGAGTTCGGAGGTCCGAAAACAGCTGAACCTGGTCTGGGGTGTCACATCCATCCAGCTGGATGCCCTTTTCGACACCGATACCAGTGTAAAACGCATGGAGGACCACCTGAAAGAATCCGGATTGGTTAAAAACGGCGACCGCATCGTTGTAGCTGCCGGCATGCCGGTATCCAAACGTGGCAGCACCAACATGATCAAGGTCAGCACCATCGCATGATGTAAAGACCGGCTAATCGGATGTTCTCTCTCTTCATCAGAACAGTATTTTGACAAAACAGGAACTGGTGGTATCACAGACAATGCATCGCCGTATTCTATTAACAGGAATCCTCGTGGTTCTGCCGCTGCTGTTTCAGGGCTGCACAGGTGCACTGCAAAGCAGCTGGCGTGATTTCAACGCGTACTTCAATACCTACTACAACGCCAAGACCAGCTATGAGCGGGGGCTTGAACTGCAGAACCAGCAGGAGATGACCATCAATCCCGAGCGGCCCATCCGCATCCATCCGACACCTCGTCGGGCCGGTCTCAGTGAGTTTGAATACGCCGCGGAGAAGAGTGCCGATGTCATCCGTTTCCATACCAGATCGCGCTGGGTGGACAACGCGATCATGATCATCGGCAAGTCCTACTTCTACCAGCAACGATATTTCTCGGCAGATCAGAAATTCACGGAACTGCTTGGCACTACATCCGATCCGTCCCTGCGACAGGAAGCCATCTATTGGCGGGGGCGTGCAGCACTGGAGCTGGAAAATTATGTCGAGGGCATCAATTACATGGAGTCAAGGCTGTTTTCGACCGAGTTTGAATGGGACAGGCGCATCGAAGCGGAAGTGCGCCTTGTGATAGCTCAGCTGCTGGTTGAACGGGGAGAGTATGAAGAGGCCTCCGGATACATCGCCGAGGCACTGCCCAATGTCCGGAGCCGCCGGCTGGAGATGCGTGCCCGGTTCCTGCATGGCCAGCTCCTGGAGATGCTCGAACGGTATGACGAGGCCTTCGATGCTTACCAGAGGGCCACACACCAGTCCAATCCGAGTTACGATCTGATCTACCATGCCGAGCGCAAACTCGGGATCGTTGCCCGGAAACGCGGTGACCTGGAATGGGCATACGACCACTTTGTCTCGATGAGCCGGGATGACCGCCATTTTGAGTACATAGCCGACATTGAGTATGAAATCGGCCGGACCCTGCACGACATGGGCAATTACACCCGTGCGCAACAGCGTTATGAGCGGGTGCTCCGACGGCGTCATCAACAACCAAACCGCGAGACACAAGCTCAGCTCTACTATGGCATGGCAGAAATTTACCGGGATTTCTACCTGGATTTTACCAATACGGCCGCCTATTTCGATTCCTCGGCCACACAGGCCACCAATCAGGAACGCTTGCCGGAAAATTTTGATGCCGGACTCATGTCTCAATCCTATGGTGAATACTCCCGCCTGCAGCAGGAAGTGCACCGGCTTGACAGCCTCCTCTGGCTCAGTGATCTGTCAGAGGCGGAGTTCGATTCGGTGATCAATGTGGTCCGGGAACGCAAGCTGGCTGAAATCGAGCGCCAGGAACGGGAACAGCGGCGCCAGCAGATGGTCACCGTTGACGATATGGATGATATGACAACAACAGCTGATGAGGATACCGACAACGGGTTTCTGAATCACAAAAACCCGCAGCTCATGATGCAGAACCGGCAGGCGTTTCAGGCCCTGTGGGGCGCAAGGCCGCTGGTCGACGACTGGCGAAGCTTGGATGCCGTGCGGGTGAACATCATGCGGCAGTTCGAGGAAGAAGGGGAGGAAGTGGAAGATGTGGATGAGGCTATCGAACAAGCCGTGGCACCTCAGCAGCAGACCGTCGAAATCGACCTTTCGGATATCCCCTTTTCTGAAGAGCAGCAGACAGAAACCCGGCGTATGATCGCATCACATGAATATGAGATCGGCAACGTCTTCTTTACAGCGCTTGCCATGCCCGATAGTGCCGCTCTCTACTATCGCAACGTCATGAGGAGATTTCCCGATTCCGAGCTCGCTCCCCAGGCCATCTATTCTCTATCCGAACTGTACCAGTCAGCTGGTGACTCCACCCAGGCTCTCCAGTATGCCATGCAACTGGTTGATTTCTATCCGCAAACCATCTACGCCGAACGCATGGCGGACCGGTACGGGCTGGAACTCGAGCCTGAGGAATTCGTCATGAGCCGGGAGGACAGCATTGCCATGGAGTATCAGGACATACTGGAACTCGGATTGACCGAAGACCGCCCCGGCCAACTGCGGTCATTCGCCGATGACTATCCCGATGCCGAACAGGCACCGGAGGCGCTCTACCGGGCAGTGCTGGATTACATTGCCATGGCGAAGGAGGATGAACAGTATGCCTATCGTCTGAACGATCTTGCCATCACACGGGACATCACAAACCAGAAACGGGATGAGTTTGAGATCCTGCGGGACTCGGTGCGGGCCCTGCTGGCCGATTCAGCCTATATGGCGGTGACGGTGCGCCTGGACAAAGCCATGGCCGATTCATTTGCTCTACAGGTTGACGAGGATGCAGCGCCGTTTGACGGGACGGCACCCGGTGAAGACACCGAAGCCCCGGAACGTGCTGACCCTGAGGAAGACACCGAAGCCCCGGAACGTGCCGACCAAGAGGAAGACACGGACGACCACGAGGAGGCCTATCTCGAGGAAGACGCTGAAGACTTTGAACAGGCCGACAACGTGGAAGATGCCGAAAACGCGGAAGATGTTGACAAAATGGCTGATGCTGACAACGCTGCTGATACTGACAACGCGGAAGGGATGGACAACAGGGAAGATGTCCAGGCTCGTGAAGACCTGTCCCCCGAAGCTGGCGATACTGTGAAAGCCCGTAAGCCATTTGAGACTCACTTGCGCGAGATTATTGAGAAGGTTCCCGAGGAGCCGGATTATTCCGAGTTTTTCCCGTATGAAGGTGCATTGTGGGACAGTGCCAGGGTCGCCCTGCTCAGCCTTCGCAACGAGTATCCGCAATTCGAAAGAAGCCAGGTGGTCAATGCGCTGGCCGAAGAAATTGATGTGGACCGGGTGAGGGCCCTGCTTGTGGATACTGAGCGGATCTATGAATGCAATGAGCTTGATGAGCGTCCAGGGATCCTTGGGGGGGTCGATGCATTTATCGATGAAAGCGGTTTCCGAGAAGTCATCAATGAGCATCAGATAAGTGGTACGGTCGTGGTCCGGGTGCTCATCAATCCCGACGGAATGCCGGAAGAAGTCAGCACCGTGGAAGAAGATGACGGCATGGGCATCATGGAGCAGCTGCTGGAAGCCGTAGAGCAGCACATGCGGTTCCAGGTCCCGCAGATTACAGATGTTCCCGTGCAGGCCGAATGCGAATACACCATTGAGTTTAACTACGAGAACTGAACAGGCCACTGTTCCAGACCGGGAATACACTCATCGTGTATTTTACGAACGAGAGCCTCGTTTATGCGCTTTACAAGTGAGGGTCCTTCATACACGAGTCCCGTGTAGATCTGCAGCAGGTCGGCGCCGGCGGCTATGAGCTGCAACGCCCTGGCCGGTGAATCGATTCCTCCGCATGCAATAAGGACGCGTTTCTTCGGGAGGTTCGGTCGCAGCCGTGTTATGTGCCCGAGGGTTCCGGTGAAAAGCGGGGCTCCGCTCAGCCCTCCCGGTCCGATGGCATCAAGTCTCCCGGACGAGGTTCGAAGGCCTTTCCGTTGTATTGAAGTGTTGGTGAGTACGTATCCCTGAATACCCCGGTTTTCGCAAGTTGCGATTAGCTCATCAAGTCCGGCCGCGTCGTTATCAGGTGAAAACTTGACAAAAAGAGGCGGATCGCCCTGGTGCCGCTCCGATTTTATGGCATCGAGCAACTCTGTCAAGGCGCTTTTGTCCTCGAACGTTTTTCCCTCTCGCGTGTTTGGACAGGAGATGTTCAGTGTGATATAATCAGCCGGTTCGCGGGCATGGCGATAACTGATCAGGTAATCCCTTATCGCATCGTCGCCCGTAATCCCGGGATCATGTGTTTTTGCGATGTTGATGCCGCAAGGGAACCCTTCAAAAAGATCGGGATCCTTTTTCTGGTTACTGAGGATGCAGTGGCAGACCGACCGGGCTCCGTCGTTGTTCAGCCCCATGCGGTTGATCAGCGCGCGGTCTGCCTTCAGCCGGAACAGGCGGGGACGCGGATTGCCGGTTGACGGTTGCGCGGTGATACTTCCGTACTCGGCATAACCAAATCCCATGAAGCGAAGAAGGGCGGTATACGATGCGTTCTTGTCAAAACCTGCAGCTATTCCAACCGGGTTCGGAAAGCGGATGCCGGCCAGATCCTGAGACAGACCGGGCCAGGCCGATGCGTACCGTCGAACCAGTCTTCGACCGGCAATAGGCAGCGAACAGAAGCCCGTACCAAGGGTCGTAGTCCAGTTGTGCGCTCTTTCCGGATCCAGCCGGAACAGTAAGGGACGGATCAGCGGGGTGTACATAACAGGTTTGCTATCGTCGAATCGGGATTGTAAAAAAACGGAATCAGGCTGGCAAAAGATACAAGAATGAAAGTGAAGTCTGATAAATATACCGAACATTCAAGAAAGCGATGGCAGCCGAACCTGCGCACGTGCAGTAGCCACAAGACCGCTCCTGTTTCTTTCCTCGCAATATACGATATTCAAAAGCATACCCATTCCAAAATGTGATGTCTGATGTCATTTAAAAAACTGTCCGATGTTCACCGTTTTCTGGATGGCCTGCCTTCGTTTCAGGTGAAGGGAGCGGCGGCGGCCCGGCTCGGGCTGGAGCGTATCCGTGCTTTCTGCAAGGTTATGGGCCATCCGGAACGCGAAGTGCCATGCATCCATGTTGCAGGCACGAACGGCAAGGGCAGTGTAAGTGCCATGCTGGCCCTGGCCTATGAACATGAGGGATACCGGTGCGGGCTCTACAGCTCTCCGCACCTGGAACAGGTCAATGAACGGATACGCATCAACCGGCAGCCGATCCCCGATATCGGACTCCTTGCGTTTTTCCAGTCGTATGGCGAGGAACTGATGCGCGCAGATCTCAGCTATTTCGAGATCACTACCGCCGCCGCTTTCTGGTGGTTTGCCCGGGAAGGGGTGGACATGGCCATCCTGGAAACCGGACTTGGTGGCCGTTTGGATGCGACCAATGTGGTACTGCCCGAAATTTCGATAATCACGTCCATTGCCCATGACCATCAGGCGTTCCTGGGGCGCAACCTGGCCCGGATCGCCCGGGAAAAAGGCGGGATCATCAAGCCGGGCCGACCGCTGATTCTGGGTAACGTGCCGGCATCCGCCCGCAAGGTACTCGAATCCATGGCGGCCCAGACCGGTTCAGATGTGTTGCATGCCAGGCAGATGCAGCCACGCCATCTTACCGTAAAAAACGCCAGGCACCTCCGATCGATCTATCGACTGGGTAATCGCAGCGGCCGAATTGAAATCAGGTCGGATCTGAGCGCTCCGGTGCACCGCTGGAACCTGGCGGTTGCATACATAGCCATCCGGCAGCTGCAGGAACACTTTCCGGTTTCGGAACGAAGATTCAGCACGGCATTCGAAAGGACAACGGAAAGCGGACTGTTTCGTGCCCGCTTTGAGCGTATCACATCTCAGCTTCCATGGTATTTTGACGGAGCCCACAACCCGGAAGCCGTAAGAGAACTCATGCAGACCATACGAAGGCAAGATTGGCAGACTCCGCCCGTTATGGTGCTGAGCGTCATGAAAGACAAGGCGCAAAAAAAAATGCTCGAACCGTTTTCTGTTTTTGAGAAAAACTACTATTATAGGCTTGAGACGGAGAGGGCGGCAGATATTGCATTGATTACGCCTTTTTTAGACAATATAAAGAGCCTGCCCCCGAACGAAGACGAAGTCATGGAAATCTTCGCAGGGTTCACCAAACAAGTAGTAATTTTCACAGGAAGTTTTTACTTTTACGGTGTGGTCAAAAGATGGATTTCACGCATCATCAAGGCCGATTAGCTGTCTCCTTTCTACGGTCATTGTGAACAACACCTCTTTCAACAGTATCGGGTAACATCCGAATAGCCGGATAGTAGCTCAATGCCTCAACATGACGTACAGGCAGTCTGCCCATGGTACGGATTGCAATCTCAACACGACAAGACAACATCCATTAAGTTGTATCAATTTTGAAAGATCAGGAAAAACTAGAAGAAAAAACACTCAAAGAGTTACAGGAAATTGCCAGGCAAACAGGCCTGAAGCGGGTAACGGGTATTCGTAAACAGACACTGGTGGATCGCCTGCGTGAAATTGCAAGCGAGCAGGCGGAATCCCTGGCGGATTTTGATCAGAATGCCGGAAAGGATGAACGGTCCAGCCCGGCTCAAAGTCCGGACCTGTTCGGCAATGTTGATGAAGATTCTGCGGAGTTGACCGGCTCACTGTATCGAAAAAAGAACCTCAGCAAATACAAAAAATCATCGGCTGATGAGTCCGGCAGGAAATCACAGGACTCCGGCGCCGGCAGGAAGTCGCCGGATGCAACCCCGCTTCCTGACGATGCGCCCGGCCGAAAGGCCGACCATCAACTGCCGGCCGTGCATGACAAGGGATCCAGGACGCTGAGGCATGTTCCTTCCGGAGAGAAGGAGGAAGTGAAGGTACCGGCAGGTCCAACGCCGGGTAAATCGTCACCGGGCAGTCCGACCCCCAAAAAAGACAGGCCGGGAAGTGAAATCCGGAAACAGGAACAGCGTAAACAGGAACAGCGTAAAAAACCTGGTCGCCCGCCCGGCTCTGGCAAAAGACGCATCGACCCTGGTCAGGATGTCCCGGACCGGGGCATGCATGACTTGAAAAAGGTCGCTGCCACCGGGAAAGAACGGGATCCGGTGCCTGCCGTCAGTGAAAACAACAAAAAAAATGTGCACGATGCACTTCCGGAATCCAATGCGGATACGCTGGAAGAGCGGTTGAGGGAAATAGAGCCCCAGCTGGGCGGTTACCTGATCAATGAAGGAACGCTGGAGATCCTGCCGGACGGGTACGGATTCCTTCGTTCGGCCAACTACCACTACTCGGCAAGTCCGGACGACATCTACGTCTCGCCTTCCCAGATCAAACGGTTTTGCCTCAAACAGGGTGACAGCGTCATCGGTGTCATTCGTCCGCCCAAAATCGGTGAGCGCTACTTTGCCCTGTTGCGGGTGGATGGGGTGAACGGCCGCATTCCGCAGGATATGGATTCCCGCAAGGATTTTGACGAACTCCTGCCCGTTTACCCGGACAGCCGCTATGTGCTCGAATACAAGGCAAGCGAATACACAACCCGGCTGATCGATCTGTTCTCCCCGATAGGCAAGGGCCAGCGGGGTGTGATCGTTGCTCAGCCTAAAACCGGCAAAACGACGATCCTGCGCAATATAGCCAATGCCGTATCCGCCAATTATCCCAAAACGAAAATCATCATCCTGCTGGTGGATGAGCGGCCCGAAGAGGTTACGGAAATGGAGCGCACGGTCGTTGATGCCGAGGTTCTTGCATCCACCTTCGACCAGAAACCCGAAAACCACATCGGACTGGCCGAGATCGTATTCGAGAAGGCTAAACGCATGGTCGAAAGCAACCACGATGTACTGGTATTGATGGACTCCATCACCCGGCTGGCGCGCGCCTATAACATCTGTTCCAATACGGGACGCACCATGTCCGGCGGTGTGGATGCCGAAGCCCTGAAAAAACCCAGGAAGCTCTTCAGCTCGGCCCGCAACATCGAAAACGGAGGAAGTCTGACCATCGTCGCCACTGCACTGGTTGATACCGGCTCCCGCATGGACGATGTGATCTTCGAGGAATTCAAGGGAACGGGTAACATGGAACTGGTGCTCGATCGACGCCTCTCCGAACGGCGGATTTTCCCCTCCATCGATATTTTCCGCAGCGGAACGCGTCGCGAGGATCTGCTGGTGGAAGAGGCGGAACGGGAAAAAGTGGTCCTGTTGCGCCGATATCTGACGACCATGACCACGCAGGAAGCCATGGAATTCCTGCTCGACAAAATCAAGGGCACCCGGGACAACAAGGAGTTCCTGCTCTCGATGAACCAGTAGCCCGGTAAATCACCAGCCCGACAGGTCATCAAACCGGTAAACTCAAAGGCCGGTAACTACAAGCAGGCCGATAAACAAACACGCCGACAGTCAGACAGGCCGGCCAACAAACAGATCGATAATCAAGCAGGCCGGTAACCAAGCAGGCCAGCCAGTAAAAATGGGGTGACAGCCAGGCAGGCAGGGCAGTTGCTTACCTTTTCTTGAGCACGAAACCGCGGTTTTTGTCACGGGCGATCATCCCGGTCTTGCGGTACACGGAGTGATAGAACAGCAGCGTCGCCTTTTCCCGCCAGGCCTGCTGCATAAGGAGGGCCCGGGCATTTCTGGCTTTGATGTCATCGGTATGGATGCGCCCGAGCGCAGAGCGTGTCAGATGATATTCGTTGGGTATCAGATCCCCGCAGAAGTAGGCCGTCCGGCCTTCACGCCGGATTCGCACCACCTGGTGGCCGGGTGTGTGTCCACCGGTCCGGATGACCGTGATGCCCTTGTCGATTTCATGGAGTTCTTTATCCAGGAAGACAAACCGGTCATCGGCTACCAGCCGGTACAGATCATCCGGTTCGTACCCCATGCCGTGGATGTCTGTCGTTTGCCTGATGCTCTGCAGAGCCGATTCCCACTCACTCTGCTGGACGTATATGGTCGCATTGGGCAGTGCAGCAACCACATTACCCGATTTTCCGGTATAGCTGAGCCCCGCTGCATGATCGTAATGGAGATGGCTCATGATTACGGCAGTAATGTCCTCCGGCCGGTAACCGAAAATGTCCAGATTGGTAATGATGTTGGATGTTTCCGGATCAGGATCTTCCCGGTCCAGGCCCATTCCCAGTCCGGCATCAAGCAGGATGCGTGATTTACCGGTATCGATGAGGACGGGGTCGAGCCCTACGCGAACCACCGAATCGGGCGGAGCTTTCTTGCTTTGATGATCCCTTACTTTCCGGATGGAACCGGCCGCCGACACTTCGAAAATGCCTTCACTCAGCTGTTCCAGCCGGAAATCACCTACTTCCATACGTTAAAAAGAATCAAACGGGTCCGTAAAGTCAATGGATTTTGTGATCAAAGGGAATGCGGGCTATAACGGCGCGCGGATTATGAGTAAGAATATGGATCATTGGATCCAGATATTCAAGCTCTTTTATGTCGGGCTGGAAGATCTGCCTTGCCTGGGCTTGCGCCGACCCGGAAAACAGTTCGAACAGGGATTTGGGTTTGGGATAGCTTTCGATATTATAGGTTTCGATACCGGCTTTTTCAGCGGCTATTTCGATGGCTGTGGCGAGTTCACCGAGTACATCCACCAGTCCCGCTTCCAGGGCCTGATTGCCCGTCCACACACGGCCACCTGCTACTTCCCGGACCTGATCCACCGACATGTCCCGGCTCACGGCAACCCTTTCGAGGAACACATCGTAAAATTCATCCACAAAATTCTGATAGGTAAGGCGAGCGGTCTCGGTCATGGGCTTGTCGGGTGAGATCCAGAGCGCCTGTTCATGGGAGGTAACATCATCGAAATAGACGCCCAGTTTTTCATTCAGGAGCTCCTGCATGTTCATTACGACACCGAACACTCCGATGGATCCGGTAATGGTCTGCGGAGAGGCGACGATGGTGTCGGCCGCCATTCCGATATAATATCCGCCGCTGGCTGCCACCGAACCGAATGAGGCTATGATCGGCTTTTCTTCGGAAGCTTCACGGATTTTCTGCCAGATGAGGTCGGAGGTGGAGCCTGCCCCGCCCGGACTGGTTATTCGCAGCACAATGGCCATCACCTGGTCATCTTCCAGTGCATTGTCCAGGTTTTCACTGAAATTGTTGAATGTGATATTCTCTTCGGATCCTGGAATAATGGGATCGGAGTCAAATTCAGGCATGATGTTCCCGGAAGCGCGGATAACGGCGATCTTGTTTTCGGTGTCGGGTTTTTCAGCGCCGGCGGAGGATCGCTTCACGCGGTTGTACCGCTGGTAGGTGATGGTGTGCAATTCCTCGTTGCCGTTTTCCACGACCCGGTTTTCAATACGTTGTTTGATATCATCCGGATAGGTCAACAGATCCAGCAATCCGGCTTCGAAAGCGGCCCGGGAGGTCAGTATCGGGCTTTCGTTCATAATGACATCCAGTTCGGCACGTGAAAGGCCGGTACGGGTGCTGACCGCTTCAAGAAACGTATCGGCCACATTTTCGACAATGGCCTGCAGCTGTTCCTCGTTCTCTTCGGAAAAATCCTGTCGGAAGAACGGCTCTACAGCAGCCTTGTACTCGCCTGCACGGAAAATTTCCGCTTCCACACCGATCTTGTCCAGCATCTCGCTGAAGAATACGGCCTGGATGAAAAAGCCGTCAAACTCGAAGAAGGTTTCCGGCGGTGAAAAGATGGAATCAGCCGCCGTGGCCAGGAAGTAGCTCTGTTCGTTAAAACCGATGTCATCGGTGGAAACATAGATGAACTTGCCGGATTCCTCCCTGAATTCGCTCATCAGTTGGTGCAGGGCGATCAGGTTGGGCCACGGGGCGGCCGTATTGTTCATCTTGAACCAGACCCCTTCGATGCGCTCGTCAGCAGCCGCTTTTTCGAGATTGGCTTCCAGTCCCCGGAGCGTGACCGGCTCGCGTGATGGATCCATGAACAGCATGGCCAGCGGGTCGGACGGTGCAGTTTCCAGCAATGTATTGCCCATTTTGACTTCGAGAACCGTACCATCCCGGACATAGGGTTCGGATTCACTGGTCGATGAAACCACCAGGATGAGTACGACGATGAAAAGCAGGAAAAGAGTTACGAATATCGCAAGCAGCGATGCCAGAAAAGATTTGAGAAAGCCCATATTTTACCGTATAAATGGAATGGAAAGGGTCTAATTTACAATTTTTGGATCAAACAAAACTCATAATTTGTGGTTATCATTCTGCCAGAGCATATCAGGACCAAAATTTGCATATTCTACGGAATAAGTTGACTTATTGTTTCAATTTTTTTTGTTGGATGCAGGATCCGGGTGGCAGGTTCAGGGTGCGGGATCCGGATGCGGGATCCGGATGCATGACGGGCCGGATGTACAAATGAACCCGAAAGGAGGCTGATGATGTTCCGGGCCACTCATGTCCAAAACCTAAATGGATTGAACCATGTATGATATTGTCGTAATTGGATCGGGACATAACGGTCTCACCGCGGCCTGTTACCTTGCCCGGGCGGGCCAGAAGGTCTGTGTGGTCGAGCGGCGGGATACACCGGGCGGCGCCGTCTGTACTGAGCCGATGTTCCATTCCGGGGATGCACCTGACGGTTACCTCATTGATGTCGGGTCATCGGCCCATTTCATGATCCATCAGACTCCCGTGGTGGCCGACCTCGAACTCGAAAAATACGGGCTAGAATACATCGAGATGGATCCGTTTATGTCCTATCCGGTGCCGGGGGGCGGCGTAATCCACTTCCACCGGTCGGTCGAACAGACCATGGAATCAATTGCCAGGGTTTCGCCCGCTGATGCGGTCGCTTACCGTGATTTCATCGATTACTGGAAGCGGGTCAACAAGGGGGTCCTGAATGCGTTTCTGGTCCCGCCAGCTCCGTTCAGGTTGTTCCGGGCCATGTCTGGCGGACAGTGGCGCGGCGATGCCATGTTCAAAAAGGGGGAGCAGACGGACGGCATCCGCCGGATCATGAGCAGCTACGGGCAGGTGGTGGATGAGTTTTTTGAAAGCGAGTACGTGAAGACGGCCCTGCTCTGGTTTGCGGCGCAGTCCGGTCCGCCGCCAGAACAGTCCGCCACGGCCGATTTTGTGGGATGGCAGGCCATGCTCCACGAAAGCGGAGGCAAGCGGCCGAAAGGCGGAAGTGGAATGCTGACCCAGGCGATGATCCGCATGCTCGAGGCGCACGGCGGAGAGCTGATATGCAATGAACCGGTCGAAAAGATCATGGTCAGCGGTACAGGGGATGCATGTCGTGCGGTGGGAGTCCGTCTGGCATCCGGAAGGGAGCTTTCCGCGCGGCGTGTGGTATCGAATGCGCATGTCCAGACGACTATGCGGGATCTGGTCGGGCCCGAACATCTTTCCCCGTCGTTGTTCAAACGGGTAGGGGATATCAACATCGGCAACGGGTTCGGCATGGTCCTTCGCTGTGCGGTTGAAGAGCTCCCGCGCTATGAGGCCTGTCCTGATGATCCCCTGATCCACAACGGATTGCAACTGCTGGTGCCTTCGCGCGAGTACATGAATGCCTCGATCGGCGACTACATCGCCGGACGGCCTCCCGAAAAACCCTCGGTCCTTGCCATGACCTTCACGAAAATCGATCCCACGCTGGCCCCGGAAGGAAAGCATCTGCTGTACCTGTGGGCTCAGTGGCACCCCTACAAGCTCGCCGGCGGGGGCAGTTGGGATGATATCCGCGAGCAGGAGGCCCGGAAGATCTACGATGTAGCCACCGAATATGCGCCCAATATCAGGGACAAGCGCATCGACTGGTATATCCAGACGCCGCTGGACATCGAGCGGAAGCACGGGCTGCTGAGAGGCAATGTCATGCATGTGGAAATGACCATCGACCAGATGTTCATGTTCCGTCCGACCCCCGAGCTCAGCCAGTACAGGACTCCGGTCCGCAACTTGTACCTCGCCAGTGCGTCCTGTCATCCGGGCGGGGGCGTTTTTGCCGCTGCCGGATACAATGCCGCCGGGATGGTGCTGAAGGACATCCGAAAAGAAAAACGGTGGTTTTGATACAATCGGGAGTGTACAGCCATTTTTACACAGGGTTTGCGAGATTCGGATGGAACATGGGCGGGATGCGCATCACGATCGACCCGCTGCTGCCCGTAGTGATCATACTTATGGCCTGGCTGCTCAGTGAGCGCTATTTTCCGCAGATCATGTACACGCAGTCCACCTGGATCTACTGGACCATGGGTGTACTGTCCTCGCTGTTTCTGACCCTGTCCATTTTTTTTCATGAATACGGGCATGCACTGGCTGCACGTGGGTTGAAGCTGCCGTTGGAACGCATCCATCTGTATCTTTTCGGTGGAATGGCGGAATTAAAGCAGCGTCCGATGCGCCCGAAGGAAGAACTCGTCATTGCGGTTGCCGGTCCGGTGGCTTCCCTGCTCTTTGCCGCTGTGGCTTGGGGCGCTGCCGAGTATGCCTATCCAAGCCACTATGAGACTTTTCTGGTGCTGCAATTTGTGTTCTACATGAATCTGCTGCTATGCGGATTCAACCTGCTGCCTATTTTTCCGCTGGATGGGGGCCGTGCCCTGCGCGCGGTGCTTTGGCAGAGCAGTTCGTATTTTTACAAGGCATCCATCCGCACGTTTTATGTCAGCATCGCGGTTATCCTGCTCATCATGGTATTTGCCATCATACTTCTGGTGGTACAAGGGACTACTTCCGCCATCTGGGCGGCCCTGCTCTCGGGTTACCTCTGGTACACCGCCTACAGCGGTCGTGACGAACTGATTTATCGACCGAAATTCGATGACCTGGTCTTCCGCATCAGTCAGGACAGGAATCCGGCTGCGATTATCCGACAGGTTTACCGAATGGATGCCCGCTATCTGCGGAATGCTGTTTTTCCGGTCATGGAGGAAGGCGAACTGAAGTCCGTTATCTTCGGACGCGACCTGGAAAAGTTGCCGAAAGAAGACGAGGACATGACTCATCTGCACCGGCCGGTCGAAAAGGGCCTGTTTGTGGATGTGGCCGATGAGACAACCTATCGGCAGGGTATCCGTCTCAAGGCCGATTTCCTGCCGGTACTGGATGATGGCAAGGTGTTGGGCCTGAGCGACGCGCATGAAATCCGCTTCTGGCTGTTGCAGCAAAAAAGTCAGCTGTTTCGACCGGATACCGTTGGAGGGGCCGGCGGGGATTCCAGTGACAAGGATGAAACCCCAGGGCAGGGAAGCGGGTAGCGGAAAATGGGAATCGGGTACAGAAATCGAGTACTGGAAATTGGAAACTGAAAACGGAGAACCGGGAAACGGGAATTGGGAACCGGAAAGCGAGAGCAGATACCTGTAAAACGATATCGGAGAAGAACATGTCAGAATATCCATTTTATCATTCGCATCTGGAAATCGACAGTGAAAGACTGCTGGGCAATGCCCGTTACCTGCACCGGAATATCAGGGAGGGGACGCGATCGATCGCGGTCATCAAGGCCGATGCCTACGGCCACGGCGCAGTTGATGTTGCCCGGACGGTGGGGGATCTGTACGACCAGTTTGCGGTTGCCAATGTTACGGAAGCCGTGGCGTTGCGTAAGGCGGGCATCACCCATCCCATCATGGTCTTCGGGGTGCCGGTGCCCCGGACGGTCAGGGCCTATCCGGAGTATGATCTGGAAGCGGTGGTGAGCTCCGACGAACATTTTGACCTGCTCGATCCCGGCACCGCCTATCATGTGGAAATCGATTCGGGAATGGGCCGGCTGGGAATCCGGCCTGACGAGATCGGGCGCATCGCCAAGCGCATCTCGTCCGCCGGAAGGATTCACTGCAAGGGGATAATGACCCATTTTGCCTCGGCGGATCAGGGGAATTGCGCCTATATGCAGCAGCAGAAGCAGGTCCTTGAGCAGATAAGGGATGCTTTCGAGGGCCAATATCCGCTGCATGCTGCCAATTCAGCGGCTTCCCTCGACCATCCGGACACGCATCTGGACATGGTGCGCCACGGCATTGCCCTATATGGTTATGATCCCACTCCGGAGCCGTCGGATCAGCTCAAACCCGCCATGAAATGGAGATCGTGGGTAGCGCAATGCAAATACATCCGAAAGGGGGATTCACTTAGCTATGGAGCAACCTGGCAGGCTCCCGGCAATGGACATTATGCAGTCATACCGACCGGTTATGCCGACGGCTACCGCCGGAACCTGTCCGGGTCAATGCCCGTTCAGATCGAGGATACATGGTATCCACAAGTTGGACGTGTAACCATGGACTATATCATGGTCTGGCTGGGAGATGACCGCTATGATGCGGGGACCGACGTTCTGGTGATGGGCGGCGACCGCAATCATGCCGGACTCATGGCCGACGCGATCGGTACGATCCCCTACGAGATATGCTGTGGCATCCATACCAAGGTACCCCGGCGAATGGTCTGATCCGTGATAGGGGGCTTGGTTTCTGCCAAGACCGCAGGTACACGATTGCAGAGGCCTGTAGTGGCGCAAGGTGTCAGGGCGTCCGCAGGACCGAAGGGGGCCTGATGCGGCTTATGGAAGCAAGGCGTGAGCAGGTCCGTCAGTTCTCCGAGGCAATCGAGATGATATCCACGTCGAATATCAGCGTGTCGTTCCTGAGCTGATGACCGCTGCTTCCTCCATAACCCAGCTCGGGCGGAATGACAAGGGTCCGCCTGCTGCCTTCACGGGCGGGATACCTGCGTACTGCCTCGCCGTCGATGACCTCTGTGAAACCGGCCAACCCCTGCATGAAGCCGGATATCATGTTCCTGATCTGCAGTGTAGTGGGCGCGTCCACTTCGTTGCGGAATGAGCTGTCGAAGATATCACCGTCGGTGGTACGTCCCGTATACCGCAGCCTGACAGCGTGACTTTCCGCGATCTGGTCCCCGTGTCCCTCTTCGTGGATGTAGATGAGCAAGCCGTTAGGCGCCTTCACACTTTCTACTCCGGTGGTATCGAAAGGGCCGATGTCATCGTAGCGGGTGGGGGTGAATCCGTTGTCATCACAGGAAGCTACGGTCAGAAACAAGGCAGAAAGAAGAAGCAGGGAAGCGGTACGGAGAGGGTGCTGGTTCATGGGTTTGGATGGTTGTCTGGGGTGTTTCAAATCCAATAAGGTAAAGAAAAAATCAGAAAGGTTTTGCATTCGGTAACGCATCCATTAACGGCAAGTTGCACAAAAAATCAGTGTTCGGGAATCAACTTCCCCGGTTTGCAGGTCACGTGCCGGACTGAAGCTGTTTCCTGAAGGCTTCCGGGGACTGCACCGGAGCCTGGCATGCAAACTCCTGGCAGACGTAGGCCGTGGTCTTGCCGTCACGGGCCGTTTTGTCGCCGTACAGGGTTTCTGCATCGGGTATACTGCCGAAATTGCGGGGGGTGGATGAAGCCGGCAGTGTAATCACCATGGAATTGGGATCGTAGCGCTTCTTCCAGATCCGAAGCATTTCCTCTTTTACGTTCACCGGGGTTTCCGAGCGGGAATCATTGCCGGTTGAGATCACGATCTCGCGGCCTGGATGCAGGTACATGTGAATGGCCTGCAACAGATAGCCGAAAGCCGTAGAATGGGAGGCCGCAGTTTCGGCCAGGGGCTCCATGGCGGCCACGGCCATGCGGATCCATTCAGGATTTCCGGCCAAATGTCCGACGCGGTACAAGGCAGTGATAGCCGCGCTGGTGCCGCCAGGCTGGGCATTATCGAATACGTCCCGGGTGTCGGAGACAAGCTGTGCCGTTTCGCTGGAGCCATAGCGGAAGGCGGCCTTGTCACGGTCGTGGAACCGTCCGATCATAAGGCGGATGAGTCTGGCAGCCCGGTCCAGCCAGTACGGGTCGCCGGTGAGTTCAAATAACCGGGAAAAGCCGTCCGCCAGCAGGGCATAGTCATCCAGGAAACCGGGCTGTTTGGTGTTTCCTTCGCGATCGATGATGCGGTAAAGGGTGTCATCCTGGAATGCATTTTCGGCCAGGAAACGGCCCAGACGCAAAGCGTCCTCCGTACTCCTGTCCAGCAGGCGGCTGCACCGGCAAAGGGCGGAAAGCATCAACGCATTCCAGGAGGTGATGATTTTATCGTCGAGGCCGGGACGTTCGCGGCGGTTCCGATAGTCAAGAAGCTGCTGCCGGGCGCCGTCGAGCTGCTGCTGAAGTTTTTCCGTTGTGGAACCGGTACGCGCGGCGATATCCTCCAGCGGAATAGCCCGGTGCAGAACGCTCACGCCTTCCCAGTTGCCCCCGGGGTTCACTCCGTAATGCCCGGTGACGAGGTCAAAGGTTCCGGGATCCAGCAGCTGCTTAAGTTCCTCGTGTGTAAAGGTATAGAAGCGGCCCTCTTCACCTTCGGTGTCCGCGTCCAGTGCGGAATAGTAGGCGCCATCGGGGTGGCGCATCTCACGGTTGAGAAAGGAGATGGTCTCATCCACCGTCCGGCGGAACAGGTCGCGTCCGGTGATCTGCGCTGCTTCGGCCAGGACCGGCAGCAGCAGTGCGTTGTCATAAAGCATCTTTTCGAAATGCGGCACCAGCCATTGGGTGTCGGTGCTGTAGCGGTGGAACCCGCCACCGACCTGGTCGTAGATGCCGCCCCGGATCATATTTTCGAGACTGAACAGGGCCATATGCCGGGCCTTGTCGGAGCCCGGCTGATGAGCGTACCGCAGCAGGAACCCAATGCCCATGGCCGTCGGGAATTTGGGGGCCGCGGAAAAACCGCCGTAATTTTCGTCGAAAGCCCCGGAATAGCCATGAAAAGCCCGGTCCAGATGATCCGCGGAAAGGAAAGAGGACTCCAGGTGGTCGTAGATGTCGTTGTTCAACGCCTTGCGCATCTGCGAGGCCTGCTGGCTGACCTTTTCCGGATTATCGCGGAATACCTGGGCCAGACGGGTGATCACACTGGCGAAACCGGGTCTTCCGGGCATATCCTGCGGCGGGAAATAGGTACCGGCAAAGACGGGGACCTGGTCCGGTGTGAGCCAGACGTTGAGCGGCCATCCTCCCTGACCGGTCATCATCTGCAGTGCCTCCATGTAGACAGCATCCACATCGGGCCGCTCCTCACGGTCGACCTTGATGTTCACAAAATGCTTGTTCAGCAGACGGGCGATGTGGGCATCCTCAAACGACTCGCGTTCCATCACATGACACCAGTGGCAACTGGAATATCCGATGCTCAGGAAAACGGGGCGTTCCTCGCGTCGGGCACGCTCAAGGGCCTCCTGGCCCCACGGATACCAGTCGACGGGATTCCATGCGTGCTGACGCAGGTAGGGCGATGATTCGTGGATCAGCCGGTTCGGTTTGCGGGATCCGGATCCGGCACCTTCTCCGGACCGGTCATTGGGTCTGGTTTCGGTGGACATGATACAGGGGAGATTTGGTGGCTTGCTGTTACTGCGGCCGTCCTTCGGCCCCGAAGATCTCGCGGTCACGCTTGCGGTTGACCACACGACTGATACGAATGCCCAGCTGGTACAGCAGTATAAGTGGTACGGCGATGATGAGCTGGGAAAGCGGATCCGGTGGTGTCAGGAATGCCGCCAGAATGAAACAGATGATAATAGCCCACTTGCGGTGCTTGATCATCAGCTCGGGGGTGAGCAGGCCGATCTTGGAAAGGATGTAGCTTACCATGGGCAGCTGGAAGACGATGCCGCTGGACAGGCTCCACATGGTCAGGGCCGAGAAATAAGCGTTGATATCAATGTCGTTACGCACCGTTTCCGATATCTGGAAGTTGCTGAAAAATTGTACGGCAAATGGTGAGAGGATAAGGTAGCCGAAAGCCACGCCGGCGATGAACAAAACGGTGATGTTGAATACGACAAAACGCGTGCCCTTGCGCTCTTTGTCTTCCAGGGCGGGTACAATAAACGCCCAGAGCTGGTAGATGAGCATGGGAATGCCGATGATGAATCCCACAACGAGCAGGGTGCCCCAATAGGTGAAGAACTGCCCGGGAAGCCGGCGGTTCTGCAGTTCGAGGTCCGCAGCCTCAATGCCGACCAGCTTGTACATGAAAAAATCGCCTCTGGCGGGACCCAGCAGAATTTCTTCCATGATGAATCCGGAGAAAAAAAATGCGATGATGACTCCCAGACCAATGCCCAGCAGTCCTTTGAGTATGCGCCAGCGCAATTCCTCCAGATGATCCAGGAAGGACATCTCGTCAGGCAGTCCGGGAGAAGCAGCCCGTGGCGGTGTTTCCCCCATGATGCGGCGTTCGGTTACATCCGTTGTTGCCATTGCATGCGGTCAGTTAGGCTGTGGCGAAATCATAGAGCGGGAAACGGTCGCACATTTCACGCACTTCGCCCCGGACTTTTTCGATTGCTTCTTCGCTCCCGGGATTTGAAATAACATGGTCCATCAGTTCCGCGATGCGGGTGAATTCATCGGGGCCCATGCCGCGGGTGGTCATGGCCGGCGTGCCGATGCGGATGCCGGAAGTAACGAAGGGGCTTTGAGTGTCGAAGGGCACCATGTTCTTGTTGACCGTGAGGTCGGCGCGACCCAGGGCGTCCTCGGCTTCCTTGCCGGTAATTCCCTTGTTCCGAAGGTCGACCAGCATCAGGTGATTGTCCGTGCCGCCGCTGACCAGGTTGTAGCCCAGATCCATGAATCTGGTGGCCATGGTTTTGCTGTTCTTCAGCACGTTTTCCTGGTAGGTGGTGAAATCCTTTTGGAGCGCTTCACCGAAGGCCACGGCCTTGGCGGCGATCACGTGCATCAGGGGTCCGCCCTGGGTGCCCGGGAAAACGGCCGAATCCAGCAGTTCACTCCACTTTTTCACCCGTCCGGACTTGGGGGCTACCTTGCCGAGGGTGTTCTCGCTGTCCTTGCCGATCAGCAGCATGCCGCCGCGCGGACCGCGAAGGGTCTTGTGCGTGGTGGTGGATACGACATGCGCGTAGGGCAGCGGGTTGTTAAGGTGCCTGGTAGCGATAGGTCCTGCAGTATGGGCCATATCCATCCACAGGAAGGCTCCGATTTCATCGGCTATGTTGCGGAAGGCCTCGTAGTCGAAATCACGCGGATAGGCAGAGGCGCCGATAGAGATCATTTTCGGCTTGATCTTCTTTGCCTTGTCGCGAATCTCGTCCATATCCAGCCGACCCGTTTCCTTGTTGACCCCGTAAAACTGCGCGTTGTAGGTGATGCCGGAGAAGTTGACCGGCGATCCGTGCGTCAGGTGTCCGCCGTGGGAAAGATCGAGTCCCAGCAGGGTGTCGCCCGGCTTCAGGAAAGTGAGGTAGACAGCGGCATTGGCGGTGGCGCCCGAGTGGGGCTGCACATTGACCCATTCCGCATCGTACAGGATCTTCGCCCGGTCGCGGGCCAGGTCCTCGACGATATCGACGAAATGGCATCCGCCGTAATACCGCTTGCCTGGAAGCCCTTCGGCGTATTTGTTGGTGAGGGGCGATCCCATGGCCTCCATGACAGCCCTGGTCACAAAGTTCTCCGATGCAATGAGCTCCATGCCGTTGTTCTGGCGTTCGGTTTCCTTTTCAATGAGGCTGAATACTTCGGGATCGTGGTCTTTCAGGCGGTTCATCTGCTTCCTGGTTAGTGATTGGTGGAATCGGGACTGGTGATTTTTTCTATGCGTCGCTGGTGCCGGCCTCCCTCAAAGGAAGTATCCATCCAGGAAATGACGATGGTCTTCAGTTCGTTGTCTCCCAGGTATCTGCCGGGGAGGCAAAGGATGTTGGCCTTGTTGTGCTGCCGCGACAGACGGGCCATTTCCTCATTCCAGGCCAGGGCTGCCCGGACTTTGGGATACTTGTTGGCGGTCATGCACATTCCCTGGCCGCTGCCGCAGATCAGTATACCCATCTCATGGTCGCCGTTGTTCACGGCTTGGGCGACCAGGCGGGCAAAATCGGGATAGTCCACCGAATCCGTTGATTTGGTGCCATAGTCAATGGTGGTGACTCCGTACTCTTTCAGGATCTTTTTGACTTTTTCCTTGGCTTCGAAGCCTGCGTGATCCGATCCGATAGGTATGATGATCTGTTCGGGCATAATGTCGATTCTGATGTGGTTAGAACGTTTTTTTCAAGCTAGTAATATGCGCAAAAAACCGCTGTTTGGAAAGGGGCGGCGATTCTGCAATTGCTGCCGTCTCAGAGTCCGGCGGTAAGTGCATAAGCCAGCAGGTTCACCCCCATCCGCAGCGAATTTTCTACGATATGTTCCGCATTGTCGTGCACGTCGTATGCCCAGCCATCGGCCAGGTTGGATTCATAGGTATAATAAAGGACGAGCCTGCCGTCGCGGAAAATCCCGAATCCCTGTGGGGGCTTGCCTTCATGTTCATGGATCTTGGGCAGTCCGTCCGGAAAGTCAAATACCATCGAATAAATGGGATGGGAAGCCGGAAGTTCAACCAGCTCTTCATCAGGAAAGATTTCCCGGATGATGGAACGCACGTAGGGGTCGAATCCGTGGTCATCGTCGATGTAGAGGAAGCCGCCATGGTCCAGATAGTCGCGCATGTTGGCCGCTTCGGTGGCGTTGACATCGATGTTGCCGTGCCCGGTCATGAATACGAAAGGATACTGGTGCAGGTCACGGCTGCCGATGGAGACGTCATCGTAGGTTCGCTGGATGGAAACGGGAATCTGCCCGACGGCAAAATCGATAAGATTGGTCAGCGAAGAGGGGTCGTTGTACCAGTCACCGCCGCCACGGTATTTTATACGAGCAATCCGGAATTTGTCCTCCTTCTGCACCTGGTTGCGGGAAGATTCGTCAAGAGCCGGTTCGTCCGGTCCGCCGCCGCCCACTGATGCGCCAGGGAGGAACAGGATGAAAGCAAGACATCCTGCGAAGAGTGAAATAAGGCCGGTGTTATGCGAAAACAGGGTCATGACGCGCCAGGTACGTTTTCATGGGTTCCAAAATCATTCAAATTCCATAACGCACAAGCCGGCCTCAACGTTGTCAGTCAATTTATTTTCAAATATAGCGGAGTTGTCCTATTTTGTAAGGGCTTACATTTTCAGGGATCGGGCACGACTCCATGCACCCGCCGACAGATCGATTCCATGCACACAACAGACTGAAGACCATGTCCAGAAGAGATATTTTTTTCTTTTTACTCGTCCTGATGCTGCTTTTATCCACCGTTGCGACACATGCCCAGCAACCCGAACGTGTCGAGCCGCCGTTCTGGTGGGTCGGGATGAAAAACAGCGAAGTCCAGCTGATGGTCTACGGTGAGGACATCGCCCTTTCCCGGCCGTCGGTCGACCACCCGTCGGTCTCCCTTGAGCGCATCATTGCTGTTGAAAACCCCAACTATCTGTTCCTCAACCTGATGATCGCTGACGATGCCGGAGCCGGCGAGGTGGACATCGTCTTCGAGCGGGAGGGGAGCCGTCACACCTACACTTATGAGCTCAGGGAACGCCGTGACAACGCCAACCGTCATCGCGGTTTCGATCCATCCGACGTAATCTACCTGGTCATGCCCGATCGTTTCGCCAATGGCGATCCGTCCATCAGCGAAATCGAGGGGATGTACGAGGGGGTGGACCGCGAAGAGCCGTTTGCACGTCATGGCGGCGACATCCAGGGGATCATCGACAACCTGGAGTACATCTACGATCTGGGAATGACCGCGCTCTGGCTCAATCCCATCCTCGAAAACGACATGCCTTACGACTACAGCCAGCAGATCGGCTTCTATCACGGCTATGCCGCCACCGACAAGTACCGGGTCGACCGCCGGTTCGGGACCAACGAGAAATTCGTGGAACTGGTCGACCGTGCGCACGAAATGGGCCTTAAGGTGATCATGGACATGATCCACAATCACATCGGCACGCATCACTGGTGGATGGAGGACCTGCCCGACAGCGACTGGATACACGACCAGGACGAGTACGGAACCACCTCGTTCCGCACCAACACCATCATGGATCCCTACGCATCCCGCAAGGATTCTGAGACGACTGTGAAGGGCTGGTTTGTGGATGAGATGCCTGACCTGAACCAGCGCAACGAGCTGTTGGCCACCTATCTCATCCAGAATACCATCTGGTGGATCGAATACGCCGGCATCGACGGCATCCGCATGGACACGCATCCGTATCCGTACAAGGATTACATGGCCGAATGGACGCGCGTGGTGCTGGAGGAGTACCCGGATTTCAATATTGTCGGGGAGGCATGGATGCCCAATGTGCCGACGACGGCATGGTGGCAGTACGATTTCCCTACGCAGAGTGGCTACAATTCCTGGCTGCCCAGTGTAACCGACTTCCCGCTGTACAACGCCATTGTCTCCGGCTTGAATGAAGAACCTGACTGGGATACCGGCATGTTCCGGATCTACCTGACACTGGGACAGGATTTCCTCTATACCGATCCTTTCCTGAATGTGATTTTTGTGGACAACCACGATCTGGACCGGTTCTTTTCGAGCATCGGTGAAGACTACGACAAATTCCGGCTGGGTATGGCGCTGATCTACACCACTCGAGGCATCCCCCAGATCTATTACGGAACCGAGATCCTGAAAACCGGCGCCGGTCCGGATGGGCTGAAGCGCAAGGACTTCCCCGGCGGATGGCCAGAGGATCCGATCAGCGCTTTTACAGAGGAAGGGCGACGTAAGCTGGGTGAGGAGCGCGGCCGGCCGATAGCCGAGGGATTCGATTTTGTGCGAAATCTGACCTGGTGGCGCAAGGACAAACCGGTCATCCACTATGGCGAGCTGACCCATTTCGTGCCAGAGGAAAACACCTATGTCTATTTCCGCCACGATGATGAGGAAACCGTGATGGTCGTGCTGAATGCATCCCAAGAACCGCATACCCTGGAGATGGAGCGTTTTGAGGAAATGCTGGGTGGATACCGGTATGCGCGGGACATCACCACCGAGACCTGGTATTCCATCGGAAGCACGCTGGAGGTGCCCGGCATGACGCCCATGATCCTGGAACTGGTCGACGAACTTTAAGGAGACGGCTAAAGGGACGGCGGGCGTTTTACATCCACCTCGATATTGAGCACGGACATGCTCCCGAAAAGGCCGATGGCTCCGTCGATGTTGTAGAGGATGTTCTGTATCTCACCCGGTGCCAGCGTGCCGGGTCCGCCCCCTGCCTGGACCGGCTGCGACCGGAAGAAGTCGTAAGCATTGTCGTCTATGGAGTAGGTGGATATGATGTTCTTTCCATAGAATGCGATTCCGATCCAGGGCATGCGCAGGGTGAGGGTGCCATCCGGGTTCAGGTCGAAATTCTCCTCGTTTACGATATTGGTACGTATGCGGATCAATTCGTCAATTTCTTC
Organism: Cyclonatronaceae bacterium; assembly: GCA_046483675.1. Taxonomy (GTDB): domain Bacteria; phylum Bacteroidota; class Rhodothermia; order Balneolales; family Natronogracilivirgulaceae; genus SKNL01. The sequence continues at coordinate 46,767 of JAWOCT010000035.1, forward strand.
GGAGGCTTCCTGCCAGAACGGGGTGAGGTTTTCTTCCACGGGTTCCATGGCCTCGGTAGCATAGATGAAATAGTTCTGGCGGCCGTTGGTGCGGTTCCGCGAGATACGGAATTCAAGCTGTTCATCGCTCTGATAGTAAGCTTCGCTTCGTATCACTTCCTGAACGGAAAACGTGTCCGGAACACTGGTCACAGCCGTGATGCGGTGGTCGTTTTCACGCGGCAGGGTGATATCGAGGCGGTAGGTGTGGCGCGGCTGGACCCGCGCCAGGATATCCTGCTGCTGCACCCTGTACACGCCGCGCCGGTCTTCGGTATACTCGAACGTACGCCGGTGCTCGCCCTCCTCGTCATACATGTGGATGAGCACTTCGGCTCCCAGCACTGCGCGCTCATCGAAATAGTAGTTTTCATCAAACGGTGCGGTGGTCGAAATACGGACCTCCGGCATGGCTTCCCGGGCGATGAGGTAGCTTTCCACTACAAACTGCTCCACGTAATCGTCCTGCCCGTAGAGGTCGCATCCGGCCAGGCTTACGGTGAGCAGAAGTGACAGGGTAAGCGGGAGGGTCTTGGATAAGGTATCTGAATTTTGAAAGGGTGTCATGATTATGGTTGATCGGCAGTATCGGTCTGAAGGGTGATTATCATGTATCGGTCTGAAGAGTAGTCTGAACTGTCTATCTGTAGAGTAGTCTGAAGTGTCGGTTTGAAATTTTGGGTTTGAAGCGCGGTCTAAGTGTCGGATTTAATCGTGGAATGAAATGGCCATGACCGTAGCCCGGTCACACATGAGCATGATTAAAAGCGTCATGGACATTCTATGTGACCTTGTGAATCCAAAAATTTTAAACACATGAAATGCGGGTATGAGTTGTGGCCGGTTGTGTTGTTGTGGAGTTGAGTGATGGTGTAAAGGTCAGAAGTGGACGGTATAGCTGATGGCGGGGATCACGGGCAGCATGCGGGCCTGCTCTCGCTGGACGGGATTTTCGTCGAAATCGTAGAGGTAGAACCAGACATTGCGGCGCGAGTAGACATTAATGGCCTGGAACTGCCATTCGGCATCAGCAAGGCCGAAAAAGCTGCTGCTTCGGGTGAATCCGATGTCGAGGCGGTGGTAGGCCGGAAGTCGGGAGGCATTCACACGACCAACAACAATGGCATCGATGGGTGATCCGTCGAAGGGGTTGGATTCGAGGGCGGTGCGGCCGAGCGGTTCGGTGTAGGCCTGTCCGGTCGCGTAGCTGAAAACGCCTGAAACGGTCCATTTTCGGGTGATATGGTAGTTGGAAACCACGTTGATGTCATGGATGCGGTCGTACTTCGGGGGGTAGAACCGGTCTTCATTGAACCCCTCGAAACTGCGACGGGTCAGGCCCCACGTGTAGCCGATGAAGCCGTAAAGGCGGCCGCGTGTCTTTTCCAGGAAGACCTCGAATCCAGCCGCATATCCTTCCCCGAAACGGAACAGCTCCGGGTAATCGAGTCCGGCCACATCCCCAAGGAACGGATCGAACTCGAACAGGTCGCGCATGGTGCGGTAGTAGAGTTCAAATTCGAAGTTGTATCCGGGCAGGCTGGTGTTCTTGAGGCCGAGCACGAACTGGTCGCCGTAGGCAGGGGGCACCCCTTCGTCGGTGAAGAGCCAGATATCGAACGCGGAAATGGCCTCGTTGGTGAGCAGGGTGAGGAACTGGTGGAACCGTCCGGCTGCGGCTTGAAGGCGCGTTGATTCGGTTAGCCGATAGTCGATGCTCAGACGCGGATCGAGTCGCAGATAGTTGCCGTTGGCGTAGTAGTTGGCACGCAGCCCGGCGTTAATCTTCCACCGGATGCCCGGCCGCCAGATATTCTGGACGTAGAGGGAGCCGTAATCCGAGGTAATTTCTTCATTCATGGTCCTGTTGCCGTCGAAGTAGTCTCGGAGCTGGAATATCTTGCGACCGCCCCAGAAACCGGCGAGCAGTTCATGCTCCTGTGACGGGAGCCATTCGATATCGGCCTTTAGCGAGAGGTCGTAGATGCGGTTGCGGCGTTCGAAGTCGGTGCCGCCGAATTCGAATAGGGGATCGTTGAAATACTCCGATCCGGTGAGCGTGAGGTTGGTGAAAGTGCGGCGTGAGAGCAGGTGGGTCCAGTCGATGCTCAGGGTCTGGTTGCCGTAGAACAGGTTGAACTGGCTGTCCTCCCCGAACGGAAAGCGGACATCATCGGTGCCGGTGTAGGCGGCGATGCTCAGGCGGTTGTTCTCCCAGCGATCGTAATTGACGCGGGCATTGATGTCATAGAAGTAGAAGGCATCGGGTACGTTGTCGACCGAGTTGCGCAGCACGGCAAGCAGGGGTTCGAGGGTAGACCGGCGCAGGGCCAGCATGTAGGAGCCGCCGGCATAGGGGCCCTCGATCATGGCGCGTGAGGAGAGCATGCCGAGGCTCAGGGTGCCGCTGGTTTCGTTGCGGTTGCCGTCCTTGTTGTACACATCCAGCACGGAACCGAGCCGGCCGCCGTACATGGCCGGGTACGCGCCCTTGTAAAGCTGCACATCCTTGATGGCATCGGGATTGAAGGTGGAAAAAAAACCAAAAAAATGGGAGGGGTTGTAGACGGTGGTGCGGTCGAGCAGGATCAGTGTCTGGTCGGGTCCGCCGCCGCGGATATAGAGGCCGCTGGAGAAATCGGATGCGGCCTTGACACCGGGCAGCAGCTGCACTGCCCGAAAGACATCGGCTTGCAGCACCGACGGCACGCTTTTGATCAGTTCGGTGGATACCGAGGCGCTGCCGATATTCTGGCGTTCCTCGAGTTCCCTGCGCGAGGTGATCACCAGCTCCTCCATGGTAAATCCGGCGGGGACGAGCTCAATGTCCAGTCGCAGGTTATCCCCCTCACGCAATACCACCTGCCTTTGCTTATCCTCATAGCCCAGGTAGGAAAAACGGAGGGTGTAGGAACCGGGCGGTATTTTGTTGATTACGTAATATCCGGAGTGGTTGGTGGTGGCACCTCGTCCGGTCCCAACCAGCAGGATATTGGCGCCCAGCAGGGTTTCACCGGTTTCGGCGTCGCGCAGGAAACCGTTGACCGAAGCGCGTGACGACGGCAACTCCCCGGAAAGAGGAGCGCCGTTCCGTTCGGTACCCGTGGCGTCACCGGCGCGGGGCAAAGGGTCTGCGTACGGACCGGAGCCGTCAAATGACAGTGAAC
>JAWOCT010000135.1:0-49853 GCA_046483675.1 Cyclonatronaceae bacterium
GCGTTGAGGTCACTGCGCGCATTGAGGTTACTTCAGGTGTTTAGTTCAATGCAGATGCTTAGTTCACTCCAGGTGTTTAGTTCACTCCAGGTGTTTTGCATCCTGCAGGCGCTTCGCCCACTTCAAGCAGGCAATTTGCTCATTTACCGCCGATAGAGTCTCCAGCCGATCCAAATCGTCGCAGTGAGGATCAGGGCCGTGATATAGAAAGGCAGAAAGACCATCACGCCGTACAGGAAACCGCCCCATGTGGGACCAATGGCCCTTCCCAGTCCGGAAAGACCCTGTGCAATGCCCATCATCGAGCCGTAGCTTTTCGATCCGGCCTCCTTGGAAATCAGGCTGTTGATAGTGGGCAGATTGAGGCTGTGCCCTAACGCCATGATACCCAGGAACACGGTAAGCATGGAGACCGACTGGGAGAGCGCGATGGCGCCGAGACCGAGGGTCATCAGGATGTTGCCGGTGAAAAACAGACCGGTTTCGGAGAACCAGCGGCTGAGTGGACGGATGAGTCCGCCCTGGACAACCACTGCGATCACGCCGATGTAGAAAAACTGGATGCCCACCTGCTCGGGGGTCATGTCGAGTATGGCTTCGGCAAACAGCGGAAAGGCACTGTAGAGGCTGGCCTGGCCGAATGAAAGCAGGAAAAGGGCCCCCAGCAGAAAGATCAGAGAGCCGCCCCCGGTCTTCTGCTGTGCGGAAAGGTTTCGCCAGAAAGCAGGCATAAAAACGCTCGGGCGCGCCGGGGTACGCTCTTCAGGACCGGGGTCTTCCCCGGGGCCGGCCTTCATTGTGGCGGCACGGCCCACCGTACGGCCCACCGTCTCGGGCAGGAAGAAGAGGACCATCATGAATGAGCACAAGGAGAGGAAGGCGGCAAAGAATCCGGGAAGGCCGAACCGGTGCGTTTCCATCCATCCGGCCAGTTGGTGAAAACCGGCCGCATCCACCCAGCCCTGAAAGCCGGGGTGGATGAGCCCGGAGGCCAGTGCCGGACCGAGCACAAAACCGATGCCGAAAGCAGCGCCGATGAGTCCCATTCCTCTGGCGCGGTCCTCGTCGGTGGTCACGTCGGCAATGTAAGCCTGCGCTGTGGCAATGTTCCCGCCCATCACACCGGCCACCAGCCGGGACAGGAAGAGCACGAACAGCGAGCCGGCGAGTCCGAATATGATGTAGGCGACCACGGCCCCGGCGGTGCTGAGCAACATGATGGGACGGCGCCCGATGCGGTCCGACAGGCTTCCCCATACGGGCGAAAAGATCAGCTGGGCGAAGGAATAGATACTGTAGAGCAGACCGATCACTACCGGGGTTGCGGAAAACTCCCGCGCATAGAACGGAAGGAGCGGCAGCACCAGGCCGAAACCGATCAGGTCGATCAGGACGACCAGGAAAACCGTGGCAAGTGAGCCTTTTTTCAACTGGCCGGCCGGCTATTTTTCATGTTGGCAAGCACACGGTCAGCAGCATCGATCGTCGTCCGGATTATGTCTGTATCATGACTGTGCGAGATGAACCAGGCCTCATAGGCCGAAGGCGGCAGGTAGACACCCTCATCCAGCATGCCGTGGAAGAACCGGGCGAAGAACCCGGTGTCGGTCCGGCTGACATCGGAAAACCGGCGGACCGGTCCTTCGCAGAAGAAGAGACCGAGCATCGATCCCACGCGGTTGGTCGCAACCGTGATGCCATGACGGTCGAACACATCCACCAGACCCTGTTCCAGTCTGTCGGACTGCCTCTCAAGGTCGCCGTAGATTTCCGGGTTTCTGTCGAGTTCGGTCAGCAGGGCCAGACCGGCGCTCATGGCCACCGGGTTGCCGGACAGGGTTCCGGCCTGGTAGACGGGCCCGTCGGGCGCCACTACACCCATCACTTCGGCGTTTCCGCCGAACGCGCCGACCGGCATGCCGGCACCGATCACCTTGCCGTAGGCCATCAGGTCCGGCTGCACACCGTACCGTTCCACGGCACCGCCGCGGGCGATCCGGAAGCCGCACATCACCTCGTCAAAAATCAGCAGGGTGCCGTATTCGTCGCACAATCGGCGGAGGCCTTCAAGGAATCCGTCCTGTGGCGGTACACAGCCCATGTTCCCGGCCACCGGCTCCAGAATGATCGCGGCCACTTCGCCTTTGTTTTGTTCGAGCAGCTGCCGGACGCTTTCCAGGTCGTTGAAATCGGCAGTTAGCGTATCTTTCGCGGTACCAGCGGTCACGCCCGGACTGCTGGGATGGCCCAGCGTCAGCGCCCCGCTGCCCGCCTTGATCAGGAAAGAGTCACCGTGACCGTGGTAGCACCCTTCAAACTTGATGATCTTGTCGCGGCCGGTGTAACCGCGGGCTACCCGTATCGTGCTCATGCACGCCTCGGTGCCGGAGTTGGTCATCCGGATTTTGTCCAGACCGGGAACCATGCCGCACACGCGTTCAGCCATGTGGATTTCCAGCTCGGTAGGAGCACCGAAGGAGGTCGATGCCCCTGCCGCAATTTCCACGGCTTCGACCACGGCGGGGTAAGAGTGGCCCAGGATCATCGGACCCCATGATCCGATATAGTCAATCAGTTCGTGGCCATCTTCATCATACATGCAGGCCCCCTTGGCCCGCTTGATGAACAGCGGTGTTCCACCTACCGCCTTGAATGCCCGCGCCGGTGAGTTGACCCCGCCCGGTATGTGTTTTTTGGCCCGATCAAACAGTTGCTGGCTTGTGGGATACTTCATGGATCATCTGGTTTAGCGTTTAAAATGCAGGGGAAGACAATCGAGAAATTTGTAACTTGTCCCGATCCGCGTGCTGTATCCGAACGTCCGGTCCGGATTTCCGGTTCCGTAATGAGGATACGAAAAATCCATAAGAATTTGGAGTCGCAATCCCCGCAACAACAATCCTGAAAAGCCCTATGAACAATCGAATGCCATTGATTTTCCTGATGATCCTGCTACCCTGGTTCGGCACGGCCTGCGGCGGTGATGAACCTGCTGCAGAGGTAGAAGTCTATGAAGTAAAAGGGCGCTTCCTGAGCATGGACATGCGGGGCGAATCCATCTCGGTTGTGCACGAAACGATTCCGGATGTCATGAATGCCATGAGGATGAGCCTGCGCATCGACAATCCGGAAGTGGCTGAAGAGCTGGAAACCGGCGATGTGATCCGGTTCGATATGGTCCGCACTGAAGCCGGTTTGTACGCCCGGAACATCGAAGTGCTCCCGCCGAATACCGAACTCGACCTGCCCGAGGGGCTTCAGGACGCTGGGCGGCCCCGGTAACGACAGCAGGCATCCAAAAAAAAACGGGCTCCCTTTTTAAGGAAGCCCGTCGGTAATGCGGTAATGAAAAAACCTAGTAGCGGTTGCGGTTTCCACCGCGGCGCTGTCCGCCGAATCCGCCATCGTTGCTTTTGGGGCGTGCCTTGTTGACCACAAGAGCGCGGTCCATGAATTCGGCCTCATGCAGGTCCTGGATGGCTTCATCAGCCTGACCTTCATCGTCCATCTCAACAAAACCGAAACCACGGGAGCGTCCCGTTTCGCGATCGGTTATAATTTTTGCGGAGGAAACATCTCCGAATTCGGAAAAAAGTTCCTGAAGTTGTTCTTCGCTGGTCCTGAAATTCAGATTGCCAACATAAATCGTCGTCATATTCATCGAAATTAAATTAGGGGGTTGTGTAACTTGGCAATCTAATCGGAACAAATCAGGTGAGCTATCTCAAGAGAATTCAACACTATCTATTCATCGGTCAGTAGCCAATTGAACAAAATTACGGATTTATTCCATCACATCTAAATTTTTTTTAGATGGAATTCATTTGCCATTAAGCATCCTGACGGCCTCCTCCGCCCAGTAGGATGCGATCATATCGGCTCCCGCCCGCTTGCAGGCCAGCAGGCTCTCCATCATGGCCGCTTCTTCATCCAGCCAGCCCATCTGTGCCGCCGCCTTGATCATGGCATACTCGCCGCTGACGTTGTACACGGCTACGGGCACGTTCACCGCCTCACGTACGGCCCGCACCACATCCAGGTACGGCAGACCCGGTTTCACCATCACGAGGTCGGCCCCTTCGGCCTCATCCATCTGAGCCTCGCGCACGGCTTCCCGCACGTTGGCCGGATCCATCTGGTAGGTTTTCTTGTCACCGAAACCCGGAGCCGAGTCCAGGGCATCACGGAACGGGCCGTAGAAGCCGGAGGCATACTTGGCGCTGTAGGCCAGGATGCCGGTCTGAGCGTGACTATCTGCCTCCAGGGCCCGCCGGATCTCCCCGATGCGCCCGTCCATCATGTCCGACGGTGCCACATAGTCCGTCCCGGCGCGCGCATGGATCACCGCCATGCGGGCCAGCACATCCACCGATTCGTCATTGACAATTTCGCCGTCCCTGACGATGCCGTCATGTCCGTAGCTGGAATACGGGTCCAGGGCCACGTCGGTCATGACCACCAGGCCGGGCATGGCATCCTTGATACGTTTGACGGCCAGCGGCAGCAACCCGTCCGGATTGAGCGCCTCTGTGCCTTCGTTGTCCTTTTTCTCCTCGGGCACCATGGCAAAAAGCAACACGGCAGGTATGCCCATTTCGTGCCATGATGCAGCCTTGCGGACGGCAAGGTCAAGGGACAGACGGTCGTGACCCGGCATCGAGGGGATCGGATCCCGGACACCCTTGCCCTCCGCCAGAAACAGCGGGGCTATGAAGTCGGATGGTTCCAGCCTGTACTCGGCGAGCATCGCCCTCCGGGATTTGCTGTACCGGTTTCGTCTCCCGCGGGACAGAGGAAATCCGGATGGAAGCTGGCAATCGGTTCGTGTCATGATTGTAATGTATTGGTGAATGTGTTAAAAAGTGGTTGTATACGTAAAAATTAATGTATTATGTACGTTTTCTGGATCCGCCGGGAGCCCGTTCACGTCCATTCGCGCGGCTGCCGAAGCACCTCAAGCAGCCCGGCTTCGCGCGAACCTGGCCGGGGCCGGACGTTGTAGTCCCACCGCACACGCGGAGGCAGGCTCATCAGTATGGACTCGGTGCGGCCTCCTGTTTTGATCCCGAACAGCGTCCCGCGGTCGTGGATCAGATTGAACTCAACATAACGACCTCGCCGCAATTCCTGGAAATAGCGCTCCGGTTCTCCCCACGGTTCTTCACGGCGCCGTTCGATGATGGGGAGATACGATGAGAGGAAGGCATCCCCGCAGGCGGTGGTCAATCCATGCCAGAATTCCAGGTTCTGTTCTGCTTCCGACCGGAGATAATCGAAAAAAATACCGCCGATACCCCTTGCCTCGCCTCTGTGCTCGTTGTAAAAATAGCGGTCGCAGGCCAATTTGAAGCGAGGATACAGCTCGGGATGGAAACGGTCGCACGTCGTCTTGTAAATCTGATGGAAGTGACGGGCATCTTCCTCGAACAGGTAGTAGGGTGTCAGGTCGGCGCCGCCGCCAAACCAGGCATCCACCGGTTCCCCTTCCTGCTGGTCGTAGAGTTCGAAATAGCGGTAGTTGGCATGGACGGCAGGAACCATCGGACTTCCGGGATGCAGCACCAGGGAGATGCCGCAGGCGTAGAACCATCCCTGGGTCACCCCGAACCGCTTGCGTATGAGCTCAGGGAGTTCACCGTGCACCATGGAGGTGTTGACGCCGCCTTTTTCGAAAAGATCCCCTTTTTCAATCACCCGCGACCTTCCGCCCCCGCCGCCATCAAGCCCCCATGTATCTTCCCGAAAGCGTGCCTTGCCGTCGGCGGATTCCAGCATCTGGCAGATGCGGTCCTGTGCGCCATGGATCCATCGAGTGAACGAGGTTTTGATGTTCATGCGGTGATTGGATGAGTACCGGGTTGAAGAGGCTACCGGGCTTCCCAGGAGGTCACCGCATCCACAAAAGCCCGTGCGTGGTCGACCGGCACGCCCGGCAGGATGCCATGACCCAGATTTACAATATAACGATCTTTGCCAAAGCGTTCGATCATGCTTTTGACCTGATCGCGAATGACCGGGATCGGTGACAGCAGACGGCTGGGATCGAAGTTGCCCTGCAGCGTGATGTCCCATCCGGCTGCCTGACGCGCAAATTCCGGACCAACCGTCCAGTCAATCGAAAGAGCCGATGCCCGCGTCTGCCAGGAAAGCAGCTCCAGGGCATACCAGGCACCTTTGGCGAAGAGGACAACCGGTGCACCCTGGACCTGTTCGGTGATGCGTTGCAGAAAGGGCATCACAAACGCATTGAAATCATCGGGCGAAAGCAGGCCCGCCCAGCTGTCGAAGACCTGCACGGCGTGGACCCCCGCCTCGATCTGGGCGTTGAGGTAATCCACGATCACGTCGGTAAGAAGTGAGAGCATGTGAGCGGCTGCTTCGGGATGCTGGTAACAGAAGGCCTTGACCCTGGAAAAGTCGCGGGATCCGCGGCCTTCCACCATGTAGCAGAACAGGGTCCACGGCGCCCCTGAGAAACCGATCAGCGGCACGCGGCCGGCAAGACGCTCGTTGGTTGCCCGGATCCCGTTCATGACGTAGGCGAGTGATACGGCTGCATCGACCGGCCTGATCGCCAGGGCTTGTTCCGGTGTGCGGATCGGGTTGTCCAGGACCGGACCTGCTCCGGGTACCATCTCGACCGGAAAACCGAGCGCCCTGGGTACCACGAGGATGTCGGAGAAAAGAATGGCGGCATCGGGACCGATTTCGTCGATGGGAAGGCAGGTGATCTCGGCCACCAGTTCCGGTGTCTCGCACCGGGTAAAAAAGTCGTATTTTTCTTGCAATTTGAGGTAGGATGGCAGGTAGCGCCCGGCCTGGCGCATCATCCACACAGGCGGACGGGGTACCGGATCGCCGGCCAGTGCTTTGAGGTAGAGATCGTTTTGGAGCATGACGGATGGTTGATGTGCGGGTGGGATGTTGGCTGACCCTTCAACCGGATTCACGGACGGGTCGCCAATCGGTATGATACAAGTTTTATCATCTCCTCAAAACCTGGATATTCGGGGATGAGCGGTTCCCGTCCAGTCTCCCGGCGGACGGCATCGGCGGTAGTCCGGCCGATGGCGACCGGATGCCACTCACCATCCGGCACTCCGTAGACGCGGCAGAATTCAGCGACACCGTCCGGACTGTAAAAAAAGATGGCATCACATTCCGTATGGATCGGTTTCGGATCGGGAACAGGTACGCGTCCATAGACTTCCACTTCCATCAGGCCGATGTTGTGTTTCCTGCAAACCGCCTTGAGTTCTGGGTGCCGATCAACCGCACAGAAGTGCACGGCGGAGCGTATGCAGTCCCGTGCGAGGGCTTCCCCGATTGCAGTGCCGTCACCGCCCCGAGGCATTCGCACATCGGCTTCGGGAAAGCGGCGGCGAACCGTATCGGCCGTAGCTTCACCGACGGTATAAATGGGAGGTATCCCGGATGAAGGCCGGTACTCGTCCTTGCAGGCATGCCACCATCCATCCACACCGCGCCGACTGGTGAACACCCACGCATCGACACGGGCACCGGCCAGGCCACCCGGACGGGCACCAGCCAGGGAGCTGGGACGGGTATCTGTCCGGACTTCATCTTGTCCACCCATGGGGGAGCCTGCCCGGGAATCGGCTGAAGGATCTTCGAGCAGCGAGGCGACCACATCGGACGGCAGATTGATGCGGTGGTACAGCCACACAGGGTAGTCGGCCAGGCGAAGATTGTACTGCTTTGCCAAGGTCACATCACCCGGTGTCGCCAGCCTGGTCGAGAGTACAATGCGGGTCCTGGAGCCGTCCGGCCACCGGGTTGCCGGTTGATCTTGTGTGCCGGCCCGGGACAGGTTCTGGATGAGCGCATCGCCGCCGCGACGCCGTATTTCATCAGCGGCGCGGATACCCAGATCGTCAGCACGGTCCCGGACTTCCTGCATGATACAGGAAATAAGACCGGTCCCATCAGGGTATACGACATTGGCCCGCAGCCTGACCTGTCCATGGTCCACAACAGCCAGCGCCCCCACCGGCGCGCTGCATCCACCTTCCAATGCATGAAGGATGTCCCGTTCGATTTTGGTGCACAGGGCCGCATCCTGATCATGGACGCCTCGCAACGCATCCCGTGTGCGGCCGTCATCCTCCCGGATCATAATGGCCATGGCGCCTTGCGCCGGCGCGGGAAGCATCCACTCCAGCCTCAACGACATGTACGCCTGCAACCCAAGCCTTATAAGACCTGCCGCGGCAAAGATGGCCCCATCCCAGTCACTTTCGGCCAGTTTGCGCAGACGCGTCTGCACGTTGCCCCGGATGTCGGTCATCCGGTGCAGAGGAAAGCGGGCAAGCCATTGTCCGATGCGCCGGTTACTGCTACTGGCTATCAGAGCTTCGTATCCGGGATCGTCCAGAAAACCGGGAGTAGCCATGGATGGCGTTCCGGGCTCCGGAGCACCCTCGCCGCCACGATTGATGAACCGGCGGGCGGCATCCCGGGTGACCAATACATCAGCCGTATCCTCCCGCCCGCTCACCGCTCCGATGGTCAGACCGGCCGGGATTCGGGTTGGAATATCCTTGAAGGAATGGACCGCCATGTCGATCTCCCCGGCCAGCAGCGCGTCGTCAAGGGCCTTGGTAAAAACCCCCTTTCCGCCCATAAGGGGCAGAGGTGTATCCAGCACGCGGTCGCCTTCGGTCTTGATGAAACGCAGCTCCGCCGGATGTCCGGTATCCTGCAGACGCTCCTGGACGAAACGGGCCTGCCAGGTTGCCAGGATACTGTCACGGGTTCCGATCCGAAACGGTCTTGCGGTCACTTTACTCCTTCTTTGGTCGGCTCCATACCTTTGCTGCGGGATAGTGCGGTAGCCGGCAGATCAGGCGCATTCAGAGGATGCATCATTTTTCGACATCCGATTCTGACTCGAGCTTGAACATGGAATGCACCATGCGGGTGATATCTTCGGGCGCCTCATGGTTCTCCTTGAGGTGATCGATGGAGTGTGCCATGATCTTGTTGACGATGCGGCGGGTGAGATGATCCACATCTTGCAGGGAGGAGTCCGGGATTTTCGAGCGGAATTTCTCGATTTCCCGGCTGCGGATATCGTGCAGCTTTTCGTTGAGCGCCCGGATGGTCGGGACTACTTTCTGTTCGGAAAGCCAGGTCCTGAAGTTGTTGATTTCCTCATCGATGATGGCCTCCACCTTCGGGATGTTACGCTCCCGGCGTTTGTAGGCCTCATCGGTGGTATCGTTGAGCTTGTCCATGTTCACCAGCTCAATGTTGGGATGACTTTCCAGGGCCGGATCGATATTCCTCGGGACCGAAAGATCGAGCATTACCACTTTCCGGTCACTTCCTTCCAGCTCCCTGAGTTGCTCCCTGCAGATCACCGGTCTGTCGGCCCCGGTTGCGACGATCACAAGGTCGGCACGGACCAGCTCGGCCGGCAGCTCCTCGAGTCCGGCAACGGGCAGCTGAAACCGCCCACCCAGGCTTTCGGCACGCTGGCGGTTTCGATTCAGCAAGACGACATTCCGGGCGCCCATGGACATCAGGTTCTTGCAGGTGATCTTGCCGATCTTGCCGGTGCCAACAAGCAGGATGTTCTTCTCCCGGAGTGTCTTGAGCCGCATGCGGGCAAATTGCACGGCGGCGTAGGCGGTCGTGGCGGCGCCGCTGGCCAGGTCGGTTTCGGTACGTGAGCGCTTGTGGGTTCGCAGTACAAATTGCATGAGACGATGCAGCATGGCATCGGCCATGCCCAGAGTGTGGGTATATTCGTAGGCTTCTTTCACCTGCTTGATGATCTGCAGGTCGCCGAGGATCTGGGCATCGAGCCCTACAGCTACACGCAGCAGGTGCCGGACCGCCTCCTCGCCTTCAAAAACAAACCCGAACTTGTCAAAATATTCCCTCGTACCTTCACTGTGCTTGACCAGCAGCTCGATCAGGATCCCGGGGGTGTTCGTACGTGCAAATATCTCCGTACGGTTGCAGGTAGAGATAATGATGACGTCTTTCAGGCCCAGTATGCTCGCATCCTCCAAAAAGGCCTTCTTCTGATCCGCAGAGAGACTGAAGCACTCCCTGAGGGCCACATCGGCTTTCCAGTGGTTGATTCCTGCCGCTGAAAATTCGCTGATCTGCGGAGTTGTAAGGTTCATTGAAATAATGGATGCGGTCTGGTGCCTTGCAATGTCAAATACTTCAGGAGTCATGGGTTTGCTCCACGTACGGTGTGGCTTTACCCGCCGGCTCCGGACTGCCCGTAATATGCTTTATTTTTTTGGAAATTTCATCCTCCAAAGCAGCCAAAAAACCGGGATGGTCGTTGAGCCCTTTGCTGACCACCATTTTCTCCACGTGTTTGTTCTGTTCTTCGATCACTTCTCGCAGTTCAATGTCGAGTTCATGAGCGGTCTCAATGTGATCTGTCACGAAAGCAACAGGTATTAGAACCATATGTTTCACGCCATAGTCGATCAGGCGCAGGACCAGTTCCTCGGTATTGGGTTGTGTCCATTTGGACGGACCGACCCGTGACTGGTAGCCCAGCCAGTGCGTCTCCCGGTAATGACGCAGCTGCATGATCGCTTTCACCGTTTCCTCGATCTGACGGGTGTAGGGGTCGCCCTTATCCACTTCGCTGAGCGGTGTCCCGTGGGCCGTAAAGACCAGATGCAGCTTGCTCCGCTCTTCTTCGGAGAAATCCTCGTTAAGACGCTCGTCAATGCGCTGGTTGAGAGCCGACAGATAGTGCGGGTTGAGGTGATATTGACCGACCAGGTACTCCTGCCAGGTCGGCGGAGTGCTGTCTTCGGGTCGATTGTTGCGGATGCTTTCCCAGTTGCGGAAACTGCTGCCGGTCGTAGTGAATGAAAATTGCGGATAAAGCGGCAGCATCACCAGATGCTCAATGCCGTCGGCAACGGCTTCTTCGAAGATATCATAGTCGAACGGCACCCAGTAGCGCATCGCCGTGTAGACCTTGACATCGTGATCGGGCCAGCTCTGCTGAAGCTTTTTCTCCAGGGAACGGCGCTGCAGCTCGGTAAGTGAGTTGATGGGAGAGCAGCAATCCGAAACCACCTTGTTCTGGCGGTTCGGACAATACCTGCTTCCCTGGCAGCCATTCGGACAGGCATTGATCACACGGTACTTCTCAGCGACGCCCTTGTACCGCAATCGGGCGATCAGCCTGGCCAGCCGCTGCTGAAACCGGCCGCCGCCAAGATTGATTATGTCCTTATCGGCGAAAAGGTTTTCAAGAAAAGAACGGACCGCCTTCTCCGAGGTAGGTCCGCCGAGATTCAACAGTACAACACCGATTCTTTTTCCGCTCTGCTCCATCTATAGGTATGGGGTTTTAAAACCTAGTGCATTGCCCCTCAAGATCCTTGAAAAGCAACGTGCTGTGGGGTGAATAAAACAAGCTCCAACTTACGTAATTTCCACGTGAAATGCAGGCTCTGGATGCCGGTTTATGCCGTGGAACGGGTGGTATCACCCTGGTGATCCTGCTCCTTCCAGTCCGGATCCCGGTTGGAGGGGGCAAGATAAAAATAGAACCGGCTCCCCCGACCCACGTCGCTCTCTACGTGAATATCGCTGTCGTGTGCCCTGAGGATCCCCTTTACAACCGACAATCCCAGACCGGTTCCACCCTTGTCGCGGGAGCGGGCTTTATCGGTGCGGTAGAATCGGTCGAAAAGCCGGGGCCAGTGGGCTTCGGGAATCCCGATTCCGGTATCGCTCACCGACACCTCCACCTTGTTCCCGATGTCGGTGTAGGTTATGGATATGGTGCCGCTGCTGGTGAATTTAATGGCATTGGAAACCAGGTTGTCCAGTACCTGCTCGATCTTCCCGGAATCGGCATAAACCATGCATTGATGCGTATCCACCCTGAAATCCACCCCTTTGTTCCTGGCCTGCAGCTTATACCATTCCGAAACATTTTCCACTATTTCGGCGACGTTCACGTGCTCCCGGATCACGAAGTTTTCGTCGGAATCAAAGCGTTGCAGCGTCATGAGATCCTTGAAAAGCCGGCCGATCCGCTCGGTCTGGCTGCGCAGATTGCGCACATACTTGCGCCGCTTTTCGTCATCCAGATTGGGCAGCTCCAGCATCTCCAGAGATCCCATTATCGTATGGAGTGGGTTGCGCACCTCATGGGTGATATCGGCAAAAAACTGCCCCTGTTTTTTGTTGAGTTTCTGAAGATGCTCGTAATCGGAGCGCAGCTTCTGCGCCATCTTGTTTACCGACTCCGAGAGGGTGCCTATTTCATCTGACCGTTTCGTCTTTATGATATGCCCGGTATCGCCCCTGGCTATGCGCTCGACGTCGCGCGTAAGCTTTAGGAGCGGACGTGCCATATAATGCGCCAGCATGGCGCTGAACACCAAAATGAAAAGAATAGCCACAAACAGACCGATGAAAATGATCTGGCGGATATCACTGATGGTCTGGAAAATCTGGCTTTTGGGCTGGTTGATCACAAAAAACCGGGCCCGATTTCGACTTTCCTGGATCGTGGCATAGACCCAGATATCATCGTCACCGGACTGGTTTATGGTCTGCATCACCGGCTCACGGTTCATAAGTTGCTGCAGTTCTCCCGGACGAAGATGCAGGTGCGGCGAACGCCGGGTTCCGGGAGGATGGGATGCCAGCATCGTACCGTTGGAATCGTAAAGTGCAATATGATAGTTGGATACGTGCCCTACCCGCTCAAGCTCCTCACGCAGCTGCACCCCGTCCGGCAGGAACTTCAGCGTGTGCATCATCCAGTTGGCATCACGCTCCATGTCATGGACCGCCTGTTCCAGCATGTAGGCCCGGATGTAAAAAAGGGCGTAGCCGCTGCCGGCCGTCACTGTCACGATCAGGACGACCGTTAATGTCAGTGCCAGTTTGGAGCGTATGTTCATCAGGAAAAGGCGAGGTCTTTGTTCAGTCCGTATCCCATACCCCGATAGGTTTTGATCAGCTCACCCTCGTCCCCCAGTTTAAGTCGCAGGTTCTTGACATGCACATCCACCGTGCGGTCAAACACATATTTTTCCTCGTCCGAAATATACTCCAGGATTTCCTGCCGGGTGTAGACCCGCTTGGGATTCTCGAAAAAGAGCTTGAGGATCTTGAACTCCGTGTTGGTGAGCTCGACTTTCTCGCCGTTCTGCCAGACCTCCATGCTCTCCGGGGCAATGAAGACGTTCCGGAATGCGATCCAGCTCCCTTTTTCGCGCGGACGACGGCGCAGCATTGATTCCACATGCGCTTTGACCAGGTTCAGGCTCGCCGGCTTGGGGATATAGTCGTCCGCCCCCAGATCTAAACCGGCAATTTCGTCCTTCTCCTTGTCCTTCGCCGTGAGGAAAATGACCGGCACGTCGCTGAGCACAGGATGCTTCCTGAGATAGTTGCAGATTTCATAGCCGTCCTTGTCAGGTACCATGATATCCAGTATGGCCAGATCGATCATCTGTGCATTGCTGTCTATCAGGTCGATGGCGCGGTTTCCATCCATGGCCAGAAGCACATCGTAACCATGCATTTCAAGGTAATTTGAAAGCATGTCAGCCGGCTCGGCCTCGTCTTCTACAAGTAAAATGGTTCGTTTGAAATTCAAGGTCGGAATGAGTCGGGATAGGTAGTCTTTCCAGACCGGGCCCACCGGTCCATGGAATTATTTATGAAGACTGTTTGAAAAAAAACGGATAGTTTGAAATATAAGAAAAATTTAATTATTCCGGGTCGTGCCGTTTGTACCTTTGCCAATAGATGAGATGATAAACCACGAACAGGAGAAAAATCATTGAGAACAGAAAAACATAGTCAATCAGCAGCAGTAGCGGGCTTTCCCGGATACCAGGCCAGGTCTCCAGGATGAAGACCTCCGCAAAAAGAATGATCAGAGGCAGCAGCAGTGCCATCTTGAGGCTTTCAATGAAAACGTAATTCCATTTTTTCTTTTGCCTGTTACTTTTCTCAACCATACTCTGACTATTCTAATCCTTTGTCTGGCATCGGGTAAAACGAAAGGTAAATATACTCAATTGCGGCATGCAAATCCCGGCAGGGAATTCGGCTCCCTTTTACATGAGTCGGCGCCTCTTGTTCAGGAAGGCGAGCAGGGCGTAGTCGAACGGATCCATTGTATCCACCTCTTCGTATGAAATATGGGCCTCGCTGCACGTGATACGGAAATCGTGCGTGTAATCGGCCATCTTTTTTTGGTAATCCCTTCGGATCTGGCCGGGGATCACATCCATCTCACCCCCGGTTTCCATATCGCGGAACACGAATCGCTCATCCGGGAAATCCAGTTCCCGTTCACTTTTCCTCTCAAGCAGATGAAAGAGAATCACCTCATGTCTCTTGTGCCTGAGATGCTTCAATGCAGAAATCAGCTCTTCGTGCTTCTGCACGTTTTCGAACAGATCGGTGAGCACCACCACCAGGCTCCGGCGGTTGATTCGTTCGGCCAGCTGATGGATCGCATCGGCCGAGGCGGTCTGGCGCACCTCCGGACTTTCTCCGTCATAATCGGTCAGGATACGGTCCATGGCCTTGTAGAGGTGCATCAGGTGGGCATAGGACGACTTTGCGGGCATGATCTCACCGATCTGCCGGTCGAACGGCACCAGGCCGCATCCATCCCGCTGCCGGTGCAGCATGTAGGCAAGTGCCGCCCCCAGGTGCACGGCATAGCGGAGCTTGGACCAGTCGGCAAAATACCGGAACTGCATGGAGCTGCTCACATCCAGCAGGATGTGGCACCGCAGATTGGTCTCCTCCTCATACTGCTTTACATAATGCCGCTCGGTCTTGCCGTAGACCTTCCAGTCCAGATGCTTCAGGTCATCGCCCGGATTGTAGGGACGATGTTCGGCAAACTCGACACTGAAGCCGTAGTAGGGGCTCTTGTGCAGACCGCTTATGAAACCCTCCACGATCTGGCGGGCCTTGATCTCGAGTGGCGTGAGCCGGTTGATCAAATCGGGGGTTAGCAGCATGGAACTGATTTTAACAACGTTTTCCTTATCATTGCACAGGATATCTGATTACTATTAAACAGCTATCATTTTATCAGTGCACCGGTATCTTGTTACCGTTGCGCAGGTATCTTATTATCATTATGCAGGTAGCTTGTCACTCTGCGGTCATTCGATATCGTTATCGCCAAGCGGGAATCGATCCGTACCTCAGCACATACTACCGCTTTTCATACAACACTCAAACTTCTGCAAACTTTTTTTATTTTGGATAGTTTCCATTAAATGCAATCACCCGAGCCCATGGCTGACATAATCACCGACAAAGATACGCTCATTCGGACACTCAAAGAGACCGGCCCCATGCCGGTTCCGCAGCAGGTACTGATGGCCACTCCCGGGCATTTTGACGTGGAATACGTCATCAATCCACACATGGAGGGCAATATCGGCACAGTCAACCGGGACAAAGCCTGGTGGCAATGGGAAGTTGTCAGGGACAAATTCAGAATGCTCGGCCTCAGCGTCCACGAACTGCAGGGAGAGCCCGGGCTGCCCGACATGGTGTTTACGGCCAATCAAAGCCTTCCCTTCATCGATGCCAAAGGCAACAAACACGCCATTATGAGTACCATGCACTCCGCGCAACGAAAAGAGGAAGTACCCTATATCGAGCAGTGGTACCGTCAGAACGGTTACGGGATCCACTATCTGGACGAGGCAAACGTCAGTGATTTCGAAGGCATGGGCGACGCGATATGGCATTATAAAAAACGTTTTTTATGGGGTGGATACGGCTACCGCTCCTCGTTGCAGGCATATGAAGCCATATCCGAGACGTTCAGCATACCGGTGGCCATGCTGGAACTCATCCATCCCTCCTTCTATCATCTTGACACCTGCTTCTGCGTCCTGAGCGAGAACTGTGTTCTGATCTATCCTCCCGCCTTCACCCCGGAAGGACTGGAGCTGATCCATGCCGGGTTTTCCACGGTCATTGAAGCCCCTGAGAGGGAAGCCACAGAACTGTTCGCATGCAACGCCTGCTGCCCGGACGGGAAAAACGTGATCATCCAGAAAGGCTGCAAAACGGTCAACCGGGAACTGAAAGAAAATGGATTCGCATTCCATGAAGTCGATACCAGTGAATTCCTCAAAAGCGGAGGAAGTGTTTTTTGCATGAAACTGATGCTCTGGTAGGCGTGTCCCAAAGCCATTTATCACATAAACACTGAGAAGTACATGAGCAACCAACACGGCGCCCCGCCCAAAAAACGGGACTGGTTCACCCGGTTTCTGGATGTTGTCGAATGGCTGGGCAACCTCCTTCCTCATCCTGTCACCCTGTTTGCCCTGTTTGCCCTGGGTATCGTATTTCTAAGCGGTCTTGCCGACTTTTTACAGTGGTCGGTTCCCGATCCCCGTCCGGAGGGGGCAGCCGGACGTTCACCGGATGGAACCATCGAAGCGTTCAGCCTGCTCAACGGTGACGGCCTGCGCATGATCCTGGAAAACCTGGTAACCAATTTCACCGGCTTCGCCCCGCTCGGCGTGGTGCTCGTTGCCCTGCTGGGTGTTGGAGTAGCCGAGCATTCCGGACTCATCAGTGCGCTGATCCGCGGTATCGTGCTCAAGGCAGCGGCCGTGAAACCGGTTAAACTTGAGAGCACCAGCGGCCTCTCATTCATGCAGAAAACCGGTTATTACGCAAAGCGGCCGTTTTCCATGATCTTGGAACCGAAAATTCTGGTCACCGTGGCGGTGGTATTCACCGGTATCATCTCCAATACCGCCTCCGAGATCGGCTATGTGGTCCTGGTGCCGCTGGGCGCCGTGGTATTCATGTCACTGGGCCGACATCCCCTGGCCGGACTCGCGGCCGCTTTTGCCGGGGTTTCGGGCGGCTACAGTGCCAATTTGCTGCTGGGGACCATCGATCCGCTGCTGGCCGGTCTTACCCAGGAGGCCGCTCAGTTGCTGGCACCCGAGTACACGGTGCACGCAGCCGTAAACTACTACTTCATGGTGATCAGCGTGTTTCTCATCACCACCGTGGGCACCTGGGTGACCATCCGCATCGTCGAGCCCAAACTGGGTCCATACGACCCGTCCATCGCCATGGAAGATGTCTCCGATGAGCAGTCCATGGAGCCGTTGACAGCCCTTGAAAGAAAAGGTATCCTTTGGGCGGGCTTTTCCTTCTTCGTTATGATAGGCATCCTGCTGCTCGGGGTCATCCCTGAAAACGGTGTGCTTCGCAATCCGGAAACGGGAGAAATACTGAATTCGCCTTTCCTCAATGGTATTGTCCCGATCATTTTCATCGTGTTCCTGGTCCCCGGCTTTGTCTTCGGCAGAGTGACCGGATCTATGCGCAACGACCGGGATATCATCGACGGCATGTCCAAGTCGATGTCCACGCTCGGGTTGTATATCGTCCTCACCTTTTTCGCCGCCCAGTTCGTAGCCTTTTTCGGCTGGACCAACCTCGGGCAGATCGTGGCCGTAACTGGAGCTCTGTTCCTCGAGAACATCGGGTTCACCGGGCCGCTCGCGATCATCGGATTCATCTTCGTATCCAGTTTTGTCAACCTGATGATGGGTTCTGCATCCGCCAAATGGGCGGTCACGGCCCCGGTATTCGTACCTATGCTGATGCTGATCGGATACAGCCCGGAAATCATCCAGGCGGCCTACCGCATCGGCGACTCGGTGACCAACGTGATCACACCCATGATGAGCTATTTCGGGCTGATACTGGCCTTCGCCAACAAATACGACAAGAACCTGGGCATCGGCACCATCATCAGCACCATGCTGCCGTTCACCATCTTCTTCCTGATCGGATGGGTGATCCTGTTCTACATCTGGGTCTTTTTACTGGGTCTGCCCGTCGGACCGGAAGCACCAACGTACTATACGCCGTAAGTTGCCCCTTGTTGGTATTTTTTGCGATCTGACAATTTTTTTACATCCGCTTTTCAGCCGGGTTCACCGGCGGATGGAGGTTTCCCTCAATGTAGAGTTATCCATTGGGTGGGGATCCCGGTCACTGTTAGATCCGTAATTTCTTCATGTAGGCCGCATTTTGTCTCACCGCTTCCGTAGGTGTAGTCCCGGTAAATTCCTCCTGTTCTGTGAAAAAGTACTTCATGCCGTTTTGCCTGGCCGTTTTCAGTATGCGTTGCAAATTGATGGAACCCGTTCCCAGAATAACTGACTCCATATGAATCCCTTTGCTCCCGCCAACGTGTCCCTCATCCCTGTCATCTCCATTAACTCCATCTGCCCCAACAGCTCTTTCATGTTCAGCATTGTCGAATATTCCATCCTTCACATGAGATAATGTAAACCGGTTCGGATAATCCATGATCCATTCTACCGGATCGTGTCCGGTTGCCACCACCCAGTAGATGTCCATCTGGTATTCCACCAGTTCCGGATCGGTGCTGTCCATCAGGACCTTTTGGGGTATCTCGCCATCCATTTCACGGAATGAGTAAGCATGGTTATGGTAAACAAATTTAATGCCGGCATTTTTTGCGATCTGGCCAATTTGGTTGAACGTATCAGCCATCTCACGAAAAGCATCTATATGGGGGCGGGGACCCAGCTGCTTCTCAACTGTGGGGCAAACAAGACTGTAAACGCCAATTTCAGCCGCTTCATCCGCTTTTCTCTCAAATCCGCTGAATACATCCGTATGGGTGGATATCATGGTCAGGCCAAGATCATCCAGGAAGCCCCTGAAGCCGGTATTTCCCATTCCCCAATACATGCCCAGCGGTCCCTCATAGCTTTCAATGTGGCCATACCCGTGTGCGGCGACCTTCCGGATGACATCCTTCGGATTATCCATAATGACATCGCGCAACGTGTAAAGCTGTAAACCCAATTGCATAAGGTCGTTCATCAGAAAAAATTCAGTAACAGGTAAAGGGCGTGACAGACATGGCTGTCGCTGAATCCAAAGCCATACTAACAGACCTAATAAATAATTTCAAATAAACTTTTTTTTGGTTATTTTGAATTGATTGAAAAGAAATGACCGGACACAGCATATATGGGTAAAATCGGCATCTTACGTGAATTCTGGGAGTTTTTGCGGGTGCGCAAAAAACTCTGGCTTGCTCCCATCGTGTTCGTACTTCTTCTTTTAGGACTGTTAATTGTGACAACCAGCAACACGGCCCTTGCACCCTTCATATATGCCCTGTTCTGAGTTATTGAACGTTTTTCTCCATGCAATACGATCCGATTTAAAAATCCGGCTCTGTTTTTTCAGTGTCGGATTTTTTTTGACCGGAAACGACCGGTCAACTGTATCCATATCCTGTCTGTTACGCATCCAAACCAGCAATAAAATACCGTTCCATGCAGCAAACCAAACCTGAAAAAGCCATCCTCGCCCTCGCCGACGGTACGGTAGTCCACGGGCATGCCATCGGCTACCGCGGCACGACCGGCGGCGAACTCTGCTTCAACACCAGCATGACCGGCTACCAGGAGATCTTCACCGATCCCAGTTATCATGGTCAGCTGATGATGATGACCTACCCCCACATCGGCAACTACGGCGTCTCATCACGTGATGACGAAGCCCGGAAAGTGATGATATCCGGGCTGATCGTCCGGGCCTTCTCCCGCCATTACAGCAACACCATGGCCGACGGCGACCTGGACGACTACCTCAGACGCAACCGCATCGTGGGTATCACCGGCATCGACACCCGGAAACTGGTCCTCCATATCCGGGAAAAAGGGGTCCTCAATGCCGTCATATCCAGTGAAACAGACAAGGCGGACGAGCTGGTACAAAAAGCAAAAGAGTGGCCGTCCATGGTCGGACTGGAACTGGCAAGCAAGGTCACCTGCAATGAGCCGCAGACCTTCAAACCCGCCGATTTCGAGGATCTGTTCCCTCAGATATCACAGACCGCTGACCCCGTGGATCCGTTGGTTGCCGGTGCCGGTGATTCGCTGTCCCCTGAGATCGACGCAATGGCCACCGGCAGCAGCGATGCACGGGAAGAAACCGGACATCAAGACACCCTACATCAACCGTTGCTCAAGATTGCCGCCGTCGACTACGGCATCAAACAGAACATCATCAACAGTTTTCTGAAGCGAGGCTGCAAACTCCGGGTGTTTCCCGCCCAAACCGACTTCGAGACCATCATGGAATGGCAGCCGGACGCGTTTTTCTTCTCGAACGGTCCGGGCGATCCCAATCCCATGGATTACGCCCTCGAGACCGTCACCAAAGCGAAGCAAACAGGCAAGCCGATTTTCGGCATCTGCCTCGGCCACCAGCTCATGGCCATGAGCGAAGGCATGAAAGTGATGAAAATGTTCGTGGGACACCGGGGCGCCAACCAGCCGGTCAAGAACCTGAAACGCGGCCGCGTTGAGATCACCACGCAGAACCACGGTTTTGCGGTCGACCCCGATTCGGTTACCGACGATCTCGCGGAAATCACGCACCGCAACCTGAACGACGGCACGCTGGAAGGACTTAATTTCAAAAATTTCAATGGTTTCAGCGTCCAGTACCATCCCGAGGCCTCTCCCGGTCCGCACGACTCCTCCTACCTGTTTGATGAATTCGTGGAGCGCATCCGCAAATTCAGTCACGAAACCGGATGACGGACCCGCCTTGCGACCCAACCGTAATACTACAGACCAGAAAACGTACAATACCACCCGTATACCATGCCCAAACGCACTGACATCCACACTATCTTACTGATCGGGTCCGGTCCGATCGTCATCGGACAGGCTTGCGAATTCGACTACTCGGGAACCCAGGCCTGCCGCTCCCTGCGGGAGGAAGGATACCGTGTCGTACTCATCAATTCCAATCCGGCCACCATCATGACCGATCCGATCATGGCCGATGCGATCTACCTCAAGCCTCTTACCCGGCAGTCCATCAAGGAAATCGTGGAGATCGAGAAGCCCGACGCGGTATTGCCTACCATGGGCGGACAGACCGCACTCAACCTGGCCCGCGACCTCCATCACGAAGGATACTGGAAGGATCAGGACATCGATATCATCGGGGTGAACATCGACGCAATCGACATCACCGAAGACCGGCAGCAATTCCGCGACCTGATGGAAAAGATCGGCATCGACCAGTGTCGCAGCCGCACGGCCAAATCCATGCTGGATGCCAAGGAAATCGTGCTGGAACTGGGCGGGCTCCCCGTGGTCATCCGGCCCTCGTTCACCCTTGGCGGAACCGGCGGCGGCATCGTGTGGAACGAAGACGAGTTCGAGAGAAAAGTGCAGCGCGGGCTGGAGCTGAGTCCCATCCACGAGGTCCTCATTGAAGAATCCATTTACGGGTGGAAGGAGTATGAGCTTGAGCTGCTGCGCGACAACAACAACAACGTGGTCATCATCTGCTCCATTGAAAATTTAGACCCGATGGGCGTGCACACCGGCGACTCGGTCACCGTGGCCCCGACACAGACCCTCACCGACAAGCAGTTCCAACTGCTGCGCGACGCGGCCATCCGCATGATGCGATCCATCGGAACCTTCGCCGGTGGATGCAACGTGCAGTTCGGCATTGAACCCGGCACCGACCGGCTGGTCGCTGTCGAAATCAACCCGCGCGTAAGCCGGTCCTCGGCGCTCGCCTCCAAGGCCACCGGCTATCCGATTGCCAAGATCGCCGCCAAACTGGCCGTCGGCTACAACCTCGACGAACTCGAAAACCAGATCACCAGGACCACCTCGGCCTGTTTCGAACCTTCGCTAGACTACGTGGTGGTCAAAGTGCCCCGATTCAATTTCGAGAAATTCCCCGGTGTGGATGAGGAACTGACCACGCAGATGAAGGCCGTCGGCGAGGTGATGTCCATCGGACGCACCTTCCCCGAGGCGCTCAACAAAGCCTGGCAATCGCTGGAAATCGGCCGGGGTGGACTCGGCGCGGACGGCTACGAGGAGATCGACCGCGAGGAGGTACGCAAGCGGCTGCTCAAACCCTACTGGGACCGCAGCCTGCAGATCCGCAACGCCTTCAAGCTCGGAACCAGCATCGAGGAAGTCCACGATATCACCCGAATCGATCCCTGGTTCCTTGAGAAGATCCGCTATCTGGTGAGCCTTGAAAACCGCACCGAAGGGCAGACTCTGCTTTCCATTGGCGAGCAACATCTTCGCGAGCTGAAGCAGGCCGGGTTTTCCGACCGCCAGATCGCCTGGCTGCTGAGCCAGAGCGACGTGGACCGCATCACCGAAAAACAGGTGCGCGAAAAACGCGAGAAGCTGGGCATCCGGGCCGTGTTCAAGATGGTGGATACGTGTGCCGGCGAGTTCCCCGCATCCACTCCCTACTACTACTCCTGCTACGACGAACAGAACGAGAGCGAGGTCACCGACCGCAAAAAAGTGATGATCCTGGGCAGCGGACCGAACCGCATAGGGCAGGGTATCGAGTTCGACTACTCCTGCGTGCATGCCGTGCTGGCCGCCAAAGAGATGGGCTACGAAACCATCATGGTCAACTGTAACCCCGAAACCGTCTCCACCGACTTCGATATCGCCGACAAGCTCTACTTCGAGCCGGTCTACTGGGAGCATGTATACAATATCATCCAGCATGAAAAACCCGAGGGAATCATCCTTCAGGTGGGCGGACAGACCGCGCTCAAGCTGGCTAAAAAACTCACCGAACACAACATCCACATATTCGGCACTCCGTTCGAGATGATGGACCTGGCCGAGGACCGCGGCAAATTCTCCGAGACCCTGCTGCGGCTCAACATCCCGTTCCCGGCCTATGGCACCGCATTCACCGCCAGGGAAGCCGTGGACATTGCCAACCGCATTGCCTATCCCGTGCTGCTTCGTCCCAGTTATGTGCTGGGTGGACAAGGCATGTGTATCGCCGTAAAAAACAGCGAACTGGAACAGTATGTGCGCACTTTGCTCAAAACACATCCTGAAAACGAGTTCCTGGTGGATCATTTCCTGGAGGATGCGATCGAAGTCGACTTCGACTCCATCTACGACGGCGAACAGCTGCATATCTGCGGCATCATGCAGCACCTGGAACCGGCCGGGGTGCATTCGGGCGACTCGACCGCCGTGCTTCCGCCCTATTCGCTCAGCGACCGGGTGATCGAAACCATGACCGAATACCAGAAAAAAATTGCCAGGGCACTTAATGTTCGCGGTTTCATCAATGTCCAGTATGCCATCAAGGGTTCGGAAGTCTATGTGATCGAGGCGAACCCCCGCGCTACCCGGACCATCCCATTCGTCGCCAAGGCCACCGGACGTCCCGAAGCCGATATCGGGGTCAAAGTAATGCTCGGGGTCAAACTCAGCGAATTCGACGATCTGGAATCCAAACTGGAACATTACGCCATCAAGGAGCCTGTCTTCCCGTTCGACAAGTTTCCGGAGGTCAAAAAAGAGCTCGGGCCGGAAATGAAATCCACCGGAGAGACCATCTATCTCCTGAAGGACTTCAATGACGAGCATTTCCGCAAGCCGTTTGAGTTCAAGAATCTGTATCTTACCCGGTAGAAATTCAGACAAGACGGTCTCATCACGATTCGTAAATGCAAGAAAACAACCTGCTCATCGCTTTTGGCGGGGTGTCACCCGAACATGAGGTCTCGGTGCTGACCGCCATACAGGCAGCCAGCGCACTGGAGCACAGTGGACACACCCTCATCCCCCTGTACATCACCAAAACCGGCCGGTGGCTCACCGGGTCGCTTCTGCTGGATCTGGAATCCTACAAAGACCTGCGTCAGGCCGAGCAACGGGGGGTTCCGTGCCATTTCGCCCTGGATGAAAACGGCGGACCCGGCTTGCAGTTCAAGGCCGACGGATGGCTGTCACGGCCGAAATGGAAACCGATCGATGCCGTATTGTGCGCTTTTCACGGATCAGAAGGGGAAAACGGCGCCTTCCAGGGGCTATGCGAGACATTCAATCTGCCTTACACCGGATCGGGTGTCAGCGCTTCGGCGCTGGGCATGGACAAACGGCTGGCCAAAGAGATGTGCCGCCGCAATGACATCCCGGTGGTCAATGATGTCTGGATCCGCGAAGATCACTGGATCCGTGAGCAGGACGAGCTGACCCGCCAGGCCGAAAAACCGGGCTACCCGCTCTATGTGAAACCGGTAACCCTGGGCAGCAGCATCGGAGTCCACCGTGTCGGAAACCGTGATGAACTCATTGAGGCCGTCGAGACCGCGTTCCGCTACGATCATGACCTGCTGGTGGAAAAAGCCGTCCACCCGCTCACCGAAATCAACTGCTCCGTGCTGGGAGACGAAGACGATCTGCGCGTGAGTGTCTGCGAACAACCTCTTGGAAAAGAGGAGCTGCTCTCCTTCGAGGATAAATACATGCAGGGTGAAAGCGGTGAAGCCAAGGGCATGGCCTCGGCCAGCCGGACCATCCCCGCTCCCGTTTCCGATGAGATAACAGCCCGGATCCAGGAAATGGCCGGACGTGTTTTCCGGTTGTTGGGGTGCAGCGGCGTGGCAAGGCTCGATTTCCTGCTCAATCCGGAAACCGGCAAGGTATACTTCAATGAAATTAATACCATCCCCGGTTCGTTCTCCTTCTACCTCTGGGAAGCATCAGAGCTGCGTTTCGACCGGCTGCTGGAAAAACTGATCCAGATCGCCAGGAAACGACATCAGAAGAAAAACAGCCGTGTTCGGTCCCACGATATCAACCTGCTGAGTCAGAAAGCGATAAAAGGGCTCAAGGGGCTGAAAAGCGGCAAATAACTTGTCACGACCGGTCTCCGACCGTTGCAAATTCATCCCTTTTCTATGCATTCATCGTTATTCGGACCCTCGCAGTCCGGCCTCACCCTTTCCGGCCCCTTCTTTTCGGGTTCATCCAATTCGGGTTCATCCGTTCCTGCCACCTTGCTTGCCACGATCGGGATGATAGTGTCCCTTATGGTACTTGCATCCTGTGGTCCCTCAACCGAGACCATCGTTGTGGGCGGTGAAGCCCGGGGACCCGGTGTCACGGACGAAGAAGCCGAACCGGAAGTGCGCGAGGCCGACTTGCCGGTACTCCGTATCGGAGAACCCAACCGGATCCGCAGCATGGATCCCCTGTTTGCACAGAACACGGCCAGCAAGCGACTGGTCACGCTCGCTTACGAGGGCCTGGTCCGTTTTGACCAGGATGATTCGGTGGTACCGGCGGCGGCGCGTCAATGGACGGTTTCCGATGACTCGCTTACCTACACCTTCCATCTGCGCAGGAACCTGTTTTTCCATGATGACGAAAGCTTTGCACAGGGCCGCGGCCGGCGCGTCAACAGCCGCGATGTGGTGCGCATCTTTGAACGCATGGCTTCGCGTGACGTTCCACCGGAGGCAGCCGGCCTGTTCACGAACTCCCTTCTCGGTTTCGAACCTTTCTATCTGGAGCAGCGCGAGATTTTCTTTGATGATGACCGAAAGATCAACCGCATCGAAGGCCTGGAAGCAAAAAATGATTCGACGGTCGTGTTCCAACTGGTTGAACCCGATCATCACTTTTTGGCCAAACTGGCCTCCCCGTACGCTGTCCTCTATCCCGCCGAGGCATTCACGTTCCGGGAGGATGGGCTTCACAACCATGCTGTCGGAACCGGACCATACCGTTACGAAAGCTCCATCGGTGACAGCATTCGTGTGTTCCTCCGACATGCCCATTACTACGGACAGGACGACCAGGGGCGACAGCTTCCACTGGTATCCCGCATCGAGCTGATGAACGTCACGGACGACGCACGTCTCTACAGGCATTTCCGGCGGGGAAGGCTGGACCTGATCCTGGATCCCGGTCCCGATGCCATGCGGCAGATCCTGGGACCCGATTTGCCGGATGCGGAAGAATCCGGCGCCGACTTCAGACTGGAACAGCTCCCCAACCCCGATCCAATTGTCCTGCGCTTCAATCCGGACAACCGGTACGGACTCGGCCGGTCCGATGCGGCTTCCGTGCTCAGGGCCATCACACCGGAGCTTCTTGCAACGGAATGGGAATATCCAGCCCTGCGCATCACCTACCGTGATGAGGAGTTCACGCAATCCAATATCGGGAGGGTATTCCGTCGTTTCGGTCAGGATTACGACAACCGGCTGCTGTTTGCTTTTAGCAGGAACCAGTACCCCCGAGCCATCAGTCGGTTCATCCACCAGAACCTGGATGCCAACCTGCAGGTCGATCTGGAACAGCGCAATGTGTTCTCCAGCGATATCTTCTTCTATCTTGACTATGTGCAAAGCGTCATTCCCGACACGGTCCACGAACGACGACCCGGGGAGCTGCTCCGTCTGGAAAGGGACCGCTACTTGCTGCACGCCCGCCCCGTTGAGGGGATACGTACCAACAGCCTGAGCTGGTGGCTTGATCTGCGGCAGATACGGAAAGCGCAACACCTCTGAAAAGAGGCGTCAGTACCCGTTTTTCCTTTCAAGTTGTCTCTATTTTGCCTATCTTGAGGGTCTTTCGAAAATCATTATTTTCTTTCCCTTATGCACCTGGCAATCGCCTTATATCCTGCCAAATCCATGGCCAAGCAGACGGCCTGTGAGTTTTTATTCCTGGCGGAAAAATGGCAAATCACTGTACATGCAGGCAGGGATACTTTCAACGCACTCACAACAGGTCCTTCCGATATCCCGAACAGAGTGCTTCAGCTCCACGACACGGATCACGAAGCCATGAAACACGGGGACATCATCGTGGCCATCGGGGGAGACGGCACCATGCTAAGGACCGCACATGCGGCCAGGAAAAGCGGTCAGCCGCTGCTTGGCATCAACAGCGGCAAGCTGGGTTTTCTGGCCAACATACAGCGGCAAGACATGGAACACGCACTCAGGGAAATCCTCGAAGGCAGGTATCATCTGGATCGCCGCTATTTTCTGGAAGCGGAATTCGATGACGGCCAGGTCCACTATGCACTGAACGAATTCGTTTTTTCACGGAAGGGAACCGTCAGCATGGTGACCCTTACAACCGAATACGACGGGACACTGATCAACCGCTACTGGGCCGATGGCATCATCGTATCCTCCCCGACCGGATCCACGGCCTACAATCTGTCCACCGGAGGTCCGATCGTGTTGCCACGGACCAATGTAATGGTACTGACGCCCATCAGTCCCCATACCCTGACCACCCGGCCCCTGGTGCTTCCCTCCCGCAAGAATCTGACCGTTAAAGTGGAACCGCCCGGACAGAAAGTACTTTTTTCCGGTGACGGGAACAATTACGAACTGAAAGGCAGCGCCCCCCAGGTGCATATACGCAAATCGGAACATTACATCGAACTGATCGGATTGTCCGGCCAAAGCTTTTTTGAAACCCTGCGTAACAAGCTTATGTGGGGCGCCGATGTGCGCGATCAAAAATAAAAATCAATAATTACTGGAACCCTAACCATAAACCGCATATTACCATGAAAATAACTGTAGTAGGAGCAGGTGGCAACGTCGGTTCGACCGTTGCCCTCACCATTGCCCAAAGAGATTTTGCCAAGGAGGTCATTGCTGTAGATCTGGAAATCAAGAAGGACGACAAGTCGTTCTTTCCATCCAAGGGTCGCGCCCTGGACCAGTGGCAAACAGCACCCATCCTCAATTTCGATACCCGCGTGAAGGGTACGGTCGACTATAAAGACACAGCCAATTCGGATATCTGCGTGATTACGGCCGGACTTCCGCGCAAACCCGGCATGAGCCGTGACGACCTGCTCAGCGCCAACATGGGTATCGTCAAGGACGTAACCCAAAAGCTTGTCAAGCATTCCCCGGATACGATCATCGTCGTAGTCTCGAATCCGCTTGACCTGATGACCTACGTCGCCTGGAAAACCAGCGGTCTGCCTGCCTCCAGAGTTGTCGGAATGGCCGGTATCCTGGATACAGCCCGCTACCGCGCTTTCCTGGCCGACGAGTTGAATCTTTCGCCGAAGGATATCCAGGCGCTGATCCTTGGCGGACACGGAGACTCCATGGTTCCGCTTCCCCGTTATACCACGGTTTCGGGTATTCCCGTGACCCATTTCATTAGCAAGGAAAAGCTGGATAAAATCATCGAACGGACCAAATCCGGTGGCGGTGAACTGGTCGGATTGATGGGCACCTCCGCCTGGTACGCTCCGGGTGCCGCTGCGGCACAGATGGTCGAGGCAATCGCTTTGGACCAGAACCGTGTCTTCCCGTGTGCAGCGTATCTTGACGGTGAATTCGGACTCAAAGATCTGTATGTCGGTGTTCCGGTACGCCTTGGCAAGGATGGCGTCAAGGAAATCCTTGAAATCGACCTGGATGAGCAGGAAAAAGCCATGCTGCAGGAGTCCGCCGACCACGTACGCAAAGGTCTCGAAGATCTGAAGCGACTTTCTTCATGATCTCTTGATATCCGTTTGGATATAAAGCAGAAAAACCCCCTGTCGGCCGTGCTGGCAGGGGGTTGCTTTTATATATAGCTACAGCCGGATTCCGTACTCAAGGAGCGGAAACGAGCACGATATTCTGCGCCACCAGACCCTTTTCGTTTTCCACCAGGTCAAACTCGAAAATGAGTTCCCGGCTTGGCAGGTAACTGGTATCGAAATCGGCCTCAAACTGCGAGACATGGGCAAAAACCGTGCAATAGGGTGAATCCGGTGAACGAGAATCGGTGATCCACAGATTGTTGTTGATCTTTGCCAGATACCGCATGAATCCGTATCCGTCGTTGTGCGAAAAATCGTAGCATACACCACGCACCCTGGAACCCACGGCACCCCATTCATAAGGCGATTTTACCGGAAGCAGTCCGGGAATGACATAACCGGATACGTAGAGGTCCACCTGCTGCTTGAGGGTGGGGTCCAGGTTGTCGAACCCGATGAGCTCCACACGGCATCCATTGTCCTGCATGACATTGACCAGGCGCACGTACTTTTCACTGTGCGCGAGGAGCACCAAACGGTCCAGCTCACCCGCCTGTGACATGATATCCACGGTCATGTCCACATCCACGACGCCCTGAGCAACCAGTTCGCCCGTATCCGGGTCGATCAGCCTGTCTACCGGCCTCTCGATCACCTTGTACTGGAAATCCCGCAAAACCTCACCGAAACGAGCTGTTTTTGCCTGGTAATTGTCATCTTCCCTGGCCCGGCTCCGGTCGTAGGCCAGATAGACGTTGAGCCTGGAGGCTCTGCCACCGGTACGGGCGGCAAATTTCCGAAGGATGTCATAACGCAGACCGTAGCCGCCGTTCATGGTTACACTAACTGCGTCGACGTATATGCCGTATTTGCCCATAATAATTTCCTGTACTTAATGATTGCCAGAACTCGGCGAAAATAGTAACTAATGTATCCGGTTAATTATTTCATCCCCAAAGGATTTGCTCTCATCATTTTTTCCGAAGCAATCTGAACGGGATTCGCTGCTCTTTCATTCCAATAACAGCCAATAAGAACAAACTTAACACGAACAACACCATCTTTGCAAACAAAGGTTCAAAAAAATCAGTACCGAAACCGTGTCCGAGTGCAACAACGGCTCCGGAAAACAGCACGATCATTACATTTTTGGTCAGTTTGTACGGCACCCGATAAACACGTTGCGTCAACAAATACATCATGGCCGCCATGGAAACAAAGCACATCAACGTAACCCAAACGGCACCCTGCATGCCATGCATCGGCACCAGCAACACATTCCCCACCAGTGTGATCAACGCACCTATCATGGTGATGCCTGAAAAATACCACATTTTTTCTTCTATAAACACACCTGCCATAAAATTTAGAAACCATCCCTGAAACCAGTAGGCCA
This sequence comes from Cyclonatronaceae bacterium, assembly GCA_046483675.1. Taxonomy (GTDB): domain Bacteria; phylum Bacteroidota; class Rhodothermia; order Balneolales; family Natronogracilivirgulaceae; genus SKNL01. The sequence continues at coordinate 29,828 of JAWOCT010000135.1, forward strand.
TGAGCAGCCAGGGGACGATATACAGGCCCATCCAGTAGCGTGCATCAATCAGCGTACCATCAAGCAACGGGATGCGGATCTGTACAAGTTGTACCACAAACAACCCGACACCAATGTAAACCACCGCTGCGGCAATATTGAACCAGGTAAACACCTCGGCAAAGGTCCGGCGGGCATCATCGCTGCCGGCCTGGCGCATGAAAAACGGCAGCCATGCCATACGGAACATCTGCACGGCCAGCAGCATGAAGACCGAAATCTTGATACAGGCATTGAATATGCCGGTTATGTCATCAGCGGTGTAGTGGGAGCCGTACAGGCGGTCCACGGCCTCCTGCGGCATGTTGTTTACGGCAAAACGGCTCATGACCTCGTTGATGGCATGACTCAGCCCCGCGGGGACCACCGGCAGTCCGAACCAGACCGCCCTCCGGACGATCGCCTCATCCCATCGTCCACGATACAGGGGCGCCGTCACCCATACCAGGACCAACAGCGTCAGCAACGAAGCCATGACATTGCTCACCAGCACCGCTTCGATACCCCATCCCGCAACCACTACGAGATACACGTTCAGCGATACATTCACCAGCACATTGAACAGGCGAATGAACGCATAGCTGAGCGTTTTGCGCACCAGCCGCAGTTCTGCGAACGGCACCATGCTCAGGGCATCCAGCCACAGGATGGCCAGCATCAGGTAGAAAAGCGTTTCACCTGTGAAGGGATGCATACCGAATGCCGGACTCATATCCGAGCCCGGTCCGGGAGCTGCCGACTGAAACCCATCCAGGCCAAGCAATGGCGTAAGCAGCGGCATGAAAAGCCAGGAGACCAGCACCAGCAGGCTTGCACCGAGCAACACGGTCACCTGGATCGATTTGAAGACATCGCGGGCCTGCTGCCTGTCCGCCCCGTACCGGATATAGGAAGACTCCATGCCGAACGTAAACAACACGTTCAGGAAGACAATGGCTCCGTAAACAAGTCCGATGATACCGTACGAGGCCGGATCGAAGAACTTGGTGTAAAATGGGACCAGCAGGTAGTTGATGAACCGGGCGGCAACGCTGCTGATGCCGTATACAAGCGTGTCGGAGAAGAGTTCGCGTATTTTGCCCACGTAAGGCCCCGTTTATTGAATCTGTCGCAGTGCCTCCACCGCCATGACATAGCCAAAAAATCCGAACCCGCTGACGATTCCCCTGCAGACACCACCGGTCAGGGAGGTGTGCCGGAACGACTCCCTGGCGTGGATATTCGAGAGATGCACTTCGATCCGCTCCTGGGGCAGCAGGCTCAATGCGTCCCGAAGGATAACGGAGGTGTGCGTAAGTCCGCCCGGGTTTATGATGATCCCGTCGAAAGCTTCGTCGGCTGCCTTGTGGATGCGCTCCACCAGCTCCCCTTCGTGGTTGCTCTGGAACAGCTCAAAACGGAATTCCGGATACCGGTCAGCCAGCATGTGCCGCAGTTCCTTTTCGTCGCCTCTTCCGTAGTGCTTCTCTTCGCGGCGGCCTAGCATGTTCAGGTTGGGACCGTGTAGTATAAGGATGTTCATCGCGGCGGCTCCCATACCTCGCCAATCTGTCCCGCCAGCCGGGCCATTTCATTTTCCGGGACGTCCTCCTTGCTGCCCAATGCCGTTTTCTGTTTTTCGTCGAAAATCGGTATCAGGTGCACGTGGGCATGCGGCACTTCCCTTCCGTCCACGATCACCCCTGTTCGCATCGGCTTGAGCGATGCATCTATCGCCCGGACCACGCTTTTGGCAAATACCATCAGATCTGCAAGCTGGTCATCGTCCAGATCGAACAGATAATCGGTCTCCTGCTTCGGGACCACGAGCGTGTGCCCCCTGCTCACGGGATTGATATCCAGAAAGGAAAAGAACCGGTCGTTTTCAGCTATTTTGTAGCACGGTATTTCCCCATTAATGATTTTTGTGAATACGGAAGCCATAGTCATTCGTTTTTTTATACCCGGACGGCCTGTATTCCCTTCTCCTGGATACGGCTGCACCGCCGGGGCATGGTGAATATGTTCTGCTCTGCATCAAAAACGGACGGCAAAATCCGGTCGGGTTGGATCCTGCAAGAATCCTGAACACGATTTCCCATCCCATGCAAACTAATGACAATGTATCGTAAAGTCAGGCTTGTTTCCAACATCTCATTTGGACTTGAAAACATGCTAAAACCTCGCTATATTTAGAGTCTTTCATAGATTTGGTCGAATCGGTAGCTCAGTTGGTAGAGCAACGGCCTTTTAAGCCGTGGGTCGAGGGTTCGAGCCCCTCCCGATTCACTTTGCCCCATCATTGCAAAGCGCAGGTGATCCATCGGACGCCCGCGCTTTTTTTTGCCCTGCTGCGACCAGGGAAGCCGCCATCTCAGAAAAAGAACCTTCCACCCACCGTTACGCTGAACTGATCATAACCGTTGACGGTCAATTTGGGCTCGGCAAACAGGATGATACTGTCGAAGTTGAGCTCGATCCCGCCACCGGCGTTCAAACCGATCTCGCTATCAGAAATAGTGGAGGCATCCACTCTAATGACCGGTGTCTCGTAACTGAAACTGGCGTAGTGCATTCCCAGCAGCAGGTACATCCGGAGCACTTCCTGGTTTACAAAATGATAATTCGCGTTCAGGTTCAGTTCATAGAATCGTGGATCCTGAAACTGCGGATCATTCAGGAGATAATAGATAAAATCGGCTCCCACCCGTATCTCATCGGTCACCGAGTAGTACAAATTTGTATTCATGCCCATTTCCCCGTCAGCGGCGATATCAAATCCGTAGGCCACACCCAGTCCAAGCTCAAAATCCCCGGCAATTTTTTGTGCATGGACAGTCAGCGGCAGCAACACTATGGTTGCAAGTATTGTTAAAAAGCGTTTTGTACACATAGACCTCTTATTTTGGGGTTAACGGATGATGCGTAGTGCTTTTCATACAGCCAGGATGAGTACGAGCGCTGCAGCGATTACCACGGAAAAGGCCGGGACCACCTTCCAGGCGACATCCTTTCCTCCCAGAAACCGGATAAGCAGATATTTGAACACCGTGTTGGAAATCAACGCAGTCAGGATCAGCTTCCAGCCCAGAGTTGCGGATACTGTCTGTGCCTGCACCTTCTGGGATACCGAAAGGGTGATGGCATCCATATCAGCCAGACCCGAAATGGCGGCCACTACATACAGCACTTCCGGATTCAGGTATTCCCTGGCTGCCGCAATCAAGAACAGGATCACCGTATACATAACCCCGAAAGTCAGAGCGGATCGCAGTTCACTGGGGTTGCGCTGTTCGGGCATCTCATGCTCGCTTCTCTTCACCTTGCGGTAACCGTACCAGGCCACACCCGAATTCACCAGGAACATGATGGCAATGGGCCAGAGCATCTGGTAGTAGTAATCCGGCGCCATGACCAGGATCTCGATGGTGACGCGGAAATACACCATGGAAGAGGCGATGATGATAACGACCGCGGCATGGAGTCCGGACGCTGGGGTCCTGGCCGATATACGTGCATAACTGACCGTGGTCGCCGTACTCGATATGATACCGCCAAGGATCCCGCCGAGCGCCGTGCCCGCCCGTTCCCCCAAAAATTTGTAGCTCAGATAACCACCCAGGCTGATTCCCGTAATGAGCACCACCAGCAACCAGGTACGATACGGATTGAAAACATCGAACGGACCGAAAGTCTGGTTGGGCAGGATCGGGAGGATGATGAAGGTGATGAGCACAAATTGCATGATCGCCTTGATATCCTTTTTCTCCATACTCGCCAGCGCCCCCCGGAACTGCGGCTTCAACTGAAGCAGAATGGCCGTGCTTCCGGCCACGGCCGCGCCGATGACCCAGGGTCCCATGGTGATATACGCTCCCACAGCGTACATCAGCAGGATGGAAATCTCGGTGGTCATACCGAATTCGGTGCTCCCGCTCCTCAGCTTCATCACGTTGCCGACCACGATGATGGTGACGACCCCGAACAGGCCGAATCCGAGGATCAGTGGACTGTAGTACTGACTCAGAAAACCGCAAATGGTGCCAAAGACGGTTACAATGGCAAACGTCCGGAATCCCGCTATGGTGGTCTCCTGTTGCTCGCGTTGCATCCCGACGAGCAATCCCATCAGCAACGAGATCCCGAGCGTTTGAAAGACGGTATAGAGTTCTGAGTCAGGCATATAGCAGTTCCGGGTCAACCGTAGCGGTCATTATTAACCGGAATATAGGGAACCTGACCCAGTTTTATGCAAGCGATCCGTGCTCATGGATAAAAATCAGAAAGAAATCGAGATCCCCGCCAGGACATGGCGTCCCGCTTGCGGAAAGTAGTAGTTCTCACGCACTTCCTGCCCTGCCGCGAAGTATCCAAAGGTGTAGCCGTTGGATTCGTACGTGCGATCGAGGACATTGTTGACCATCACCTGCAACCGGACATTGCGCATGAAGCCAAGTCTGCCCTGTTCCCACGCAAAACGCAGATCGTTAATCCACCAGGGATCCAGCGCCCGGTCGGTGTTGGATGTGTTGTCCATGTACTGGCGACCCACATAGCGCGAGTACCAGTTGATGCGTGCCCGACCGCGCTGCCAGGTCAGCCGTGATGCGCTGATAACCGATGGCGAAAACGCAATGCTGGTATTTTCGTGCAAGAACTCTTCCTGGCCTGCAAACGCCCAGTTTTCGTCGTAGCGGTCGATACGCTCCACAAATTCGGGAATACGATTGCGGCTGAGCGTCAGATTACCGTTCCAATGCAACCCGGAAGTGATTCGGGCAGATGCCTCCAATTCGATGCCCGCACGGTAACTGTCCGGGACATTGGTCCGCACCGGATCACCTACATCATTGATGTCCCCGGTGTTGATGAGCTGATTGTCGTAGCGCATGTAGTACACATTGAAACCCAAACGCAGCACATTCCAGCCGCCCCGGTATCCTGCCTCCATATTATAGAGCGTTTCATATTTCGGCTGATAGGTTTCGGTAGCGTCCGTGAAGTCCCGGCGGACCGGCTCCTTGCTAGACACGCCAAAGTATCCGTAGATACGCCCCATATCGCCAAGGGAGTAGGTGAATCCGGTCTTTGGATTGACAAATGTAAACCGGTGCCGGTCATCCAGTACGCGCTGGTCGTTATTGATGCCGTCGAGGGTGTAGTCGATATGGCGTACCTGAATATCGGCCAGCATGCTCAGCCTTTTCGAAAGATCGATAACGGCCTTGGAGTACAGATTGCCGTCCCATTTTGTACCCTTGTTATCATAGTACCGCTCGCCGAGTTCGGCCGGACTTGCCAGGCGCGTCCAGACAATCTCCCCGAAATGATCGCCGTCATAGTAATTCAGGCCTCCGCCGAACGTCAGCTGCCAACGGTCGCTGCCCTGGTACTCCGTCGAAAAGGTCGCCCCGCCAAAGTGGTTGTCCAGCCAGCGTTGGCGAACCAGGTCGGTACGCTCGATGGTTTCTGATCCGATCTCAACGGGGTCGAAACCGTAAGCCGAAAGCGCATTGTTCTGCCGGTATTCCTCATAATAACCGGCACCCCGGGTGTAGTGGAGGGAAATATTGCCCGAGAACCGATCAGTAAGCCGGCGGGAATAATGCAGCTGATAGTGCGTCTGCGTGTAATTATCGGTCTGATTGTCGTAAAAACGGGTTTCGCCATCCGGTCCGGTGTACATTCCGGCGGGATTGAACCGGCGATTCTCGTCCAGCATGTCTTCGTGGACCCCGTACCAGGCCTGATAGGTTGTCTCCTGTCCGGAAAAAACGTTGAGCTTCAGCAGTCCGTCATCTGTATGCCGGGTCCCCGAAATAAAGAACGAGCGCAGATCGGAGGAAGCCCGCTCGATATAGCCGTCTGACGTGATGTAGGATAGCCGACCGTCAAAGGCCCATCCATTGGCCATTAATCCGGTCCCTACAAGCATGTTGCTCTTGAATGTATTGAAAGCCCCGGCGGAACTGTTGATCTCACCGTAAGGATCGGCCTGGAGGGTGGTCGTCTGCAGGTTGACTGTGGCCCCGAAAGCGGCCGGTCCGTGTGCAGAGGTCCCCACACCACGCTGTATCTGTACCTGGTCCAGCGAAGAGGCGAAATCGGGCATGTTCACCCAGAAAACTCCATGGGATTCCGAGTCGTTCAACGGAATACCGTTGACGGTAACGTTGATGCGTTGCGGATCGACCCCGCGAATACGCACGCCGGTGTAGCCGATGCCCGCTCCGGCATCCGAACTGCTGATAACAGATGGGCTCATTTCCAGCAGCACCGGAATATCCTGACCGAAATTCCTTTGTTCAATCTCCTCACGGGTTACGTTCGTGTATGTCACCGGTGACCGCTCATCCACCCGGAAGGCCTCCACCAACACATCTTCACTGACGATGGTCGCCGGCAAAAGGCTGATGTTTTCCTGGCGTTCGCCGCTCCAGTTTACCCGCACACGTTGCGGCTCATAGCCCAGGAACCGGAATTCCACGGCAGTTTCCCCGCGATTGACGAGCGTCAGTTCATACAGTCCGCGGGCGTTGGTTGTCGTGCCGTGCTCGGTTCCGGCCTGGATGACGGTCGCCCCGGCAAGCGGCTCGCGTGTCTGGGCGTCACGGACGACACCGCTGACAGTCTGTGCTGCCACTTCCGCCATCCCGGCAGACAGCAACAGGGTCACAAGAATGGAAATGAGAGATTTCATAGCTCCTCCAAATTATTTGCGATTCATCAATTTGAAGGCGCTGTACATCAGATGAGCTGTTTCCGATACCCTGTAACGGCATTCATTGACCGTCACAAAATCGGTTAGGTTTTCCTACGCCGGTATTATCCGGTTCAGGTGATCGGGGTATGATCTCAGCCCGTGCGTACAAGCACCCCCAACCTGTCTGGTTGTCTAACATGGAAAAGATAGCCATAAAAAAGAAAATATTCCAGCATCAGGCCACGCCAGGCCAGCCGGGGACATGATTCCACTATTCCCCTTCGGCATTCATTTTCGAAATCGGCGAGTCACTGGCGAGTCCGGCGGGCACAGGAAGGACCGGCAGGTCCCTGGCATGTCAGACAAATCATTGGCGAGTCAGGATAGACACAGGTGCGCAGGGCGGTTCCGGTTCACGGGTGGGACCATCCGGTCATTGCGCTGATATGACCATCCGCCACATCTGGAGTGAGAACAGCATGAGCAAGGTGGTGGTCAGCGCCGAAACCAGACAGTAGACGCAGATGGCGTCGATCACAAAGAACATCAGATAGACCAGCCACATCGAAAAGAGAAAAGCAGGAACGGTCAGGAGAGGGAGATAACGCCATATGTGGTCCGTGCGCATATCCAGCCAGACTACGGAGGCTACCAGCATGATGATATAGAAAATCACGCCGAACAGCGCTACCGGTACCGGACCGATCGTCGAATACGCACTCAGTGCCACCTCATCGCAACCCGCAATGATCGTGCAGGTGGGAAGGGCACCGATATAGTGGGATGCTGTCAGATAGACCGCATCGGCAAAGCCGACAAATGCCGTCACAAGAAAGGCAATAACCCAGGGATATGGCGATGTAGATCCGGACATATAATGGATTAGTTTCAACAATGGCCGCTTCCGCAAACAGGCTGCCACGGCCAGCCGTTTATATCAGCATACAGTCGTGCCTGTTAACGGTCACTATCTACTGATAGGACAGGATGAGGTCGCGATAGGCGTCCAGGGAGTTGGGACTCTGGATTTTTTCGCTATTGATGAAAATGGTGGGTACAGCACGAACCCCAAGACGCTGTCCGTCCTGGTAATCCGATTCGATACGTTCAATAAGGGCGGGATCTTCCATATCCTCCTCGAGTTGTTCCATATCCAGATCAAGCGACTCGGCAAACTGGCGAAAGATCGCCCCCGCATCGGATCGTGTCCAGCGCGTCTGGTTGATGTAAATGAGATCGTGCATGCTCCAGAATTCACCTTGCCTGCCGGCCGCTTCGGCAAACCGGGCAGCCAGTCTTGAATGCGGAAAATTCCTGAGTGGAAAATGACGGTACACAAACAGCACATCGTCAGCCAGTTCTTTGCTTAGACGATCGTCCATGGAGGCGTAAAAGCGGCAGGCGGGACACTGGAAATCACTGTATTTCACCACGATGATATCGGCGTCGGGATTCCCCTTCATCCAGTCATCCTCCCTGACTTCCAGTATGGCAGCGTTTTCGTTTCCGCCTGAGGCATCTGCATTGGAATGGTTCACTTCGGAGGTTTTCGTATCTTTCTCGGCCAGATGGACCATAAATAAAGCTACTGCGGCCATCGCCAGCACGAGTCCGCCCCAGAGTGCAAATCGTTTGTTCATGCGATCGGTTTTGTTAGTGAACATGCTTGGGTAATGGACATGTCTGGTTAATGGACATGTCTGGTTAATGGACATGCCTGGTTAGTTGTCATCCTGAAGGAAGAAAATACAACGTTTTAAAACGCATTCGAAACGCAGCAGATCAGAAAAACTACAAATTTTGAGACTAAAATGTGCACCTGAAGCACACATCGGGTAAAACCAGGCGCGTTTCAGCCCTCATGGGAACCCGGTCGACACGTATTTGCAGTCGTCACGCATCGCTTTTCCAGTCGCCCTGCATCCAGAAACGTTAATGTCATACAGTCCTGATTCCGCGCTACGGTACTATATAGAACTCCTTCACACGCCGTCGTATTGTCTCGGCCTGTTCTTTTTCACCGAGCCGTTCCATGATCGTGGCCCGGGCTGCATGAGCCTTGCCGGCAACCCAGGAATCGGGGAAAGAACGCACGGACCGCGTAAGCAGTTCATATGCCTGTTCCAGATTGGCATCGGACTCCATGAGGCGTTTTCCTTCAAAATAGTCCTGCTTCCAACGCTTTGCGACCTCATTCATCCGCTCGGCTTCCTGGAAAACATCAAATGGCGGCAGCTGCACGATGCTGTACTTTTCCAGGATTTCAGGCCGGCGCTGATGGAAAAAGTCCTCCAAGGCCATTTCGTAGGCCTCTGCCTCCAGCCGGTTGTACTCCGGATCGCGAAGCCGCTGTTCTTCTTCGGGATTTGTGAAAAACGAGGCTTCCACGATGACACCCGGGATCCCGTAGGAATGGCGGAGCACGCCGGTCCCGGCGTTCGGGAAAATGACATGATCGGACACCAAGCTCACCGGGACCTGTCCATCGAAAAGATACTGGTTCATTCGGTCGGCCATCGTCTTGGCAAGCTGCACCGAAGCCCGGTTTTCCGAAGCATTGCCGTGATAGTAGATGATCGGGAAGTTGACATCGGGGTCGGCGGTGGCGTTGTGATGCACCGACAAGAAAACATCGGCCTCATTGGCCACAGCCAAACGGGCCCGCTCGGTCAGTTCCACCTCCACATCGTCGCTGCGTGTCATGACCACTTGGGCGCCCCGCTGTTCCAGCTTGTCCCGCAACAGCAGCGCCACCCTGAGATTGATCCATTCCTCACGCTCCCCGGCCGTACCCACGCGGAAATCGTCATACTCCTCCGTTCCGCCATGACCCGGATCCACCACGATCACGCGTCCCTCCAGGGGATCGCCGGCTTGCGGTTTTTCCTGCGGCCGGACCGTTTGCGCCCCCGCCACGTTAAATACGGCGGATGATAACACACAGAGGATGAGTAGCACTGAAATCGGATTCATGATATGCACCTTTTCGTTTTCCATTTCCTGTTCCATCTTTAAATCATACACCTTCCATCATGAAATCATACACCAACCGGGATATTTCCGCGCCTTTTTCATTGGCGTCCACACGATCCGGGACGTCCCTGGAGAGGATTACAAGGACATAAGACCGGCCGTCCGGCAGATACACAATACCCGAGTCATGCCGCACGCCGGTAATCCAGCCCGTTTTATGGGCCACTTCGACCTCTTCAGGCAGCCTCGCCGGTATCATATTCCGGAAATGCTGGTCTTTCAAGACAGAGAGGATCTCATCCCGGTAGGCTTCATCCAGGATACTTCCCTCCGCGAGCCGGAGGTACATGATGGCCAGCCCGCGTGCCGTAACCTCGTTGTTCATTCCGGCCCGGAAAGCCGCCATGTCCTCCACGCCACGCAATACCCGGATACCTTCGGCTCCCATTTCGTCCATGGTCCGGTTCACATTGTCGGCACCGACATGTTCGATCACGATGTTGGTCGCGAGGTTGCCGCTGCGCACAATCATGGAATAGACCAGTTCGCGGATCGACAAATCCGATCCCAGGTGCTCATACAGGGAATCCCCGCTGTCCCGGTCAATATCCATACTGTATGGCTCCCCGTCTGCAATGCTGATGAATTCATTCCGCACGGGCAGGGTGTCGTCGAGATCGAATTTCCCTTCCATGGCCTGCCGGTAGACCTCGATCATCACCGGCGTCTTCATGGTGCTGGCGGCATGGAACCACTCGTCTGCATTCAGGAAAAGATTTGTTCCTGGCTGGCCGGCGTCAATGAATGCCACGGCGTAATGGCCATCGGCAGCATCGGCCACCTGCCGGACCTGTGCTTCCAGATCGGATGTATCACGGACATCCGTATCCGATTTACTGCAGGCGGCCAGCAACAGGGCGAAGGAAAACAGCAGGACAAGGGCAAACGCTGGGAGCATGGAAAACGGTGACATGAACGGCAGGGGTGACAAAAAAGTAAATGGTGACATGAAAGTAAACGGAGGCATGAAAGTAAACGGAGGCATATCCATGATAACTTGATTTGACAGAAGTTTATCTGATTATAATCATTTCAGGTACGGTTTCACCGATAGATCAGTGCATTGCCGATATTCGCGGCGGCATCGGCCGTCTCAACCGCCCCGGCCACATCGACCACAAAGCCGTTGACTACGATGTAGGCCACCTCATCACCGCGCCGCAGGACCAGGTTGGCCGGACGACCGACCTTGAACCCGGAGGGCTGCCTGGCATTGGGACCGAGAATGTTAAGGGGAAAGCGGGTATAGCGGCCTTCGGATGGCTCTTCGATCCGCACGGCGGTATAGCCTTCGCGCATGAGCTCCAGCGGATCCACCTTCTCCAGATCATATTCGGTTGCGAAGGTATGGGGATAGACCATGCCGGAATCAAGGCGCAGACCGGTTGCGTCAAACTCTTCAAAGCCGTTGAAGGTGGACAGGTCGCCCAGTTCGCTGATCGCGCCCCGATTGTAGAAACCCGTGGCCCCGTTGATATTCACCTCCGTACGGTTCATGGCCAGATCCAGCTGGAAATCATACTCGCGGAACGGCACGGTCAGGTTGCGGAAGATAACGCTGTGCAAGCGGAAGCGGTTGGACGGGATCGCTTCGTATTGTTCGACGGCATGGGTCTCGTAGCCACCCCGGGCGATAGACCGCAATGATTCCATGAGCAGCAGATAGTTCATCTTGCGGATATACTGCTTTTCCGGATCACCCTTGAAACCGCCGCTCTCCACCAGGATCGTGCTGGTACCCCATTTCTGGATATTATCGCCGAATGCACGCGGCTCGAATTCATCCGAGTAGGCGGCCACATGACCCGGAATGAAAGCCTGGAGCATCTCATCCAGCTGTGCGATCAGCTGCATGCTCCGCCTCCGGACAGGATTGATGCTGCGCTCCTCGTCATAGGCCGGCGCCAGGAAAGCGATGATGGTGCTTTTCGGTGTATCCCCGGCCGAGTAGCGGATGCTCTGGTCGTGCAGGTTGAACCCGAAATCGGCCCCGGTTTCATCGCGCAGACGCTTCAGGATCTGCGATTCGGGAGCTTGCAGCCGCAGCGCATCGCGGTTCATGTCGATCCCGAAGGCAGTCCGACGCTGGTAGCGCTCACTGCCGTCCGGGTTGAGCATGGGAACGGCATGGATGGTGACCCGGCTGAGGATCTCCCGTCGGATGTCATTGAATCCGTCATCGGCCGACAGGAAATTGAAAAGGTCGAACAGGGCCATGGTGGCCGTCGGCTCATTGCCGTGCATCTGCGACCATAGCAGCACCTGGATATCACCGGAACCCATGGTCAGCCGGAAGATCTCCCGTCCCTCTGTCGAATACCCTTCCCCCTTCAGCGCTATGTCAGGATGTTCCCCCAGCTTTCTGATGAGCGGCACAATGTCGTGGTGCTTGAAACGACGATGGGTCAGTGCTGTCTCCCGATACGAATCGTAGGATTCGTAGAACCTTTGCGCAAACGAAGTCGACACTTCTTCAGCTTTGGATTCATGAGTCATGGCAAGCAGAAATAGGGTGAGCGGAAAAAGGAACAACAGACGGGAACCGGAATGGTAGAGCGTATTCATATACACCGGGAATAAGATGGCTTTTTGAGGATGAAGGTGGCAGCGGCGGCGTCTGGCGAAACCTTTCTGCAGCATTCCGCATGCAGCACCCTTGCCGCACCGGGCCCTGCTCCCGGTATTCGTCAGAAGCCGTTGTCCGACAACAAGCGACAGCGGCCACCCAATAATATATTGAATGAACGTTCTGTTCCCAAATGAAGGTTTTAGCAACAAATCCAGAAAATATCCATTATTTTTGTGGATAAGGCCGTTCAATCTGTCTGTGGCCCGGCCAGCCTGGGCAAGGCCTCCTGTCTGAAATCAAAACCGGATCCGTCAACCATTTCGCCATGAAGCAACCCTCTACCCTGCCATATCTGCCGTCCATGTCGAACCAACGATTCATGCCGCTCCTGTCAGCTCTGCCTATCACGTCCCTGGCCGCGATTTTGCTGCTGCAAATGATACTGTTCATTCCGGCCCCGCCCGCCGCCGCCGGGACCGGCGACACACCCGAATATCTTCCAGGGGTCATTGTCGTGAAGCTGGAAGATGATGCCGTCTTCCTGAAACAGCAACAACAGAACGGGAATGGATCTGCCAAGGTGCAGCGCAGCACGGGTTACCGGATCAACGGCACCGACCCGGACCCGGGCCCCCGCTCCATCCTCACCCGGCACATGGAACCACTGGGCTTGACCAGCATGGAACCGGTATTTCGGACCGGGGCATCGGACCATGCGGCCCTGCTGAAGCGCGCCAAATCGCAACCGGATCGCCTGCAGGAGCTCGCCGCGGGTTTTGAACGTACTTACGTAGTCTCCTATACCACAAACGAAGATCCGCTCCTTCTTTCAAGAGAGATCCGAAAACTTCCCGGTGTGATCTGGGCTGAACCCCATTACGTACACAGTACCACCCAGGCATTCACCCCGGGCGACTCGCTGGTCGGTTCGGAAGGACACGACTACTTTGCCTATCAGAATTTTTTCCAGGCGTGGGGGGTCACGCAGGGTTCTTCCGACGTGGTTATCTCCATTGTGGACAGCGGGGTCTACTACGAACACCCCGACCTGATCGGCAAACTATGGCGCAATCCGCAGCCCGGCCGGGCGGACTCCTTCTTTCCGTGGGAGATCCGCAACGACACCATCGGTTGGAACTTCTGGGAAAGCGGGGATGTCTTCGCCGGGGAGACCCCTGAGCAAAACGGCAATCCCGTCGGCAATTTTTCCACACATGGCACCCATGTCGCCGGCACAGCCGCTGCCGACACCGACAACGGCATCGGTATCGCAGGGACCGGCTTCAACGCCACCTTCATGCCGGTCAAGACCGGGGGAACCAGGGAATATCCGCGCAGCATCGCCTTCGGCTATCAGGGCATCCTCTACGCCGCCATCAATGAAGCCGATATCATCAACTGCAGTTTCGGCGGCACCGATTTTTCCGAATTCGGCCGCGAAGTCGTCGAGTTTGCAACGGCTTCGGGCTCGCTGGTCGTGGCCGCCGCCGGAAACAACGGCAGCGATGTCGGATTTTATCCGGCAGCCTATGAGGATGTGCTTTCGGTCGGTTCGGTAAGCCGTCAGTTCGACGATGTGATCTCTCATTTTTCCAACTACGGATTTCATGTGGATGTTTTTGCCATGGGAGAGGGGTTGATGAGCACTTTTTTTGAGTATTTCGCCGATACCAACACCTGGGTGGCTACCTACCAGCGCAATACCGGCACCTCCATGGCAGCTCCTGTAGTAAGCGGTCTGGCCGCACTCATCAAGGCCGGGAACCCTGACTGGTCCCCGCAGCGCATCGCCAGTCAGATCCGCACCAACGCCCGGCCCATCTATGATGTCAACTCCTCGTCCATTTACGAAAACAAGCTTGGCAGGGGCCTTATCGACGCCCATGGCGCCCTGGTCAACCTGAAACCCGGACTAACCATCACCGATTTCAGCTTCAAAACGCATGACGGTAGCAAGATCAATACCGGTGAACAGGGAAGACTCACACTGGAAGGGACCAATCACGGGGAACCTACAGGCTCCAGCCGCCTGACCCTGGAATCCGGTCAGGCCGGTATCGGCATTCAGCCGACCAGCCGCACGACCGGATCCATCGAAAATGGCCAGGATTTCTCCTTGATCTTTGAGATCGACATTTCACGCGATTACCGGCTTGACGAGATTCCGCTGTTCCGGCTGGATTTTGCCGATCAGACACTGGAATACGAAGACTTCTACATGATCGAGTATGAGCGGCTTCTTTTTGATATCATAGATATCAACACGATTTCCGCCTCATTTTCATCGGATGGGACCATTGGCTTCATGGATGCCCTGTCCGCCGTTGGTGGCATCGGGTTCCTGCCCGGCGATTATAAAAACGTCCTTTTCGAGGGTGGATTAATGATTGCCGCGGAAGCGGATGTCGACATCCTGTTGAATCCGGCCCGTGTCGTGGTCAACCAGGTCCGTGAAACCGATCAAACCACCCGCCACTTCCTTCCATCCGAAAACTACCGGTTCAGGCAACAACCCGAAGTCTCGGATCTGGACGGCCATGCGGTTTTCAAATCCACCGAACATCCGATTGCCCGGGGGCTGACAGTGGAAATGGAAACCTTCGCTTTCGACGAACCGTTGCTGGACCAGACGATCATGGTCGTCTACGAGGTCATCAACACCAGCATGGACACCTACCGGGATATGTACATAGGCCTGTTCAATGACTGGGACATCCGCGATTCCGACAACAACCTTACGGGATATGTCGAAGATGACAGCCTGATCTATGCCTACGCGCCCGGCGGCGGACCGTATGTCACTTCGGCACATCTGGGCTCCGTGGCCAGTGCTCTTGCCATCGACAACGCTTCAACCCTGTCGCTGGCCGATGCAGAGACCCGCGAGGACAGCCTCCGTTTCGGCATATTCTACCGCCCGGACCAGGCCAATCTGGACGGCTTCACCAATCCCGAAAAACGGCTCTCGCTAACAGCAGGCACCGAGCGGACCACCGTCGAAAATACCGACATCTCGCTTGTCACTTCCAGCGGCCCGTTCACCCTGCACCCCTATGCCCGCATCCGCACCGGATTCATCTATGCATGGGGGGAAAATGTGGAAGAGCTGCGCAACCAGGTCGCCGCTGCCCGCCAGCTCGACTTCGGTATCAGTCCGCCGGGGGAATACCTCCATGTGGAGGAAATCGCCGACCAGGCCACCATCTACCAGAACTTCCCGAATCCATTCAACCAGAACACTATCATCGAATTCCATCTTGGCGAACCGGGTCCGGCCGAACTCGTGATCTATGATGTCCTGGGCCGGCGGGTCGCCACCATCTTCGACGGGGTGTCCGATGATCGCATCCAGTTCGTTCCATTCGACGCCAGCGATCTGGCCACAGGGGTGTACATCGCCGTATTGCGGGCGGAAGGGCGCACGGAGACCATGAAGATGACACTGGTCAGGTAAGAACAAGACGCTGTTCAGGTAAAGGTCCCGGCAAGTCACCGGCCGTCTTCGGCCTCCTTGCGGATGCGCTCCGCCTCTTTCAAACGGTCGCTGCGTCGCTTTTCGGCTTCCTTGTACTGCCGCTGTTGTTCCTCTGTTTCCGGAATGACCTCGGGCACCGGAAGGCTGCTGCCTTCGGCATCAACGGCCACGAACGAGAACCAGGTACGGGTGCAGAGACGCTTTTCACCGTTTTTCAGGTTTTCTGCCATGACGCGGAGCCCCACTTCCATCGAAGACCGGAAGGCGCGGGTCACTTCGGCCTCGATAATAACCACCTCGCCGACCTGCACCGAGCTCGCAAACGGGATCCGGTCCACGGTCACCGTCATGGCATACGTGTTGCTGTGACGCCGGGCGGCAATCGCGGCACACATATCCATCCAGTGCATCAGAACTCCGCCCATGAGCGTACCGAGGGTATTGGCATCCTCAGGCATCACCAACCGGTTCATGACCGCCCTTGAAGAGGCGACCGTCTTTTTTCCTGTTTTTCCCATGTTATTCCTTGATTACCCGTTGACACGTTTCATCGGTGTCGTCTTCTGTTTCGCTTCATAATACAAAAAAAACCTGTTTTTGTAACACTCAGGCCGGTTTCATAACTTTGTATTCTTTCAGCCATCCAAATCCCTATTCCCTTTTTATCATCTATGTCAGTAGACCAAGCCAATCCCAGTCTCGAAATCCATCCACTCTCACTCAGCGATTACAAAGCCGTCAAAGCATTGCAGCTTAAATGCTTTCCGGACATGGAACCCTATGATTACAACTGCTACCGCTCCCAGCTCAAGCACTTCAGGGAAGGTCAGATCGGGGTCTTTTTCGAGGGAAAACTGATCGGGTCGAGCAACAGCCTGATCCTGGACCTGGACGAGTACACATTCGACCATACCTGGGAGGAAATCTCCGACGATGGATACATCCGTAATCACGATCCCGAAGGCGACACGCTGTACGGTATCGAAGTGATGGTGGATCCGGAGTACCGCGATATGAAAATCGGGCGGCGGATATACGAAGAGCGCACCGAACTGTGCCGCCGGCTTAATCTGCGTCGCATCCTGGTGGGCGGCAGGTTGCCGAATTACCACAAGCACAAGGAGAAGATGGACATCTATACCTATGTGCGTTCGGTGATGAACAAGAAGGTTTACGACCCGGTGCTCACTTTTCAGTTGCAGAATGATTTTGTGGTCAAGCGCATCATCACAAACTATCTGGACGAGGACAGTGAATCCTGCGGATACGCTGCGCTGCTGGAGTGGACCAATTTCGAGTATCAGTCCCAGACGTCCAAACAGCGCATCACCTCCATGCCGGTGCGAATCTGTTGCGTGCAGTACCAGATGCGCAAAATCTCGAACTTCCAGGATTTCACCACCCAGGTGGAATATTTTGTGGATGTGGCTTCCGACTACAAATCCGATTTCGTGCTCTTTCCGGAACTGCTTACCACACAGTTGCTGAGTTTTGAGCAGGAAAAACGGCCCGGTCTTGCCTCCCGTGAGCTCAACAAATACACCGAGGCCTATATTGAATTTTTCCGTGACATGGCCATGAGCTATAACGTAAACATCATCGGCGGCTCGCATTTCACCCTGGAAGAGGACAACGTGTTCAACATCTCCTACCTTTTCCGGCGCGACGGGACATACGAAAAGCAGTACAAGATCCACGTAACCCCGGACGAAAGCCTGTGGTGGGGCGTTCAGCCCGGATCCATCCCGAAAGTGTTCGACACCGACCGTGGCAAGATCGCGATCAATGTCTGCTACGACGTGGAATTCCCGGAGATGGCCCGTTATGCCGTCGACAACGGGGCCAACATCCTTTTTGTGCCGTTCTGCACCGATGAGCGTCACGGTTTCACACGCGTGCGCACCTGTGCCCAGGCCCGCGCCATCGAGAACCAGATCTATGTGGCGCTGGCCGGCACCACCGGCAACATCCCGTCGGTTGAGAACATGGCCATCCAGTATGCCCAATCGGCAATCTTCACCCCGTCCGATT
Source organism: Cyclonatronaceae bacterium (assembly GCA_046483675.1). Lineage (GTDB taxonomy): Bacteria > Bacteroidota > Rhodothermia > Balneolales > Natronogracilivirgulaceae > SKNL01. The sequence continues at coordinate 47,657 of JAWOCT010000135.1, forward strand.
TCCCGTTCAGCCGCGATGGCATCGCTGCGCTGTCGGACGAGAACACCGAAATGGTCGTATTGGCGGATGTGGATACCGAAGTACTGCGCCGAACCCGCCACTCCGGAACCGTCATGCCGCTTAAGGACCGCCGCAAGGATTTGTACAGTGTTCAGTTTCGTGATCTGTCCGAGTACAGCAAGATCCTGCCGGACGATCCCCCGTTCGATCCGGAGGGAGACGAGGATTTTGAATGAAACACGTTGCTCTCACCGTTATCATGACATCCAAAAGAGAAAAACCCGACTGATCACCAAACAATTGCCAGATAGTAAACCAACAAAAAAAGCACTGTCAAAATCACGATTTCCACCGGCACCCGGATCGCTGAATATCCGATCCGCCAGGAAAACGGACATTCCGCATCTTGTCGCACTCATCAAGGATGCTTTTGCAGAATACAACCTGATGATGGATCCGGCTATTGAAGTCCCCGACTTCCTCTCATTTGAGAACTCCTACGATTTCCGTAAAAAGCATCTGCTCACAGCGCTTTGGAACGACAAAATTGCCGGATGCGGAGCCGTAACGATCGACGGCAAGGTCGCATGGCTTTCTCGCATCTATGTGCATACCGGATTTCGCAAGAGGGGGATCGGTACCGGAATTATGCAACGGCTGACAGAGATTGCTTTGGAATCCGGCACCGAAACCATCGAACTCTGGTCAGATACCCGCTTCACCGATGCTCACCGACTTTACCGGCGTTTCGGATTCACGCAAAGCGGACGCGAACGTATACTGCAGGACGACCCCAACGATACTGTCGAGTACCACTTTTTTCGAAATCTTTGAATGCTGACTTTTGTTTGCCGAAAATTGCCGATGCAGTGTCCAGCCAGAATTCTCCGATCGGCTGAAATTTACTAACAAAATTCATTTACATACATGATTACGATTATTGGCGCGGGTCCGATCGGACTCGCTTGCGGCATTGCGCTGAAACAGCGCGGCATCCCGTTCCGCATCATTGACAAGGGATGCCTGGTAAACTCCATCTTCCATTATCCGACCAACATGACCTTCTTCTCCACCTCGGACCGTCTGGAGATCGGCGGGGTGCCGTTTATCTCGCACGGTGTCAAGCCCACACGGAGGGAGGCGCTGGAGTACTACCGGCGCGTAGCCGAGAGTTATGAACTTCCGCTGCATCTGTATGAGGAGGTAAGGGATGTGCGCGGGGAAGATGGCAATTTTGTGATTTCCACAGACAAGGCAACGTATGAAAGCGAAAAGGTGATCCTTTCCAGCGGTTTCTACGGACTTCCCCATCGCATGGACGTGCCAGGTGAAGATCTGCCCAAGGTGAAGCACTATTACGATGAACCGCATCCCTACGCTTTCATGAAGGTGCTGGTTGTCGGAGCCGGCAATTCGGCCGTGGATGTGGCCCTGGAATCATTTCGATGCGCTTCGGAGGTGAGCATGGTCATCCGCGAGCCGCGCATTGGTGACAATGTGAAATACTGGGTGAAACCGGACATTGAAAACCGCATCAGTGAGGGATCGATACGGGCGTGGTTCAATTCGGAGCTGGTGGAGATCAGGGAGAAGGAAGTGGTCATCCGCACGCCCGATGGCATCCGGACAATTCAAAACGATTTTGTAATGGCCATGACGGGCTACGAACCCGATTTCGGATTTCTCGAGCGGATCGGCATACGGAAGGAAGGAAATGAGCAGATCCCCTCACATGACGACAATACACACGAATCCAACGTAAAAGGAGTGTATCTGGCAGGCGTGGTATGCGGTGGGTTGAACACCAGTAAATGGTTCATCGAAAATGCGCGGATGCATGCCGAATGCATAGCCGATGACATCGCGGAAAAGTCGGGGAAAAAATCGGTTGCGCCGTAAAAGGGCCGGGCGGCGATTCGGACCTGATTCAGGTGGACAGAACCAAGTTCGAATACAGGAAGACAGACACAGGGAGGCAAACACAGGGAGGCAAAAAAAATGGGGTAAGCGATCTGCATCGCACCGCTACAACCTCCGGCCGCTGCTACCTTCCGGTCCTGGCGGAATTGAGAGGGAGCTGGTCGTGCAGGACTTACCCCATTCTAACTAACGAAAAAGGCCCAACGAATATTCCGTGTGAGCCTGTTTGCCAATGTGGAGCTACGGGAACTTAAATCCTGAATTGCTATTCCTACAG
>JAWOCT010000047.1:0-14356 GCA_046483675.1 Cyclonatronaceae bacterium
TTTTCCAACCGCTGGCTCACCACCGTCCTGATCGATCCGGAAGTAACCGGTCTCACCCGGGAGAATGTGCGCCTGAGCCTGGCGGCAGAGAACATCGAATCGCGACCGGTCTGGAAGCCCATGCACCAGCAGCCGGTCTTCGGTCATTCGAAATACTACGGCAACGGTATCTCCTGCAAACTGTTCGAACAGGGCCTGTGCCTGCCTTCGGGTTCCAACCTGAAAGGCAAAGACCGCGCGCGCATCGCCGATACGCTCCACGAAACCATTCTCTGCAAGGTCTGATCCAGCATAGCCTCCTGCCTGAAAAGACTCTGTAATTGCCTGCCGACTGAAAAGTCGGCATGCCGATGTTGATTTAAACGCGGCGATGGCCTAACTTTTCAAGGCAACCAATTCCGCACTATGAGGGCGGGAACAGCAAATATACCGGCACCATGCCGGGAGCATCAAGAAATCGGGCGTGTATGAGCCGACAGATACCGAAATACCTTATCGATCTGACACTTTGGGGGATGGCGCTGCCCCTGGCTTACCTGTTGCGCATCGAATCCATGATCGCCCGGCACGCGGACGACATCCTGCTGGTTACGCTCATGGTGCTTCCGCTCAAGGCGGTGATCCTTTATCTGCTCGGTTTCCATCTGCAGTCCTGGCGGAAGACCGGTATCTGGGACCTGTTCCGGATCGTGCAGGGCGTGGCCGTATCCACCGCGGCTTTTTTTGTAATCATGGTGCTGGCCCAGGACAACGTCTATGTGCCGCGCAGTGTACCTGTGATCGAGGGCGGACTCGCACTGCTGATGCTGAGCATGGTCCGGCTGATTACCCGTCTGGGGGATGAAAGCCACCGGCGCCGGCAGGTCCGCTGGTCTGATCGCGACGTGAAGCGGGTACTGGTGGCCGGGGCTGGCGAGGCGGGCACCATGCTGGCCCGCGAGCTCAGCCGCCATCCCGAATCCCACATGGAGATCGTCGGCTTCCTGGACGACAACCATACCAAGCAGAAACAATGGTTTCTCGGCTATCGCATCCTCGGCACGCTCGACGACCTCGGCCAGGTGGCCCGGACCAGGAAGGCCGACAAGGTGATCATCGCCATGCCCACCGCCCCGGGCGAGGTAATACGGAAAGTGGTGACCTTGGCGCAGGAGGCCGGCATCGAGTCGCAGATCATGCCCGGACTGTACGAATTGCTCAGCGGAAACTTCAACATCACCCAGCTGCGCAATGTGGATGTGGCCGACCTGCTGCGGCGCAAGCAGGTGCAACTGGAACTGGGGCCCATTTCGGAGTATCTGTACAAGCGCACCGTTCTGGTGACCGGAGCAGGCGGATCCATCGGCAGCGAGATCGTGCGCCAGATGGCCGGCTTCCATCCGGCCCATGTGCTGCTGCTGGGCCGTGGCGAGAACAGCATCTACCAGGTCGAGCGCGAGTTCCGCAGCGAGCATCCCGAAATCGAATACACCCCGATCATAGCCGATGTGCGCGACCGCGATACCCTGGAACACGTCTTCCGGCGTTTCCGTCCGCACGTGGTCTTCCATGCCGCCGCCCACAAGCACGTGCCGCTCATGGAAGCCAACCCCGACCAGGCCGTCTTGAACAACATCGGCGGCACGCGCAATCTCGCAGAACTGGCCCTGGAACACGATGTGGAGAGGTTAGTAAACGTGTCCACCGACAAGGCGGTGAACCCGACCTCGGTCATGGGCTCATCCAAGCGCGTGGCCGAATACGTGGTGCAGCAGGCCGCCCTGCGCGCCCGGCCCGACCAGGCGTTCGTCTCGGTGCGCTTCGGCAACGTGCTGGGCAGCCGCGGCAGCGTGGTGCCGCTGTTCAGGAAGCAGATCGAAGAGGGCGGACCGGTCACCGTCACCCATCCCGACATGACGCGCTATTTCATGACTATTCCCGAGGCCTCGCAACTGGTGCTGCAGGCGGGCGGACTGAGCGGAAACGGCTCTGTCTATGTGCTGGACATGGGGCAACCGGTGCGGATCGTGGACCTGGCTCGCGACCTGATCCGCCTGTGCGGGCTCACCCCGGAGGAGGACATCCAGATCCAGTTTACGGGATCGCGTCCTGGCGAAAAGCTCTTCGAGGAACTGCTCACCGCCGAGGAAGGGACGTCGGCCACCCGTCACGCCAAGATTTTCGCGGCTCGCAGCAACGGGCTGCCGGTGGAACGTTTCGGCGCCCTGCTCGACGCGCTGTTCGATGCGGCCAGGCGGCAGGATGAGGAGGGAATGCGTAACATCCTTTGTGACATGATCCCTTCCTGTACCTGTGCGGATGCCTGCAAAAAAGAAGCGGACCCGGCCGGCAAATCGGGATCCGCTTCCGCTTCCGGATCAACCACATAAACGGACGCCGGAATCCTGCCCTACCCGGAACCGATCCACAAGGCCGTCCGCCCCTCCTGGATTGAAGCGGCAAATTTCCCGGTTTTTCTCTGTTTGAAGCAGAAGTCAGTCCTTTGTGGAAACCGGAACAGGTGCGCGCCATGGTCGATCGTTATGGACTGGTGTAGGCCGGGCTTGCTGCCCTGCAGTCCCTATGATTGTTAGGCTGAAAAAGGTAAATTGCCAAATGATGCTTCGAACCGCATTCGGATGGCTGTTCCCGAGGAACAAAACGGCCCTGTTTTTGGCTGCCGTAAGCGTGCACCTGTGCGTTGGCATAGGCCAGGCAGGTCCGTCATCAGGTATGCCATGCGATCCCGGAAATCCGATCATACATGGCGGTTCTGAAAATTCGGGTAAACCTGGCAGCAGGGGCGGTCCGGGCAGTGCAGGCAATCCGGATAGCACGGGTGGTCAGGGCTCCGTTTTCCGGAGCGGCCTCTCCCGGATGGCCGGGACCCCGCAGACCCCGTTCTGGCTTCACGCAAACCGGGATGGCCTCATCCCGCTGAACACGCGCAACAACCTGCTGGCATTCGGTGCCTTCCACACCTCGCTGCTTCGGTCATCCGGTTTTGCAGAGCGCACCAGGGCCGGCCTGGATGCCGGATTCCGGCTCGATGCCCGCCTCTCCGACGGCGACAACCGACTCGGCTTCAGTCAACTCTACCTGCACTTCCGTGCCCTCGGATGGCAGCTGAGCGCCGGACGGTTCCACGATCCGGTCGGACTCGGTTCGGAGGGGCCGCTGACCACCGGATCGATGCTGGTGAGTCGCAATGCGCTCCAGCCATTCCGGCTGCGCCTGTCCACCCCCGGTTTCCTGCCGGTCCCTCTTACGGGTGGATCTGTCTCCTTTCGGGCAAGCTGGTCCGAGTCGGTCACGACCGACGACCGCTTTGTCGACCGGTCCCGCATCCACCAGAAATACCTGTACCTGAAGGTGCGGCCTGTAGGAGAAGTGCACCTGACGGCCGGTATTGTCCACAACCTCATGTGGGGCGGAACGCATCCCGAGCTGGGACGGATGCACGACACGGTCGGCGACTGGCTGAGCGACGTGTTTATTCGGGGTGACGATAACGTGTTCGGAAATGTGACGCCGTTGGGCAACAGCTTGGGCGCCTATGATTTCGGCGCGGAATACCGGAGCCGGACCTGGTCGGCCGGCCTGTTCCGGCAGTTTTACATCGAGGATGGCCAGTCGCTGGATCTGCCCAACCCCTGGGACGGCATGTGGCGCGTCTATGTGGACCTGCAGGATCCGGCCCGTCCGAACCGGCCCGTACGCTACATCGCCTATGAACACATCAATACCAAAAAACAGGACGCCGATCCCTGGGACGCGATCGGTCGCGGCCGCTATTATTCACACAATGTCTGGAGGGACGGGTGGCTGCACCACGGCCAGGTGCTCGGCACACCGCTGATCCTCATCGACCCGGACCGGATCGGGTCCCGCGACCGGACCCTGGTCAACAACATCGTCTTGGCCCACCATGTCGGGCTGGCCGGCCACATCGGCGGGCCCGTATCCTACGAGCTGATGGCCACCTTCTCGCGAAACTATGGCATCTGCGATGATCAAACCGCGGGGCTGAGCTGCAATGGCTCGCCGGAGGAGCCGGTCCGCGAACGCGACCGATACGTGTCCTACCGCGAGCTGCGCCGCGACCGCTATTCATTTATGCTCCGGCTGGCCTTACCCGTGCAAGCGCTGTTCGGGACGTTGCCGCCAGCAATATCGGGGGCGTCGCCGGATGTCGAATGGGCGCAAGGGCTTGAGCTGCACATCTCCACCGCAGTGGATGCGGGTGCCTTTCACGAACGGCCGCTGTTCGGCTTCGAAGCGGGCATGAGACTGTCGCTGCCGGGCCGCCGCCAGGAATGAGCCTTTTGACGCAGGGTAATCCGGCGGAAGGCCTCTGCCAGGCCGTCGCCACAGCTACAGAGAACGGCATAAAAAAAATAAAATCAGGGATATCCTGTAACAAATCAGGATTTCTTACTCTTTCTTAAAAAGCAACTGGTCATAGAAGGGCAGTGAACTGTATTTCTTGAAATATTAGAATTTCTTAATATTTTCAATTCCTGGAAAAATTACCAGGTGCTTTTGAGGTCGAGTGAACGGGCAACGTCCCGTCATCTACTGAATACCCTGTTAAGAAGTACACTAATATTGAAACCGTCACGATCCGGGTATCCGGTCAATACCGGGATCTGATGCCAACGTAATCTGCACAACCAATTAACTGAAGGAAGAGTCGGCATGAATCATCTACATTACCCACACGCCATGGCTACTATGACGGTTTTGGCGAAACCATTTGCACATTTTGGATACCTGATCTTCATCATTGCGCTTGCCTGTTTTTTACTTGGACAGGCCCTGACAGTGAATGCCGGACCGGGTCCGGGTCAGGGCAAGGATAATCCCGCCTTTGAAGCCAGGATAGGCGGACCTGTAAGCGTTACAATCGCAAACAACGGGCAGGCGATAAAGGACGTTGTCATCGGTCATGAAGCCTCGGGCCGGAGCATAAAGGCCGCACAGGACCTGGCCGAGAAGCTCGGACAGATCACCGGCGGTGAATTCCGCATCAGAAGGGGCGATGGGAACACGGGGCTGGCCGTGGGTACCTGGGATGAGTTTCCCGACCTGGAATACGAGACGCTCTTCAACGTGGACGATCCCACCCGCGGCGACGAGCATATGGTGGTATCCCACGGATCGGGTCTCTACCTCATCGGGGCTACGGCCTACGGGGCGCAAAATGCGGTCTGGACGTTCCTCAGGCATCTTGGATACCGGCAATATTTCCCCACTGAAACCTGGGAGATCATTCCGGACAAGCCGAACCTGAAGGCCACGATCCGCACCTTCGAAATACCGGATTTTTACAACCGCAATGGCCCGCGTCCGACCTCATGGACCGATGAAGTGGCCTGGCAAAAATGGCGCGAACGCAACCGGTTCAACAACTCGTTCAGTATTCGTACGGGGCATGCATACGGTGCCATCATCCGGCGCAACCAGGCCGAATTCGACAAGCATCCCGAATACCTGTCAGGTGAGAAGTTCCGCGTATCGGAGCCGGGACTGGTGGAGCTGGTCGTGCAGGATGCGGTCAACCAGTTCCACGAGAACCCTTCGTTGAACAGCATATCCATGGACCCGTCCGACGGCGGCGGATGGCCAACCGATGAGCAGGAGATGGAATTTTTGCCCCATATTACAGACCGTGTGGTCTATCTTGCCAACAAGGTGGCCGAAGCCATCAACGAACTGGGATACGGTGAGAAATTCGTGGGCATTTATTCCTACAACCAGCACTCCGATCCCCCGACCATTGAGGTACATCCGAACGTGATCGTCAGCATCGCGACAAGCTACAGCTTCACGGCCTATTCCACCGAACAACTCGCCGAGATTTGGGGCGAGCGCGGCGCGACCGTCGGGATCCGTGATTTTTACGACACCTTCGTGCACAGCCAGGGGATGCCCCGTGGCGGCAGGGGCGGAAACGTCAATTACCACAAAAGAAAGTTGCCGGAATGGCACGAAAAGGGCGTGCGGCTGGTAAGGGGCAATGCCACCGACGCCTGGGCGATCAACGGATTAGGTTTCTATGTTGCCGCCCAGCTTCAGTGGAATCTCGACGCCGATGCCGAAGCCCTCGTCGAGGATTTCCTCGTGAATGCCTTCGGGGACGCCTACGAACCCATGAAGGCCTTTTATGACATGGTCAGCAGAGGTGTTGACCGGCCGAGGACCGACAGCGACCTGCTCTATCACATGTACAAATACGTCAATGATGCCTATGAGCTGACCGATGACCCCGCTGTGATCGCCCGGCTCGATGAGCTGGCCCTCTACACGCGATACTGTGAGCTCTGGCTTCAGTTTGGCGGCCAGGAAGAAGCCCAGGCCACCTACCGGCACGCCTATCGGATGCAGAGCGTGATGATGTCACCTGTCAACCAGCTCTACAGGCACCTCAGAAGGTCACGCGTCAATGCCGAAGTCCCGCGCGAAATCCATCCGGGCAACAGGTATCGTGTAGGCATGGAACTCCAGGACTATGAAGGCTGGTGGGTCAGTGAGCCGTTCACCCGGAACGAGATCATGGGCTATGTGAAGGACGGGATTGCCAATTATCAGCCGGATGATCTGGGTTTTGAAGTGCTGGAATTCGAACATGACGAGCTTGTACCGGTGACCGAACACGTTGAGCTGCCGGATGTTTCGACCGGGATCATCGGCCGGTACAGTTCCTCGCGCGGTTCGAACCGTGCCTTCACCTGGCTGGAAGAAGGGCAGGAGCTCCGCCTTCAGGTCAAAGGTGGGACCATCTTCGGAGACCGTGGCGATCTGCGTCTGTTCCTGACTTCACCCAAGGAGGCCACGACGGAAGATGTGGATGTGGCCACCGTTCCGAATGATACGGAGTGGCATGAGGTCGTCATGACTTCGCCTTACACCGGTCTGCACGAACTGAGCTGGAGCGACGGCGGTGACCGGACGCATCTGCGCTGGGAAGAAGGACAGCCCATGACCCTGCACGTCGGTTTGCGGGGGGCGTACTCCTTTCAAAGCCGTTCCACCATGTACTTCTACGTGCCCAAGGGCACCGACGTCGTTGGCGGGTATATGAGCCACCAGTCCTATGCCGAGGTCCGCGGACCCGACGGAACCCTTATCGAAGACTGGAGAAACCACGAGGCCAATGACGGGTATTTCAACATCCCCGTCGGCGAAGGGCAGGATGGCAAATTATGGCGGATCAGCAACGACAAAGGGTATACCCTGAGGCTGATGAGCGTCCCGCCGTATATGGCACGCAGCGGCGAGGAGCTGCTGCTTCCCCTGGAAATCTTCGAAGGTGAAGAGTACCCCTCGATGGATGATGAAGAGAATGAAGAGCAACAGGGAGAAGCCCTGCCGGAATCCTTTGAACTCAACCAGAACTATCCCAATCCGTTTAACCCGTCCACCCGGATCAAATACGCCCTTCCGCAGCAGATGCATGTGAGATTGGATGTGTTCAATCTCCTTGGACAGCGCGTATCCACTCTGTTGAACGAGGTGAAATCGGCTGGCCGGTATGAGGTGATTTTTGATGCAACAGGCCTTTCCAGCGGACTGTACCTGTATCGCCTGCAGGCCGAAACCTTCACCGAAATCAGGCAGATGCTGCTGGTGAAATAAGATGCTTCAAGTGAATACAGAAGCATCGAAACCCGGAATCGCTTAAGGAGAGCTGGTGACGATTAATAGATAGGCTGCATCAATAATCGTCATCAGGCTTCTCCAACCAGTATCACTCTGTAGGAATCCCTTTTGGTAGAGGCGCCTTCTCCAACCTTGCGAACGTTACGCAGGCCACATGACTCCAGAAACGTGGTCATGAATCGGGTTTGGCCATGTTCCATTTCAGGCATATCCTGATGCCATTTCATGAGCTTTTCGTCCGAGGAGCCCATCTCGAATACCATGGCTTTATTGGTTCTTTCACGCAATGCAGATACAAAATCACGACCTGCATCAACACCATTGATCTTGATGATATGGTGCACCAGTGACAGACAAATGATGACATCAAATTTGGGCAGCTTGCGGATATCTTCCGGTGCCAATTTTTTCTTCATAATGGAATAAAATGGAATGTCATCCATTAAACGGGCTATTTCACCAGTCAGAACCCTGTCCGACAGACCATCGATACCCAGGGTGAAGCAGTCGAACTCCTCATTCTCGGACCGCAGTATCCATCCTTCGGCACATCCGACATCCAGTACACTATCGGGCTCAAATTCTTTCAGCACGTCACGGATCACTGTCCATCTGTCATCGGTATTGCGTTTGCCGGCATATAATGTGCCTTTAACGGTAACAGGATGATAGAAACCGTTGCGGCCAAATTGGATGGCACGGAACAGCCGCTTCATCCGATATGGGACGATGGAATTGTAGTAAGTCTTTCTCAGACTTTTGTTTATCCTCTTTAATTGTCTCTTCATGATTTTTGGATCTTTCTGTTTAATGAGAAGCTGGATAAGATATGTTGTACTTCAGGTGTGGCAAATTTCCAATATCGAAGTATCTGTCAAAGGTATTTGATACGCAGTACATGCCGTATAATATGTTTCTGTATAAACATGGATAAATATAATAGATGTATAATCATTTATGCATAATTATTTAGAAATTCTAATTTTTCATGGCAGTATGGCTGGTTATCTTTAAGCTTGTAATGTGACTTGCACTCGCAATGATCATACTGGTGCTTAACGTGATGAGATTCTTGCGGAACTTGCATATGAAGACACTTCGATCAGTTTGGAGGGCAACGAGCCACACATGGATTTTCAATCAAGGCAGGGTCTGGAAGATATGACCAAGATATGACCAAAGTAACAGTTTTATGAAACGGATTGGTGGCCCCAAATATCACCGACCTGTCACCTGATTATGATATCTATGAAACCAACTGATTTTCCACACTATGTGCAGACCGTTTACAAAACGTCCCCCTTTTATCTGATCTCCCTGGAGGCATGGAGAAGGGGACTTTCCGTCACGTTTTCCAGGGATATCAAGAATTTCACGGTCAGCTCGCCGCAGACCACCCATGTGTTTTCGAAATCAATGGTCCTGGACCCCGCCATGGGGTTAAGAACCCATGAAATCTGCGAAAACAAGGACGAGGCGAAGAAGTATCTCGCCGAAGCAGGTATCCTCGTGCCGAAAGGCCGCCGTTTCCCCCCGGACAGTTCCGACGAGGAGATCGTCCGCTTCGCCCGGGAGTCCGGCTATCCGGTGGTGCTGAAGCCTGCCAACGGCTATATGGGCAAAGGGGTGTTTTCCAACATACCGGATGAGGCCTCGCTGAGAGAGCTCCTGGTCCACGTCCGGCGTGAGCTGGAATTTCCGGATGTGTTGATCGAAGAACGCATCGAAGGGAGCGATTTCCGGATATTCGTCCTTGGCGACGAGGTGGTGGCTGCCTTGCAACGGGTTCCGGCGAACGTCACGGGCAATGGCCGGGATACGATCCGCAAGCTGATCCGCCTCAAAAACGCCAAGCGCAGGAAAAACCCCAATCTCACCGGAAAACTGATCAAGGAAGACCGGGAAGTCTTCAGTAATATCAAAAAGGCAGGATATGTCCTTAACAGTGTCCTTGGAAAAGAAGAAACGCTGTTTTTGCGGGAGAAATGCAATATATCGTCAGGGGGTGACTCTTTAGATGTCACCGATGAACTCCCGAAGCATGTAAAAGAAACGGCTATCAGAGCCGTTAGGGCTATACCCGGCTTGAACCATGCCGGGGTGGATGTCCTTTACGATGCAAATAATCCCGGCAGCAAAGGAGTGGTAATCGAGATCAACTCCATGGCTGAAATAGGTGGTCTGATGTATCCATTTATTGGAATATCCCGGGATATTCCCTCTGCAATCATCGACCGTTATTTTCCTGAAAGCATGGGTGACAGGGGCCGGCACCGGTTGGTTTTCTACGATCCGGAAAGCCTGAAGCAAACGCTGAAAAACGATTCGCAGACAGCGGTCACGCTTCCGCCGCTGCCGGCAAGGGACTGGGTTCGCAGGGAGCTCATCGTCAGAGGACGCGTACTGGGAGCGGAGTTCCGCGAGTGTGTATGGGAAAAAGCCCTTGAAATGGGGCTGTCCGGATTTTTGGAGCTTTACGATGGAAATACTGTGCGGATTGTTATTGCGGGTGACGAAAAACAGGTTAATGAATTTGAAAGGATGTGCGGATCCGGACCCGCAAAAGTCGTGATTCATAACATTTCGGCCTCGGATTACGCCGATCCGGTTATCACGGGTTTCAGGATCATCCACAAAAAGAATCCGGTACTGGAAAAAGCGGCGCACCTGGCGCATGCAGTTTGGTGGCGCATGAAGAAACTGAAGAGTCGATATTTGCACCGCATGGCTGTTCTGTAAAAGCAAATAAGCAAATGACATGATGAATACCACCTATCCAAATTACGCCAGCAACAAGTACTATGCGACCCCATTTTATCTCATTTCCCTGGAGGCATGGAGAAGGGGACTCAAGGTTACGTTTTCCAAGGATATAAAGCATTTTAGAGTCAGTTCTCCGGAGAAATCCCATTTTTTTATCAGGTCCATGCAAGTGGATCCTGAATTGGGTGTGCTGGCCCGTAAAATCTGTAAGTTCAAGGATGAAACGAAAGAATATCTCACCAAAGCGAAAGTACCCGTGCCAGCAGGAAGGAGGTTTTTTCCGGGGTCCCCAGATGAAGATATAATCCGTTACGCAGAGCAGATCGGTTTTCCAGTGGTGATCAAACCCACCAACGGATATCGGGGTGAGGGGGTTTTTACAAATCTTCAGGATGTGGAGATCTTGAAGGAATATCTTGTTTATTTACGTCGTGAGTTGAAGTTCGGTGATGTCATTATTGAGGAACATGTACAAGGCGATGATTTGAGAATTTTTGTACTCGGTGAGGAGGTAGTGGCAGCTTTGAAAAGAGTACCGGCAAACATCTCCGGAAATGGCAGGGACAGTATCGAAAAACTGATTCACTGTAAAAATGAACTAAGAAGGAAAAATCCCTATCTTATCAGGTGGCTCATCAAAGTGGACTCGGAAATTTCAAGCAGGATCAAACGAGCAGGTTATGACTTTAGAAGTGTTCTGAAGGAAGGTGAAATCTTGTATTTGAGGGGCAAATGCAACATTGCGTCTGGTGGGGATTCGGTGGATGTTTCCGATGAGATTCCTGAACAGGTTAAAAGTACGGCGATAGAGGCCGTAAAAGCCATCCCTGGCTTGAACCATGCCGGTGTAGATATCATGTTCTGCATGAACAAATCCAAAAGCAGGGCAGTTGTTATTGAAATAAATGCACTGGCTGCAATAGGTTTGCACCACTATCCGTCTTTTGGCAAATCGAATGATATCGCGTCTGCATTGATCGATCACTATTTTCCGGAAAGTATTAATGCAAAGCAGCAGAACAGACTTGTTTTTTACGACCCGATAAGGTTCATGGATGCCATGTTGAAGAATCCCAAGGTCGAAGTCACACTCCCGGCATTGCCGCCGGAGGAAATGGTGCGGCGGGAAATCACATTGTCGGGCCGTGTACAGGGTGTGGGCTTTCGGAGATGGGTGGAAAAACAGGCCATGAGAATGAACCTGTCCGGCTATGTCGAAAACCAGGGCCGTAACAGTCTGCATATTGTTGTTGCCGGCGAAGCAGAACAGGTAAAGGCTTTTGAAAAACTGTGCAAAACGGGTCCCGATAAAGCCAGAATTGAAAAAATCAGCTCAAGGGACTATGAAGAAGCAGTTATATTTGGATTTAGCATCATCCGGAAAGATAATGTGCTTCTGGACAAGTTCAGACGGATTCCCAAAGCGATATTGCGAAGGATGGTAAAATTTAAAAAACGGATCAACTTATTTAGCGATTAATGGCCACTATTTTAATTTGCGGGGATGTAGCCAATTGCCACAACACGCAAGGACAACTCTGTTCGGCCGAAATTGCGGATATTGTTTCTGAATCGGATCTGGCCGTCTGCAATTTCGAAGCCCCGATATCGGGTTATGGCCGGCCGCAGGCCAAGTCAGGCCCGCTAATAACCCAGGTCCCGGAAACGGTTGAAGGTCTGAAAAGCCAGGGATTTGACCTGCTGCTGCTCGCCAACAACCACATCCTTGATTATGGGCCGGAAGGAATGACGGCTACCATGGAGCGGATATCGGCGGCGGGACTGGAATTCATCGGCGCCGGCCCGGATGCCGAGACGGCCTATGCACCGCTGGTAAAAACACTGAATGGCCTCAAAATCGGCATGGTCAATGCCTGTGAAGCACAGTTCGGCGTAATAGACTTGTTTGAGCGTGAGAAGCCGGCCGGCTATGCCTGGATTAGCCATCCACGTATCGACACAACCGTCCTGGCCTTGAAAAAAGAGTGCGATTTCGTCATCGTCTTTGCCCATGCCGGACTGGAATTCCAGGATATTCCGCAAAAGGAGTGGCGTGCCCGTTACCGTCATCTGTGCGATCTGGGGGCCGATGCAGTGGTCGGGTCGCATCCACACGTACCGCAAGGTTATGAAGCGTACGGCGATGCCCTGATTTTCTACAGTCTGGGCAATTTTTACTTCCATTTCACCAGCGAGGTCCATAAGGAATATTCATCCTACTCCGTCCGGCTTGATTTGAAAAAAGGCGAAAAACCTTCCTTCACACCCGTTTATCACTATATGAAAGAGGAAAGAGTCCATCCGGCTCCGCCTGAAAAGCAGATTTTGCTGGAAAGATTGTGTAATTTGCTGGATACAGGTTATGAGAAGGCGCATGATGAAATGAGTCTGGAAACGTATGAAATGCTTGCCCCAAAACTCGTTTCAAGTATTGCGCCGCCCTCATTCACCAGATCACTGAAACGTATATTGAAGACCCTGGTATTGTATGCGACAGGCAGAGCAAACCGAGACCGGAGGAAAGACCGGATTCCGAATGAAAAGTTTCTACTCCACATTTTCAAAAATGAAACGTATTGCCACGCTATGAGGCATGCATTGGAATCCAAGCTAGATAAGGGGCATCCTATTGAGTGATTTTATTTACAGCAGTAAGCCGCGAGCAGAGGGCGAGCTGGGTGGGCACCTGCAGTCGATCTACCATGCGGATGCGCCCGAAGTGTACGAGTACCATGGCTCGTGGGGCACCCTGGCAGTGACCCGGAACCTTTACCAGGGCTTCCAGCCGCTGGAGACGGAGACGCATGTTTTTGTCGTTATCGGCGGTCCGGTCCTCTACTTTTCCGACAACCTTTTTCTGACCGCTGACGAACCCCATGTCGGGACGCGCTGCATCCTTGAACGGTTTGAAGAGGGCAACATGCAGTGGGACGAGGACCTGAGCGGACCCTTCGTCATCCTTTCCGTCGACAAACAGAAGAAAACCGTCACCTGCATCACTGATCTGATGCTGTTCATCCCGGTGTACCGCTACCTGGGTGAGGGCGGGCAGGACCTAAATGGGCCGGACAGAGGTGAGCAGGACCAAGGCGAACTGGTTATGGGTACCCATGTGGACGCCGTCGCGAAAGCGGCGCACCAGCAGCAGGCCTTCGACCCGGTTTCGCTGGCCGACTTCATAATCCACCACTCCGTCACCTTCCCCTATACGACTTACGAAAAGTTGCGACAGCTCCAACCCGCAGCGCTTCATCGCTTTACCTTGCAGGATACGTCCGGCCGAGTCCTCTCATCCGAAACGGAAAACTATTGGCTTCCGGAAGAACAGAAAGGCTACAAGAATATCCGGGAGGCTGCGCGAACCTTGCGTAATGGTATGAATGAGTACATCCGGCGGGTAACCGGTGGGATGGATGAAGTGGCGCAGTTCATAAGTGCCGGCGTGGACTCCAGGGTCATCGCCGGCACGCTGCCCGCCAGCCTCAAGCGCGACGGGTACGTGTTTCTCGATCAGATGAACAGGGAGGGCCGTCTTGCCGCCAGAGCTTCGAGGGCCTACGGGCTGCAATTCAAGCCGCAATACCGCAACAGCACCCATTACCTCGACATCCTTCCCGCCGCCAGTGACCTGATCGGCAGCGGCAGCCAGCATATCCACGCCCACAGTCTTGGATTTCACAAGGCATGTCGGCTGGACCGGTATCCGGCTGTCTTCGGGGGATATTCGGCGGATGTTTTCTTGAAAGGGTATTACCGGGAGAGCGCGAAAAGTGACAGAAAAACATCCTCCTCGTCAGTCGCATCGAAAAAGAGCTGGAACAGGGAAACATCGGATATCCTTTGGCATATATCCGGATCGTACAGGCTTGAAGCAAAGGCCCGCCGGAAACGCCACCGATCCAATGTGCAGAAACTCCGGCCGGAAAGTTACCGGGAATGGGCGAAATTCTGG
>JAWOCT010000089.1:0-33783 GCA_046483675.1 Cyclonatronaceae bacterium
GCCATAAACTTCCCAGCCATCGGATCCCTTATATTCGATTACATAGGTTATCCCGCCGCAAAAAGGCATGATAAACTCCTCCGGACTGCTTATGGTAAGCTGGATTTCCTGACCGGCAAGTATCGTGGATGGTTCTATCGTTATCTCTGGAGTAATTGCTTTATCGGAGCTCACGACGCCGCAGCCACTCATGAATGCGAATGCGATGAAGAGAAGGAGCGCTCTCCAATACTGCGATTCGTTCCATCTGGATGACCCCACAATAAACTGTTGCAACTTGTTTGCTGAGTTCATGTCGATTCAGGGTTTGATCCGTATTGTTTCATATTCTGGACGCAGTGTCCCGTATTTTTCAAAATGCAGCCCCGGCCTTGCCAGAATCAGATATTTACCAGGTTCAAGATTCACTTTCTCTTCCGTGCACCCCTGCATCGGGCCACGCCATCGCCAGACCAGTACGTCTCCTTCCTCCAGGGTTCTGCTTCTCCTTGGAAGAGGATACATACAACCATAGTCTGAGGAAATATGGACGCTGTCGACCCTGACTACTTGAAAACTTGCCTGGGGATACCCGTAGTGGTACTTCTGATCACCGCCCGTTTTGTTAACGATGGTCAACGCTACATCAAAATATTCACCGGAACGGATATCGGAAATGGCCTGACCGGAAGTGTCGGTTACTGCCATATGTGATACCAGTATCTTGCTATGTGATAATGGGTTCAGGTCGCATCCGGCAAAGATTATTGCCGTCAGGGTTAAAAACCAAAATGTGTGGATATGTCTTCTCATGTTGCTCGAATATTTGTTCAGAAGTGAAACCCCACACCCAGCTGGATCCGGCGGAATGACACCTTTTCGCGGACCACGCGTCCGGCAAATCCATCCAGGTCCCAGGAGGCATGATCAAAACTGAACCCGGCGGTAATGCTCATGTCGTTCATCCGGACTCCCACGCCCGGCTGGATGAACAGCCCACCGCGGTGCCGGTCGCTGTTGATCTCATCACCGCGCATCACACTGCGACTGAAACCGGACTTCAGCTGCAGGAATGCCGCGTTGGATCCCTGTCCCAGCAGGTACACGAGGTCCAGATAGACCGGAACCAGGTCCACCGGATCGTTATAGAACGCGTATCCGGCACCAATTGCGGCTGAAAACCGGTTCGTGTACTGATATCCGAGCGTCAGGTTCAGGCGCAGCGTGCTTCCGTCGTTGCCGGCCAGCCATTCGGCGCCGAGCTGCCGGACGAATCCACCCACCTTGCCACCGGTCTTTTCCTGCTCCGTGCCCGCGACAAGCGCATCCTCCCCGAATCTCACATCAGCCTGCCGTTCCTCAACGGATTGTCCGAATGACACTTCCTTACCGGGTTGGCCGAATGGTCCACCCGCACCGGAATACGCTGCCGCCGGCGTGGCCGCCGTCCCTGTCAAAACGGCCACACCGGCAAGCAGGGTCAACAATATGGATTTGCGCAACTTCATGCCGGCCACGAGTCGGTTGAAGGAAAATGTCACAGATTGGGTTCGGTCATCGTCTTGCCCGCCAGTATGATGCTCAGCTCTTTGAGGTCGCGGACATCGGAGTAGTCGTACTGGATGATGCCGGTCGGACCGGTCACGATCAGCACACCGTCGTTCGGGATCACATCGAACGTGCGGATATCCTGGATGTGCCGCACCTCCTTCACATTGTAGGGATCGGACGCGTCCATAACCTTCAGCCCGTAATCCCCCTCACTGATGAACAGGTCGCCGCTGTCGATGCCCAGGCCATGCGGATGCAGCATTTTGTAGATCCCGATCCGCTTGGGGTTGAACAGGTCGCTGACATCGATCACCTCCAGCTGGTTGTTGCCGGTGGTGTTCGGACAGTGGTCACCGTCGCGCAGCGTCACATAGGCGTAGTCGCCTTCCACCACCACCGGATCGCACGCGGTGGCATGACGGAAAATCGAAACCCTCTCGGGGGATGCGGGATTGCTGTGAATGTCGTAGATGTACATGGCGTTGGCCGAACCGATGAACAGGTGTTCGCTGTACGGGAAGATAGTCTCGATCATCCAGCCCACGCCCTGCTGATCCTGCTTCACCGGCTCGGTTTCGGAGATGTCAAAGGTGACCAGGTTGCTCCAGTCCACGGCGTAGAGCTGGTCACCGGTGATGGCAAATCGGGCCATGGAGCCGCCCGTGCCGACGGATCCGGTCCCGCCTGCAGCATCCGATGCCGCCCGACTGAACGTCGTGAATCCCCTTTCCCACTGATTCCCAAACCGGTTGCAATCCCCGTGGCAGACCTCCTCCACCTCCACAGGCTCCCAGTCCACCACAATACCCCGTGAAGGATCGGGCATGCGGTAGGCAGGTCCCGGGAGGTTGTGCTGCGACAGGTTGAACACATCCTCAATACGGGAAACGAGCTTCGGGTGGTCAAAATCACTGATGTCGAACACCAGCAGGTCACCGGCCGAATCGGCGTAGAGCAGATCGCCGCGCACGGCGATGTCCTTATTTCCAGGAATAGTCACAAATCCGGAAAAAAACGGGGCTGCCGGATTGCTGTTGTTGATGATATGCACACCTTTGTTTACCTCGTTGACGAACAGATGATCGCCGTACAGATAGATCTTGCCGGGTTCGACCATGTCGCGCGGCTCGCTCACGCCAACCGCGGCAATAAACTCCTGGTGCGACATGTACACCGGCTCGTACTCGGTCCAGGTGATGGTCTGGGTGCGCTGGTCGTCGCAGGCGGCCAGCAACAGCAACGCAACTGCAAAAAATCCCATAACGGATTTTGCGGGTGTCTTTTTCATAGTCATGCCCTCGCATTTATTATTAATCGTTTGAATAAAACTCGTTGCCATTCTCTGCGTTGAAAAACATCACACCTGAAGGATAGCGGTCATCCCCGGTGAACTTCAGGCGCATCTCACTTCCCGGTGTTTCGTATCGGGTCGTGTGACTGATGTGGTGCTTGTACCGCTCGGTCTCGGCGCACATGGCTTCCGTGCAAAACCACATGATGGATATGGAATCCGGACCGGACAGGGCATACTCCCCGCCGCAGCTGTTGCAGGCAGCCCGACCGCCCGTGGTAAACTGATCGGTCAGCGTGATGGTGTAAAACTCATTCTCCGGCACTGTCCAGGTGCTTCCATCGGTGTATATCGTTTTAGTGAGTTCCCAGGTCACCCCGGCAAGCCGGTCAGGATCGGCCACCCCCCTGCTGTCCGTCTGCATCAGGTCGCACGACGCAAAAAGTCCCGCAGTAAAAATGGAAACAACTGCCAGGATCACAATGGGACACTTCTTGGGAATCATGGAATTACTTTTTTTGGATGCGCTATTTGCTGATTTCAATTGTCCTACACCCGGCAAAATGATGTCACCTATATGGTCATGGTCAATGGATGAAAGTATCCATAAAAATCAATGACCGGCAATTCCGACCCGATGGACCGGCTTTCCAAATACTCGATTATTTCAGCTACCTTGTGTACTTTTATATGAAGTCCGTAGTATAAGCCTGACAGCCAATCAATCGGTGCTATTCCGCCATCACTTGTGTCAATTCACCGCCTCATCCCACTTCCTCATGAAATGTCCATGACCGGGCATAGCCCGGACACACAGGAACATGATTATAATCGTCATGGACATTCTATCTGACCTAATAAATACAAAGTTTTAACAGATGAAAACACAATACTACACGGCATCCAGCCTGGACGGCTACATCGCAACCGAGGATCATTCACTGGACTGGCTGTTTCAGTTCGGGGATACGGGCAGTTCCGGTTTTGATAATTTCCTGAGCCAGGTTGGGGCGCTGATCATGGGATCGCAGACGTATGAATGGATCCTGCGCAACCACATCCGGCCCGACAGCGACGCGAAGCAACCCTGGCCGTACGAGCAGCCGTCATGGGTTTTCACGACGCGCCCCTTGCCGGCCGCCCCCGGTGCGGATATTCACTTTGTCCAGGGCGATGTACGGCACCTGTTCCGCAAAATCGCCAAATCCGGCGGTGATAAAAATATCTGGATCGTGGGCGGGGGCGATCTGGCCGGACAGTTTTATGACAACGGCCTGCTGGACGAGGTGATCGTGCAGGTGGCCGCGGTGACCCTGGGCAGCGGCCGCCCCCTGCTGCCGCGCCGCATCACAAACCCGCCTCTGACCCTGCTCTCCGCCAGGACCTTCGGCAATGCTTTTGTGGAACTGAAATACCTCGTGACGAAGACATCCACGGCATAGACGTGCAAGAAGCACAGAGCAAAACCATTGTCGCCACTACTTGAGCAGCGTCATCTTGCGGTGCAGGACGACCGGACCGGCCGTGAGTTTGTAGATGTAGACCCCGCTCGCCAGCCCGCTGGCATCCCAGGTTACGGTGTAACGTCCAGCCGGCTGGAATCCCCGGAACAGTTCGGTCACGGTGCGTCCTTCCAGCGAGAATACCGCCAGCCGGACCTCCGCCGACTCGGGCAGATGATAGGCGATAACTGTGCTATTGTTGAACGGGTTTGGATAGTTCTGATGGAGCTGGAATTCGCCGGGACGACCAGGATCGTCCGGGCCAAATCCGTCGCCAATCTGGTCCTCGCCGCTGGTGTCGGTGCCTTCCGGATCCCCGAGGAAATCCAGGATCCGTCCCATCAGTTCCACGCGCGTCTCCACAGGGTAGATTGTCTCAAACGGAAAGCCCAGAACAATCACGGCGCCGGCTCGCTCTGCTCTCGGGAACAGACCCCGGTAAGCGACGCCGGCCACATCCTCCCCGGAAACCCCAGTGTATCGCAGTACGGCAGCACCTCCTTCGACGGGACGCAGCACGTCCGGCCAGCTCACATTCCAGGTACCCTGCGTGCCATTGTCGAACCGGATGTCGGCGAGGCCGCCGAACAGTGTGCCCGAAACGCCCTCGGCCTGGTAAAAGGTGTTGCTCTGGTTGTCGGGTGCATCGGCAACGTACTCGGATTTGAGGAAGTTTTGCAGGAATTGCTGGTCCGCGGTGCTGCCTTGGTACCCCAGGTCCCATCCGATTTCCGAACCGCTCACAAAAAGGGCGCCACCGCCGTGCAGGTAGCTGCCGACACTCAGCCGCTCGTCCTCGTCGAAGGTCCGGTCGGCCGTGCTCTCGGCACCCAGGATCCACAGTACCATTTCGTAGTCGTCCAGGTCGACCAGACCGCTGCCGACCGCCTCGTTGGTTACCGCGTCAAAAAGGTACCCGTGGTGCCGCAATTCGGGCGCGTAATGACGGATAAAGTCGCGCGTATTATCCGAAATCGGCCGGTCGAAGCCGTTGATGATCAGGACCGGGCTTTTTTTTTCCGACGGCACCCCGGCCAGCACCTCCGAAAAGGGTCCGGGCTGATCGGCCACGGCCTGAAGCCGCAGGTAGACGAGCGAGTCGGTCGTGAGTCCGGCAACGACCGGGTCGTCGGGCGACACGCGGACAGGCGGCAGGAAATTCCGTCCATCCGCACTCAGGTGGACCAGGTATTCGGTCACGTCCGGGGCATCGCCCAGCACCAGGCGGAGGCCGGACGCATCCTCCCCGATCACGCCCCACTCATCCGGCACCTCGAACAGGTCGCCGGTAGGGTAGTACGGCAACGCTATCTGGCCCTCGTCGCTGAGCAGTTCGTACCGGGTGGCATGCTGCAGCAGGTCGCGGATGTGGCCCGGCTGTCCGTTTACCGTGATGCTGTCCCGTACCAGGCGGATGCCATGGCTGTAGTCGGCGTACGTCTCGGCGTGTCCGCTATACAGCGGCTGGATGGGCGTGCCGTTGAGGTAGTGCCATCCATAGATCACCACGCGTCCCGGTGGCGGCTGGTTGTAGATCCGGTTGGATACGACCACGTCCTTTTTATGTCCGCCCACCAGGGTTCCGGGCGGGTGATCATCCAGCACCGGCTCACGCTGCTCCCACACCATCAGGTGGTGTTCATACATCACCGGGATAGTGGTCATCTGGTCGCTTGGCGGTATGGTGCGAGGCGCCAGCTTCAGCGGGGCTGCCTGCCAGATCTGATCGACCATCCGGCGGGTAGGCATGCCGCAGCCGATTTCGTTGCCGATGCGCTGTGCCAGGATGGGCGTGGTCGGGATCAGGAAATAGTCAGCGTCGCTGCCCACGGCCAGGTAGTCGGGCGTCACGTAATAGGTGATCTCCAGGGTCTCATCACCTGCAGGGCCGCTGACTGTGACCGGGACCAGATCCCGAAGGAAAGCGGGGACGTTACCCGCCATCACTTGCTCAAAAATGGCCTCCTCCCGGGCGGCGAGGGCGAGATTGCGGACCTGCTCCTTGAACTCCGAACCCGTCGGCGCGTCAGCGGGTCTGGGTGGCAGGTTCAGCTGCTGCGCACGCAACGAAGCGTCACTGGTCCACACGATAAGCACACAAAGAAAAAGAAATCGGGAAAGAATTAAGAGGCGTTCCGTCATGGTATTGAAGTTTATTGAACGCTTTCAGCATGAATGGATTCAATGCAGGAATGTACCCATTTGCAGGGTGCCAATCCATCCATAGCTGACAGATATCACATTCTAATCAGATAGATTATTACTTTAGCCGATTGGAAATTTCGTATCCGAATTAAAACCATTGTGAACAATGTCTGAACATACATGAATGGAAGTATATTTGCAGAAAGAACTGGATTAATATTCACTGGATTAATATTCATTTTGGTCTGGTCGATAAACTACCTTTCATTATGCACTCATAAACCGGAAATACCGGAATTTGAAAGGTCTGGCGATGAATGGAAGAGTTCGTTTTTGTGAGAACAGTATCCACAGCCTTTTCTATTATTCTAAATAATTGATAATCATTGATTCCTATGTATTTATCTACAACAAAAACCATATCCTTATTCACCGGATCGCTTCTCGCTTACCTTCTTTTTGGGATACTCCTGATTCCTGACCCATCAAACGCTCAGGACGGCACCATCACGTTTTCAGGTTTTGTGAAAACAGATATCTACCAGGACACGCGGAACACCGTTTCCGTCCGGGATGGGCAGTTTATGCTCTTTCCCATGAACAAGGTACTCGATGATGCGGAGAATGACATCAACAGAAATATTCAGTTCAACATGCTCGCGATACAAACCCGACTCCTGGCGCAGTTCAGCGGTCCTGATGCCTTCGGTGCACGAACATCGGGCTTGGTCGAAACGGCATTCTTCGGTTCCACTGATGCGAACATCAATACCCTGAGGCTGCGTCATGCCTGGGTTAAGCTGGATTGGGATAACACCAGTCTGCTAGTCGGACAGGCCTGGCATCCGTTTTTTGTAGCGCAGTCGTTTCCGGGAACGGTTTCCTTCTCAACGGGCGCCCCTTTTCAGGCGTTTTCCAGGAACCCCCAAGTCAAACTGACAAGAACGTTCGGACCGGTGACCGCAATAGCGGCGGCCATGTCCCAACGGGACTTTGCCGGACCCGGTGGCTCGACTTCGCTAAAAAACTCCGCGATACCGAATCTCCACGCCCAACTGCAGGTCAATGCCGGTGACGTTCTGGGTGGACTCGGTGTGGATTTCAAGAGACTGGATATCCATCCAAGGGAGCTTGATCCGGTCGAAAGCTGGTCCTATTTCGGCTTCTTGAACCTCCCACTAGGCTCCCTGACAAGTAAATCATACCTGATTTATGGCGAAAACCTGATGGACCAGACCATGCTCGGTGGCGTGGCCCGGGCAACCGATGGCCCTCGGATATACCCGTATCAAACCCTTGGCCTCTGGCATGAATTCACGACCGGCTTCAGTGGCGATGCGGATAAAACCCGTTACGAGTTAGGTCTGTTCACCGGCTATTCAATGAATCTTGGAACTACCGGCGAGGATATCCAAACTATACCGGGCTATGCCCGCGGAACGGATATCGATCATCTCTATCGTATTGCACCAAGGATTCAGATACAATCGGGATCCGTTCGGCTGTCCTTAGAATCCGATATCACAACGGCTGCGTACGGCACCGTTCGGCCCGATGGCTCAGTGACCGAGGCGGAACCTGTGACGAATGTACGCCTATTGTTGGGCGTCTGGTTTTTTTTCTGACCACCGGGACAGCGGAATTTTTCGAGCATGGCAGGGACCTGAAAATTTATCTTTTCAAACACTGGAAATTTACGCATAATAAATGTATTAATAATAAGTTATAAGTATTTCATATTTTTTGGTATTCCGTTTTCCATTCTAATTCGGAGGTGGCCATGCTGGATATCTTCAAAATCATTTTGGATGTGTCAAAGTCCCTGCTCGGCATGTCCGAGCTACTGCGCAATGCCAACCGTCAGAGCCGTACAGACATGTCGGATCTTTTCCAGAAAATCAGCACGTGCCTGGCATCGGTATCAACGGAAATCCGCGCCGGCGGAGTCCCACATGGACGTTGTGGAGAGCTTGAGCAGTATGCGCTGGCGCTTCCCGCCCTTTTGGAAAAAGAGCTTGGAGCGACACAGGCCCAGGAACTTGGCCAAACACTCCATGCTGCTTACAACGTTGAATCGGTTGCGATAAACTTGCAGCAGGTTCACGACGCAAGAGAAAAGGAGCCCTACCTGGCGCAGATCGAAGAAGCAGCCGGGAAATTCCAGGCCCTGTCCAATCTGGTACGCGTGGGTTGATCCCACGCCTTTATCAGGCCAGAGGCGAGGCGGATTTGATGGACAGATTGGGCAAAACATCGGACAGCGAGGAATTTATGCCTGGTGAGTGTTCCATCTTCTACAATCTCCAGATTGCACGCCCCTGGTATGCTTCCTATCGAAAGGCAGGAAGCAGCAGATTGGTACGGATAATGCTTTGGGGTTATATCCTGCAGCCGCCTGGTGCAATGTTTGTCGGTCTGCTCCTGGCTTACCTCATTATCACAAATATGACATAACTAATGAAACGAGGGACGCTTCAGCATTAAGGCTCCAAAAATCGGAACCAGGAATGTACTTCAGCAGTTTCGTCCCATATAACCCCACCATTATTCCAGTTGATCAAGATTCAGCAAATATCAAATTGAAAAAAAATAATTCAACACTCAAAGCAAAGACAATTCTCTCTTAATTCTTTTAATAACATTTAGATATGTGTAATTACATCTTGTATAATTCCTGAATTTTATTGATGCACTTTCGGCTTGTGCAAAACTCATCTTAATTTCATTTTATCTGAAAGTCTGAGAATGATAAAAAGCACAACGGATACATTGAATATATTTCTACTGGTTTTATTGATCATCATTTCGTTAACAACCGGGTGTTACCACTACCGGGTAATTGCACGAGAACCCGACCCGGCCACCGAATGTGAGAAGCGAACTGTTCACTCTCTTCTCTGGGGATTGATGCAGGCCCGTGATATTTCTGCCGATGCACTTTTTGTATTCACCCGTTACTCACCCATCTGTATCATCGATCTGGATGCTTTTAACAACCAGACGGCCTGTAAATTTTTAAGGTTTGCATGGCGCGCGCTTGATGAGCGAGATACCCCTTACACCATACACTGGGAAAAAACCAATGAACTGACTGCCGCTAGCGTGCGAAAAATGTATGGAGAATCCCTTGACACGTGGCTAAACGTTCGCCGCAACCTGCTGGACGAGAAAAGCCGCCACTCTTTTTCAAGCCCGTTTACTGATCAAAGCGGTCTATCTGAATGAAAACTAATTTATTTGAAAAACTTAATATTACTCCGAATTCATTTAAGATATGAAGATAAAATACGTCCTGCTATTTCTGCTGTTCTTGATCCTGATAATAACTGCCATCGACCTGGTCAGAATATCGGGATACGAAACGTTTCCTGTTCAACCGGATGATTACACTGTCCTGGAGGATGAGGTTTATTTTGATTTAGTAAACGGGGAAACTGAAATAGACTGGAATCGGCTTAACGGTACACTGGATTTCTGTGACAGCCAGTATGACTGTGCCGATTTCCGATTGGTCAACCTGATCAGGATACTTTATGACTACGGCCATCTCATTCCGGATGATTATATGAAAAAAATTGAGCAAACCCTTTTTGATTTCCGGTACTGGTGGGATGAACCGGGTGGAAACTCCATGGCCTACTGGACCGAAAACCACCAGATTTTATTTACTTCGGCAGAATATCTCATAGGTCAAAAATACCCTGAAGCCATATTCCAGAACAGCGGCCTGACCGGTCGGGAGCACATGGAAAAAGCCAGAATCCGCGCCCTCGACTGGTTGAGTATGCGCTGGAACTTCGGTTTTTCCGAGTTTTATTCAAATTACTATAAAGAGAACATTGCCGCTTTGATCAACCTTATCGACTATGCAGAAGACGAAGAGCTGGTGAAAAAAAGCAAAATCGTTTTGGATCTGCTTTTTTATGATGTGGCCTCGCAAAGCCAGGAAAGCTTGTATTCATCTGTCAGTGGCAGGGCGTACACTGATTATCGTCTTGGAAGAAGCACGCTGAATGGTTTAACCACCTACTTGTGGGGTGATGGTAAAGAGCTGGAACCTGACATTTTTTACGCCATGATGGTGACTGAAAAATACCAGCTGCCACCAGTTATTACAGAAATCGCAAAAGATAGGTCCACAGTCGTTATCAAGCAAAGTAACGGTCTTGATATATCGGAATTAAAAACCGAGGGCTATTATGGGACCGATACTCGAAGCATTATGATGCAATGGGGTATTCATGCATTCACCAATGCGGAAACGATTCGCAATTCCATGGAAAAAATCCGAAGAAACAACCTGTTCACGAACAAGTTTCTGAGTGATTTCAAGTATCTGGATTTTACCTTGATTAACTGGTTGCGTCTTGAACCGCTGCTCTCCCGAATTATAAATCCGCAGTACAATGGTGTGGCCATTCAGAGAGGGAATACCTACACGTATAAAAACCGGGACTTTTCTATGTATACGGTGCAAAACCACCATCCTGGTAATTTTGCCAATCAACTTCACGTCTTCGGTGTGAACATTAAAAATCATTTTGCCGTTTTCCATACTCACCCCGCAGTTGAGATGAAGGTAAAAAGGAAATCCCCGAACTACTGGGTTGGATACGGTCGTCTTCCTCATTCCGTTCAGAATAAAAACGTTAATCTTTCTATTTACAGGATTCCAGGAAAAAAGGGATTCTTGGAATTAGATCTGCTTGACTATACTCGAGCCTATTTCCCAGTTGCAAAGTTCGATACAGCCTTTGTTGCTAACAATTATGTGTTTGGAAAGAAAGGTGAGACATACATCGCTTTTATCGGAGCTAACCCACTTGAATATCGCAATGACTCAAACTATGATATAATTCAGGAAGGGAGACGAGTATTTTGGATTGCCGAGGCCAGCTCCAAAATCGAAGATGGCTCGTTTGACGCGTTCACCAACCGGATCATGCATAATGAAATCACATTCGATGACAGTATGCTTGAGTTGGTTTATCATTCGAATGGCAAGGAATATAAGCTGACTTATGGTGCTGACTTCAGGATTGACGGCAACGTCGTAAATACTGCCTACAAGCGCTTCGATTCACCATATGTTCAGGCAGAGCAAAAGGATAAATCGATCACGTTTACTCACAACGGGACCTCTCTATACCTCGATTTTGAAAACGTGATCAGAGAGTTTTAAATCAACTCGTGGAATAACTTAATTATCCTGATCCGGACCAGATTTCATCTGCGACTCAAATAACCAATCGTATCATACTAATTTTACTATGCATACCATAAATTTGGGTATATTATAATGTAAGGCTGCCTCAAAAAGTTACGAGCATTTTTGAAGCTATGACCATTTTTGAAGCAGCATTTCATACATAAGATTGAAAATATCCCATATTGCATGAATCCCGATATAAATAATATCACATTGCTGCTCAATGGGCTAAAGGACAGTGATGAAAGGCTTATTGACAGAATTTATCCGCTGGTCTACGAACACCTGCGCAATGAGGCACACCTACAGCTGCGACGTGACCGGCCTCATCACACACTGCAGACCACCGCCCTGGTTCATGAAGCATATCTGAAACTGGTGGATCAGGACAAATCGACTTATCAGAACCGCGCCCACTTTCTGGCCATTGCTGCCCTGGCCATGAGAAGGATCCTGATCAACTATGCCCGCAGACGGAACGCGGGAAAACGGGGAGGGAATGAGCCGATTCTCACCTTCATCGACGGAATGACGCCCTATGATACACGTTTGTCGGAGATGGTGGACCTGGATGAAGCCCTGAACAGGCTGGAGGCCATGGATGAACGCCAGGCCAAAATTGTGCAGTACCGGTTTTTCGGCGGGATGAAATACAAGGATATAGCCGACGTCATCGGAGGCACAGAACACTCGGTTCGCTACGACTGGCGCGTGGCCCGGGCATGGCTGAAACGGGAAATGGGCTGATGCAATTCTTTCGCCACTTTCATTTCTTCCTTGCGCGTATAGAATAAGCGGCACCAGATCCTCCAGCCTTGATCGCGTGTTGTGATACAGTACTGTGTTATCGTGCTCTGACATCGTACTGTGAACTGTTGCAGGTTGATCAATCATAAAATTTCGACATTTATGAACGCAGATCAGTGGAAGCAAGTCCAGGCCCTGTTTAAAGAGATCGTGGATCTTGAACCGGGTCCGCGCATACAGCGCCTTGAATCGGTCAAAACCGAGAATCCTCTCCTTTACGAAGAGCTTTTGTCCCTGCTGAAGGCCGATTCAGATGAGACCTCTTTGCTCGATGGTTTTGCCATTGAGCAGGTGGATATTTCTGAACTCGTACCCCTAGATGGTGTTCAGATAGGCCCGTTCCGAATTGAAAGACAGATCGGATCGGGTGGCATGGGCAATGTGTATCTGGCGCATCGCACCCTGGGTGGATTTGATCAGACCGTGGCCCTGAAACTGATAAAATATGGCATGGGCACAAAACCTGCCATCAGCCGATTTCTGGACGAACGAAGCATACTGGCACGTCTTCAGCATCCACACATTGCCAGGCTGATCGACGGCGGCATCACCGACGAAGACCGTCCATGGTTTGCCATGGAGTATGTGGAAGGCGAAACCATTATTTCATGGTGCAATCGACTGAATCTGCCGATTGAAATGAGACTAAAGCTTTTTCTCGACGTCATCGAAGCGGTGCAATACGCCCATAAAAACCTTATTGTTCACCGTGACCTGAAGCCCGGAAACATTATGGTGACGGGCGATGACGAAAGACCCCTTATCAAGCTGCTCGATTTCGGGATCGCCCGGATTCTGGAGGAGTCGGAAGCCGAGCAGGCCGGCATCAAAGCAATGACCCGCGCATACGCCTCACCCGAACAGATCAGCGGGAAAGCCACATCCACAGCAACGGATATCTACAGCCTGGGGGTCGTACTGTATGAGTTGATTGCCGGCTGCAACCCGAATAAAGAATTCAGGCCGAAAGAGTGCGTACCTGTTCCCCTGCCTCGTGAGCTGAAAGCCATTTGCAATAAAGCGATGCATCCCGATCCGGCAAATCGTTTTGAAAACGCCTCGGATATGGGAGAAGAAATCAAGGCGTTGCTGGAGCACCGGCCGGTATCCTCCTACTCGACAAAACCGGTTTACCAGCTCGATAAGTGGATGAAACGAAATCGCGCTGCAACCTTTATTGCCATTTTCTCCCTGATTACCGTGGTAATCCTGGTATTTGTCTACACGCAGGAACTGAAAAATGAAACCGAACGCGCCCGGAACGAAGAACTCCGTGCAACAAGAATCGCTTCGGTGCTGGGCAGCTCGCTGCGGTCGATCGATCCCATGCAAAACCGCGGCCAGGAACTCACCGCTCGCGGCATGGTGGATATGAGTACGGCTTATATCAACAACCAGCTTGCCGATGATCCGCGCACCCGGGCCGAATTGCTCAGTATGATGGCCGACATCTACGCCAACCTGGTTGCTTACGATGTTGCCGATTCTATCTCTCGAATTGCAGAAAAACTCTATTTTGAAACACAGGACACCACATCCTTCACTTACATCAACATGCTGGCCGACCGCTCCATCATCCTTGACAAGGCCGGAAAGTATGAAGAAGGTCTGGCCATGATACACCGTGCCGTCGATTATGCCAACCGGTACCTCGAACCCGGCAGCCTTGAGTTTGCCAGCGTTCACCTTGACTACACCTACCATCTCGACGCCAACCAACAGTATACCATGGCAGATTCGGTGCTTATGCTCGTGCGGCCCATCTACGAAAAAAACCGGGAAGAGGCCGGGGAAACCTACGATGATTTCATTTTTTACCTGGGAACAAACTACCGTCGAACCGGGGACTTTGAGAAGGCCAAAGAGTACCTGTTTCGGTCGCTGGAGCTCAGCCGTTCGCATTATCCGGACATTCATGAACAAATTGCATCCACTCTGAACCACATTTCCAGCCTCTACCAAAATATGGGTGATTTCGACAAAGCGCTGCCTTATGCCATGGAGGCGTATAAGATGCGGTTGGAGATTTTCGGCCCGGGCCATCTCAACACCCTTGCCGCCCATTCCAATACCGCTCGGACCTATTCGGGAGCCGGAAGGCTTAATGAAGCGGCTGAAACCTACCGGGAGGTACTCGGTATTTTCAGGCAGGAGTATGGAGATGAGAACTTTTATATCGCCGGGATTCTTCAGAGTTATGGTAATGTGTACCTGAGATTGGAAGAGTACGAGCAGGCGGAGACCATCATGCGTGAGAGCCTTGAACACAGCGAACGGCTTCTGCCGGCCGGTCACATCCGCCAGGCGTACCCTCTGAAGGGGCTGGCCGATGCCCTGCGCGGTCAGAGCCGGTTCAGCGAAGCACTTCCCTATGCTGAAAAAGCCGTCCAAATACGGGAAGAATCACTTGAGCCAGATGATCCCAACCTGATTACCGCCCGCCATACCCTTGGTATCTGCCTATGGGAGCTTGACCGGCGCGAAGAAGCCGAACCTCATCTGCGTGAATCCCTGGCTTTCTTCCGAACCAACCCCGGAAAGTTTCAATCACAGATCGAAGAGATTCAGGCTTTGGGCTTCTAAGGAGTAAGATCCCTGATTAGCCGGTTTGTAGTACAGCGAAGGTACCTGGGAACCTTCGCATTCAGCCGAAAATGGCTTTCAGCTACGAAGGTGCCAGGCAGGATGCCCTAACCTGGTAAGGGGAAAGACAGGGGCAACGCTTCTTTCATACAGTCTGATGTAGATCCTGAAAAAATTTGACGCGGATCATATCCGGCTTCGTCAACCACAGAGCGATTGACAAGGCGGGTTATATTTTAATGGCATTAGCTAACTTTCGGCTAAGCCACCCACTCCACATAGAGACTGCAACTCTGTGGAATATGTCAAAAGCGCTTAAAGTACTGGCTTCATAAATTCCCTGGCTCTCTCTAATAAAAATGGATATGTTGGCTTTCCTGGCCTCCCAAATAAAAAAGCCGGGGCTTCCATTGAAGCTTCCGGCCTTTTGTACGTCGCGCTTTCAGTTGCAAGCAAGTATATCGATCCTTTGAACGTTTTTTACAATCTCCCGATTCACAAAAAGTCGCATTCGTTTTACTTAAGCATTCATCCTTCTATCAGTTAATGACATAAGGCTGTGAAAATTGTTTTGCCCCACCGTCTCCCAGGAAATCAAAGATCACAAACTCGGTGCCTTCCTTATTAAAGAAGATGTTATGCTCGGTCGCCCCAAGCTGAATACGAGTAGCTGCACCAACTACCGTGAACTCCTCATGCTGGTCGGCCGGTCCCCAGTCTGCAAAATCGATAACAGGGCCGAATGTTCCATCCTGATATCTCACATACTTATCTCCATCATTATTGAAAAGGTACATGCTTACATTAACACCGGCAGGTTTTTTAATGCGTTTCACAGCGGCACCCACCCCTTCAACGGCGAAAGGATGGTTATCACTTCCCCACTGGTTGATATCAGCTATTTGGGCATACTGTCCAAAAGGTTCGTCTTTGGGGTATCCGGATACCTGAGCGGGAGTAAACTTGTATGGTATCCATTTAGTGCCTTCTTTATCCATAAGGTAGATATTGCCATCATCGAACAACAATGCTGAACCTACAGCATCAAAAGGAACAATACCTAGCGGAGCCGTGCTGTCGGCTAAGCTATAAATTTCTCCTTTGATTTGGCGGTCGTGGAACCAGGCGTATTCGGTACCTGCACCGTTAAACAGGATCACAATATCATCACGTACGTTGGTTGCCGCACCGACGCCATCATCAAAAAGATCAACCCAGGGCTTAAATGTAACCGGGGGCAAAACGCCTTTCAGTTCGCAATCAACCACATCGTATTCTGTAGCTATGCTTGTACCCACAATCTTATCCGGACGCTCTACGCTGCGTACCACATACGACAGGGGTAATCCTGCTCGGATATCCGTACTCTCTGCTAGTTTATTTGCAACATTCTGTATGGTGGCTTCGCCTGCCAGCTCAAAAGTGCCCGCTGCATCCCCGCCATAAGCGATCACTTTGATCTTCACGTTGTTCATCTCCTGGAAGCTATCGATATCCACACTGCCATCCACACTATTTCTAAAGGCACCATAGGAGACATCCAGTTTAGCGGTCATCTCTTGTCTGGAGGATGTGGATTCTACCAGCATATAGAAAATGCGTCCATAGGTGACCGAAGAGATAAATGTAGCAGGGTTATCCGATTGAACGTAGGTTGCCAACTGTTCCGGGGTAACGCTTTCATCGAAAAGCTGATCCAGGCTGGTGGGAAGGTCAAAACTCATGGTGTAGTAACTCTGTGTGAGCTTCACCAGGAAGCGGTTGTATTCCCTGTCGGTGCTAAACGACATGTTTGACTTTACCTTGGTAGTATAGGTGCTGACGTCCAGCCCCATCTCCAGAGCCAGCTGATTTTCGGACTGCACCTCTTCGATATCCAGCTGAAAGTTGGCAGGAACCACTTCGCCCGCATTGGCAATGATATTATTCATAGCATCCTGGATGGAGCTTTTACTGACTCGATCTACCGAAAAGGTAGAGGAAAGGTTGCCATTGTTCAGATCATAAGAAATAGTCCCCCCGGCACGTGCAACCACAATGGGGTCAGGGGTAGCTTTGGAAAGGGTATTTCCCTGAAGCAAATTACCGGGATAGACCACATCCGCATTGGTATTGAATAGAGGGTATTGTCCGTTACCGTCCAGCACGCTTAAAGTTTTGGTGGTACAGATCCAGCGCTGGGTTTCCGTGCTTCCGCCTTCATTTACTTCCCGGTCATCTGCCGCCGGTTCGCTGACGGCCAGGGTATCAGTGGTTCGTGAATCAGGGAACTCATCGGTTTCGCCGCCCAAGGCGATGACCTCTTCAAAGGTCTTTGGCTCTTCTGGGCCGGTAGACGAGCCTCCCTCCTGGCAGGATGTAAATGTAACGAAAAGCAGTGCAAAGAAAATAGTTTGCAGCATTCTAATTGTTGTGAGTTGTATTCCTTGAGTTTCCATAACGATAAATTTTTGTTTGTGGATTATCCGCTTGTACACGGGTTTCTATTTAGATACGCGCAAAGAATGGGCACTAGTGGCGAAACTTTTCAGCTTTTCTTAATGAATTTTATTGGCGCAAAGGAGGGGAGTTAAATTAAAAAAGGTGCTTTTGGTTATGTTTCCATCACCAAAAGCACCTCCCTGTCTTGACCCATAGTTATTGAATAATTGGTCAATTCCGCACGCCTGTTTACTGTGAACTGCCCCTCGCAATGCCCACATACACCCGGTTGGTGGCGTCGGCATTTACGTAGACTATATCCTCTCGCGAATCGCCGTTGACGTCGCCTGTCAGGATTTCGAACTGTGCCCACTGATCGCCGGCAGGGTGGTCCTGGCTGACGCGTGAGAAGTCAAACACCGCATCATTGCTTCCCAGTCCAACGTAGCTCCTGTTGACGGGGCCCATCCGGTTGAAGAGCACATCCATGCGTCCGTCCCCGTTTACATCCAGCAGACGGGTTTCGTAGTCCTTCGCGATATCTGCACCCGGAGGCGCTTGACTGGGTCCACCTTCAACCAGCACCGGGTTACCTCCGGTTGACAGATCCAGATGCAAGACCGGACGCTGATTGTCGACAATGGTTTTTGTCCAGACCAGATCAACCCCTGCATTGCCATCCACATCACCAATGAGGATTTCATAAGGTGCCCAGCCACGGGTTCCTCTGTCAAATACATCGAGGTAGTCAAAAATATTCCCCTGGTCATCCCTTTTTGACTCGGCAAAGTGAACACGGTGTCCGGAAGGTCCAGCAACTCCCTCTTTGTGCCATATCATATCATCACGGCCGTCTCCATTGAAATCCGCTATGCGCCATCTGTAGGGAGCCCAGGCCGAGGTTACAACAGGGTGGTCATTCCACTTCTGGTCGTTGTCCTCAAAATTATTAATTCCATAGGTTCCGTCTCCGTTGGAAAAACTGACGTAGGTACGATTTGTAGTTGCAAGTGAATTCCAGACCAGATCATCTCCATCCTTACCATCTATATCACCCACATCGAACTTGTATACATCCCTCCAGCCGCTACCCTCTCGGCTAAACATGGGCATCTCTTCATAGGTCCCGTCGCCGTTCGACAGTCCGATGTAGGTGGTATTCGTTGTAAGAACCCGCCCCCAGGCCAGATCATCCGATCCGTCGTTGTTGAAATCACCCACTTTCACCACGTACTGGCTCCAGCCGTCGGCCGGCGTGGCGCTGTGCGAGAACGGCGTGCCCATCGTAAAGGTGCCGTTGCCGTTGGAGAAAGCTACTACCGTTTCGTTGGCACTGGCGCTTACGTGATTGTAAATCAGGTCCTGGTTACCGTCGCCGTTCACATCCCCCATCATCACCTTCGCCGGTGCGGATATTGGCAGGGAGAGGTCCTGCGCTGTTAGCAGGTCAAACGTGCCGGGTGTGGCCTGCTTGGCCACACAGGTGCGGATGTTGTACTCGGTGGTCTCTGTGACGCTGGCAATGCTGCCGTCGCCCAAATTGCGAAAGGTGTAGCTCATCGGCGCGGCGCTCGACAGTGGTGCGTTGTTGGTAAAGTACTGCGACCAGTCGCCCGTGCGGATCATTGCCAGAGTGGCCTCGGCATCGCCGCCAATTGAGGTGATTTTGATCTTTGACTCCTGAAGAATTGTCTTTTGTTGTGCATCCAGGTTTACTTCCACGCTGCCACCAATTGTGTTATAGCCAGCCTGCAGGGTAGCGCGGATGTCATCTTCGCTGGCCGTGGAGGTAATGGAAAACATCATCATGCGTCCGTACACGATGTTGGATACATAAACCGGCAGGTTGTCCGGGCCAATTCGCCCCTGTGCAATCTGCTGCTGAAGTTTCTGCTCGGTAAACTCCTCGCTGAAGAAATCACCGGGACTCTGCGGAGCTTCCACTACCACTTCAAACATTTTCTGATAGAACTGCGCCGTCACCGTGGTCTCCGAACGCTTGCGGTCGATGCTTCCGCTGGCCGAGCCCTCAAATCCAAGGTAGTTGCCCGACAGGCCCATCTGCAGGGCCGACTGCTTCTCGCTGTGGTAGGTTTCCATCTTGAAGCTGATGGAGCTTGGCGTAGACAATCCACTGGCCGTAGCGCTGCCGATCATTGATCCTACGGCCTGGTCGACCGTGGCCTGGTTGGGAATGTCCACCGTGCGGAAGTTGTCGTCGTTGGCCAGTCCCGGGATCGATACGTTGATCGGGGCCCGTTCAGATATGGGAAGTCCCAGCAGGCTGCCGAGTCCGTCGCGGTGGCTTTTGCCCTGGATGAGACCACCGGCGTAGAGAATCTCACGATCCGGGGAGTACATGGCGATCTGTTGAGGGTTGTCGGTGAGGGTAAACGGCTGCACCTGGCAGGAATAGGTCACATTTTCCAGCATGCCGAGGCTGCCGTCATCGTTGATCACTTCCACATCAAGAACCACATCCTGCTCGGCCTGGGCCTCGCCTGCTTCTGTTGGGGGCTGTTTTTGCCCCGGTGGGGCGAACTGGCTCCAGGACGGCAGGGCCTGCAGATAATTGGATACGTCTTCGGTGACCGGCTGCTCTGCGGAAGTTCCGTTATCAGAGCAGGAAGTTAGATGAATCAGCATCAGGCTGATCGGAAGGAGCACGATTGCCCTGACTATGAATTGGTTCAACGGGTATTTCGATTGATTCTGCATTGCTCTGACAGTTTTTTAAAGGTTGAATAAAAATTTACTGTTACTGTACGCGCAGAAAGGCGGGCAAAGTGGTCAGAATTATTATAAATAATGACTTAAAACCAACATTTACAGGCATATATAAATTCTTTTCCTTGATTACACGCATTCTTTCAAGTATACCCTGGTGAAAACGAGCAGATCCTTGTCACTGACGATGAGGAAAAAAATCTATCACGACGACTTCGGTGGTAAAACAATCTTGCGAGACCACAATCTTGATCTGAATGGTATTGCTCCCCGGGGGGGGATTTCACTGAATGAGTCCGCAATGAGGATTTACATAACCGATAATTTGAATAACACAAAAATTCTTGCAGGCTGTGTTCAAGTGATAAGTGCAACAGCGCGGTGTTTTAATGCTTGTTGAAAGGGTGGTGGAAGTGGATTGGGTAGCCGGACCGCATTGCCCTTCTTCAAAACTTTCCCAACCCCTTCAATCCGTCAACCACGATCCAATTAGATCTGTCGTGAATTCGAAAGTGCGTCTTGAGGTCTTTGATATGACCGGCCGCTGTATCCACGGCTGGCGGATAAACGCCGCCCGCCCGGTGGGACCCGGACACGATTCATTGCGGCACATTTATCCAGCGAAATCCATCTCTGCCATCTTCGGACCCCGGATTTCTCTCAAACCCGGAGGCTTACACTGTTCAAATAAGGCAGAGCTTTCCAGCCCGCTCATTTGACCAGTACCATTTTCCTTGATTCCACGTAACTGTCCGTGACCATACGGTAAATATACACGCCACTGGCCAGACCGCTTGCATCAAACGGGATTACGTGGGACCCGGATCTCAGGACCTCATCTATCAATGTCATAACCTTCTGGCCTGCGATATTATAGATATCAATACGCACGGCACCGGTATCTTTCAGATCAAACGGAATGGAAGTGGACGGATTGAAAGGGTTAGGATAATTGCCGTGCAAGGATACCCTAACCGGACGATCTGATGCAACGCCTGTGGGCTCAGATCCGTTGCCGGAAACTGTTTTCACTGCCAGCGACGGTCCATTCCTGTTTGCTTCGGGATTCAAGAATCCATTTACCACGATGGCTACGGGCTCCCCGGCAGATCCGGTGAGATCCAGTTCAAATGTCAGCTCTTCATTGCTTGCTACTTTACCCATCACATCCAGCACCTCAAGGGAAACCTGGTAGTTTCCAGCCGGCACGGTTTCCATTTCGGAAATATCGCCAAACCGCATGGAGCTGAATGTCTTATCAACCGGGCCGCTCAGATTTATATTCATGGCCGGGGAGTCGGTACTGAAATGTCCTGCATATACAGCCGTTTGATCCGGCTGAACAACCGCTCCCTGGTCAAGACCCGACTTGCTGAACATCTGCAAGTCGACAGGTCGGCCGTCCGGATTTTCCGCATAGCCCTCCGTGTCGGTCAAACCCGCGAAAAACAATGAAGTTGCATCATTATCCGGAAGCGTGGTAGAAAACGTTCCGAGCAGACCTTCAGTGGTTTCACCCGCCAGGATGCTGGCAAGATCAGACGTGGTTCTGGCAAGACCGATAATCAGTTCCTCATCAGCAAGGACCGGCAAAAAGGGTGAGGAATTCCCGATGATGCCACCGCCAAACTCACAGTTTGGAATAATCAGCGGCCCGCCCTGGCAGGGATCCAATCCCGGATTTCCCCCAATCACTCCCGGGAGTCCACCGATCTCATCTACCCAGATCATGATCGCAAGGTCTTCCGGTGTGGGGACGTCATCCTGTGCCATAACAACACCCTGAGTCCATGCCCGGCTTACCGGTTTGAAAGCGATCAGCTTCCCGTCATCGCTCCCGGCAAGCAACCCTTTGGAGGAGAGGATGGGAGAAGAATTAACGGGACTTCCAAAGTCATATTTCCAACGCAGGCGTGAGCCGGATCCCCCTGTAAGGCTGATAATATCGAAGGCGTAGAGAGAACCGTCTTCGGAACCTACGTACACCACCTCTTCATCCAGGTCTTCCGTGAACAGGCGAACCCTGGTCTGACTGATTGCCGGGGATGATTGTATGGGGCCGCCCGTGGCATGTGACCACATCAGTTGTCCGGTATTATTGATGGCATAAAATACTCCATCATCAGAGCCCACGTAGAGATTTCCATTTGAATCAATTGCAGGCGTTGATCGGACGGCACCACCTGTGCTAAACCGCCATTCCAGGTTTCCACTGGAACTGATGGCATACAGGTATCCGTCGTCCGAGCCGATGTAAACGGTCCCGTCTTCTCCAATCGACGGGGAGGAGCGTACATTTCCGCCTGTGGAGTACGTCCATTTCTGTGTGCCATCGGGATTCAGCGCATAAATATTATCATCATCGGAACCCACATAGATATTGCCGTCCCGGTCCAGTGCGGGAGACGATTTAACGCTATCCCCGGTTTGGAAGCTCCATACAAGTGATTCTTCCTCGTCCAGAGCGTAGATTTTTCCCGCATCAGATCCAGTGTAAAGCATTCCATTTTCCGGATTGATCACCGGAGAAGTGAAATACGCACCCTCTTCGTTCAAAAAATTATTATTTGGGTTAAGACTACTGGTTATGGTGAGTCTGTGAAACCTGCCTTCAGCCGGAATATAGAGACGATTATCACTTGCTACGGCCATAGATCCGGTAAAGTCTGATACGTATCCTATGTTTGAGGATATTTGGCCGGATAAATCAGCTATGTAAAACTCCCCTTTTTTCGTAGCGATATACAGTGCTTCATCGGAACCGATGGCCGGGGAAATAAAGGCTCCATCGAGCTGAAGCTCCCAAAGCACCTTATCGCTTGCCGGCTGTACAGTGGCTGTGCCCGTGTGTTGCGGGTTGGCCATGAACATCGGCCAGTCCGATTTGGCAAGCCAGCCGCTGAAGGCATCATAATTATCCGTTCGATCAGCGATTAAGGTGGAGTATTCTCTATTAAAAGGTTCAAAATTAAATCCCCGCTTTATCGGTCGCACTGTTCCGGCCCATCCATGGTCAAGTTCAATACTGTAAAAACCGCCCTCGTTTGTTTGGATTTCTTCCGGAAATCCATCCAAAACCACATCACTTACAAAGTTTCCGGTAGTCAAGTCCCGAATAACGCCTGAAATGGTATAGGTGTTCAACTCGCCTGTATAATTTTGGCTGGTCAGGCTGTCGCTCAGTTCCGAATATTCACGACTTTCAGGGGTGAATGTGTGGGATCGGCTGTATGGTGTGATAACTCCGCTCCAGTCGAAAGGCAGAAGCAGTTCATATTCGCCATTATCATCTGTTTTTGGAGTTTCAGGCGCAAATGTCCCTCTAATTTCTATGTCCCGCATGGGGAATCCATTTTTAGTAATGCGACCTTGTATCGTGTAGAGTGGAGTGGCGTCAAAATCGATTTGAACGTCATCCGTGATGTCGGTTACCTGAGCGTTATCAGGTTGAAACAGATAGCCTGTCAGCTCAGGTGTAATGGTCAGATCTGTTCCTTCATTGACTAAAAATTCATAGAAACCATTTTCATTCGTCGTAGTGCTTGAAAAGTTGGTAAATACCTCTACGCCTTCCATTGGCAAACCCGTTTCCACATCCGTTATATAACCGAAAACGGCTGGCAGCGCATCACTGAAGGCTGCAACGGTTGAGGCTGTGTTATTCAGTGTACGCACATTATCGGCCGCAAGACTACCGCTGGCAATGCCCAGAGGGTCGCCAAAAAGCGTCGAATCCGGATTTGACCAATTCCATGCCCGCCAGCAATTTTCTCCTTCATCTTCGCAAGCATCATTATAGGCCATAACCGTACGCCACTGCTTCGCCCAATCCAGGGAATCCGAACCTGGAATCGGCCAATTAGCACGGGGATTCACGAATCCGTGATTGTAATCGAATGGACTTCCGTCGTTGTCAGAAACCCTTCTATCGTGTCTGGCCCCCATAATGTGGCCTATCTCATGCGCGAAAGTTAGATTATTTCCAAGGCAGAATCCCTGTCGGACAATGAAATAGGCCCTTTCCCTCTGGCTGGTAGAAACATTATCCATACGATAGGCAATACCACAATCATCAATATCACTCACTACCATGCCAACTATATCGGCACCACTTTCCTTTTTCGCTTTATACACGTCTAATGATTTGTGTTGCCCATTAATCCTGAGATTACGGAGGTCTTCTCCTGAATCACCGGTCTCATTATATACGACCGACCTGATATCAGCAAGCCTGACCCGGGCATTGACACCGCTATTTCGAAATGTTACGTTTGTATTATTGACCGCATTACGAATCTCTCTTACCATCGACCGATGCGTATCTGATGAGTCTTTCGCTTGCTGTGTGTAAAGAATCAAAAGATCAATAACCGGATCGGTATGATTGGAACTACCGGTAACAGGTGATTTCTGGAACTTGTATTTCCTTTTGGACAATTCCTGTGGCTGAATCGGATCAAATTCATCTTCTGGAAACTCTTCTTCGAAATCTTCAAAATCCTCAAAGCCTTCCGGTTCATCAATCAGGCCACGCAAGTCAACTTCATAGATTGCATGCAGATTACCTTCGAGATAATCAAGACGATAGGGCCGATTGTCAAACAACATCGTTGCAAATGCTTTCTGTTCTTCGAGGTCGACTTCCAGGACGATATCCTGATTATTGCTGGACGCAAATTTTCCAAACCAGGAAAACTCTTTTTCGGACCAAACTTCAATGTTGGTTTCTGATGCCACAGCAATAACATCCCCATCGAAAAGACGGAATTGAAGCTCATTCATCCCAGGCTCCAGCAGAGAAGCAAGCTGCGAGAAATCAATTTCACCTGTACAGCTCCGCAGTACTCTCTCCGCTTCAATGTGTTGCTCCACACAACCATCAGCGAAAAGCTGGACTGATACGCTTTCCTCTGTCCTGAAACTGCGGGGCTCCGACCAGGCGCCCTCACCTGCGTTGTTGATACCACGGACTCTCCAAAAGTAAACGGTACCGAACGCCAGGTCTTCAACCTGGTATGTAGTTGTCTCGATTTCTGATCGATCGATGACGGTCGTTGAAAAATTCTTATCTGTCGAAATCTGCAATTGGTAGAAGCTGGCGCCACCGGCCGACTCCCACATGAGTTCGGAATTGGTTGGCACATCCACTGCACCATCTTCCGGCATGTCCAGATATACCATACCGGGCATACCCATGGCTTCATCTTTGATAAGTAATCCATCCGGACTGTATTGAAGAGATATTGCGGCATCGCTGAACTCTTCATCCATGATGCTGGCAAAGGTGCCGGTTTGGCTCCCTTCATTCCAGGTCAGGGGCTTTATTTCATCCTCTTCTGAGAATGAAAAATCACTGAGCCTGAACAGGTCCAGTGTACCGTTGAGATTTGAAGAGTTTGTAACCAGCCGGTCATAGCCGGTTCCGGGTTCGGTGCCGCCAATTTTTATAGAAAGAACTCCTTCTTCTGATTGAGTATAACTTCCCTGAACTGTGAGTACGCCTGTGTTTTCATCATCGACCCCTGGCTGTACGATACCTGTTGTATTTTCAAGATCTCCCTTGATGATACCTCTACCACGTATGGTTCCTTCGTTGATGATCGCTTCGTCGTTTTCCAATACCGCGCTAACGCTATATATTTCAATGGTACCCTTGTTCTGGATTCCCTCTCTGAACCTGATGTCCGCTTCATCTTGAAAG
The DNA here is from genome assembly GCA_046483675.1 of Cyclonatronaceae bacterium. GTDB lineage: Bacteria > Bacteroidota > Rhodothermia > Balneolales > Natronogracilivirgulaceae > SKNL01. The sequence continues at coordinate 25,917 of JAWOCT010000089.1, forward strand.
ATTATTACCAATCCGGAGTTTTCAAGCGCCCACTGAACATCAATTTGAAACGTTGTTCCCTGAACTTTCTGAATGGCACCGAAGTTCTTGATCGTTGCTCCTCCCTCTCCGGCCTCGAACAATCGAAATTCGCTTCCTGCATCGATGCGAAAAATGGCGTTTTCCTCAATCTCCAGTACGGCTCCATTTCGACCGGTTGTGCGTGAACCGCTGTAGACCAGGTCCCTTCCGGTGGGTATTACAAGCGTTCGTTCACTCAGCGTTTTTGTGCTTGACGAACCTCCGCCCGTCATGACTGCGCTGCCGTTGGCGATGGTTCTGCCTGAACCTTCCATGCGCCCGCCACTCCAGGTCAGTTGGCCTTCAATTATGATGTCAAAATCGCTGGATACCACCCCCGAAGCGCTGTTTTGCGTGTAATCACCGGTTACCGTCAGCGGGGAGCCGAGTTCCAGCCGGCCGGAAGCCCCCACAATGAGATCTCCAACACTGACCGGGTCGGTGATTTCAACGAACAGTTGACCCCGGCTGGCTCCGACGATTAGCATTTCATCACCCAAACTGACCAAGCTGGCTGTTGCCGGGATGGTGGCTATGGCCGTATTGCTGCCCCTGACCGAGAAGGTGCCAAACATCTCAACCGAGCCCTGCAGTTCGTAATTAACAGAGCTCCCGTCACTGGTGCTGTTGCCCAGGTTTATTCGTGCCCCCGCGCCGGCCAGCAGCCGCGAGTCGGGAGTAAAAACATAGGGCGTTTCGGAGGGCCCAAGATCAAAGCTCAACAGGCCCTGTTCAACAATGTATTGTCCCCCTTCGTCAATCAGGGCAGAGCGCCAAAGACGAAGATCTGCATCCTGCTGGGCGAGGCTGAGCAGGCCGGAGTTTACCAAATCCCACTCAATGTTGATCTGAAACGTTGTTCCCTGTGATTTTAAAATGGTTCCGGCGTTAAGAATAGTCGCTCCGCCTTCACCCACATCCATCACCCTGGAATTATTCCCTGCAGTGATGTCCAAAAGTCCACCCTCCCGGATGTCCAGAATTGCCCCATTGCTTCCTGTAAGTCGATTTCCGGCGATTTCCATTGTTTGTCCGGAAGGAATGACCAGGCGTTTTTGGTCCAGTGTCTTGTTATTGCTTGCGCTGCCGGCGCCGCCTGTTACCATGACTCCGCCGTTTGCAAAGAGAACACCTGCTCCTTCCATACGTCCGCCACTCCAGGCCAGTTCACCTTCCACAGTAATATCAAAGTCGCTCACTACCGCACTTGACGAATTTTCTTGTGCATAATCGCCGGTCACCGTGAGAGAGGAGTTCATCTCCAGCCGCCCCTGAAATCCAACACTCAGATCCCCTACACTGACCGGTTCGGTAACTTCCACGAACAGTTGACCGCGATTACCACCCACCAGCAGTCGCTCTTCTCCCAAACTGAACAGGTTGGCCGTTGCCGGGATGGTGACGATGGCCGTATTGGTACCCCTGACCGAGAAGGTGCCGAACATCTCGACCGACCCCTGCAGTTCGTAGCTGATGGAACTGCCATCCCCGGTCCGGGCGCCCAGGTTGATCCATGCCCCTACGCCAGCCAGCAGCCGCGAATCAGGGGTAAATACATAGGGAACGTCCGAGGCCGGCAGGTCAAAACTCAGCAAGCCAAGCTCCACGATATACCGGCCGCTCTGATCCATCAATGATCCCCACCACCGGAGCTCAGCGTCCTGCTGGGCAAGGCTGAGCAGACCGGAGTTTTCCAAATCCCATTCGATGGTGATTGGAAACGTGGTTCCCTGTGATTTATTAATGGTCCCGGCATTGAGGATCGTCGCCCCGCCATCACCGGCATCCATCACCCTGAAATTATTATCGACAGTGATATCCAGCACGGCACCTTCCTTGATCTCCAGTACCGCCCCGTTGCTTCCGCTTAGCCGGTTACCGTTATGCACGGCAGTCTGTCCGCCAGGAATAACCAGCCGGCGCTGGTCCAGTACTTTGTTGTTACCTGAACTACCAGCCCCGCCTGTAATAACCATTCCACCATTGGCAAAGGTGGTTCCCGATCCTTCCATGCGTCCGCCACGCCAGGCAAGTTCACCTTCCACTACCAGATCACCATCACCACTCAGCCTGCCGGATGTCTGGTTCATTGTGGCTGCGATCGTCATGTCTGCCTGCAGGTCCAACGTAGCTTGTGATATGGACAAAGTCAGGCTGTTGATAGATATTTCTGAGGAGAGGACAATGGTATACGCTTCCCCCAGGTTTGCATTAATGGTCACGTCGGCATCAGAACCGGGTACTGACGTTGGAGTCCAGTTGCCAGGATCTTCCCATGTCGTCCCATCACTGGCTCCTGTCCATGAAATTTCCTGTGCGTTCGCAGTCGAGCTCGCCAATACCGGCAGCAGGATAATGAGTGCCCATATTAAGGAATAGAAAGATATTCCGGGATTAAAACTCTTGACATTTGAACGCATAGGTCTTGATATTTTTAATCGTTGATCGGTTCGATTTCAGACAGCGTGTGAAACACTGCATTTTTCAGGAGAATCTGCCAAAAGCTTCTTTATGGCGTATCCTTATGAATGCTGCTGTTTCCTTAGTAGCGTAATTATTTTGCAGTTGCCCCATCTTTTTTGTTGATGTGATATTTCATGTCTCTCCTGTAGACAAATATTTCTAATGGCAGCCGGATGCGATTACAGATAGAGGCCCACAAAAAAATTGTCAGAAAATCATGGGTCAACTCAAAATAATGTACGCTATGGTTGTAGACTTTTCCGAAGCAAGTGGTGCGCCTGCCGTACGCTTACCCGGAGCAATCGGAACCAAAAAAGAAGACAATGAGAAAACCCACATTTGCTGTCACCCTGATGATTATCGCATTCACCACCTTTGTTGCTTGTTCAGACAGCTCAACTAACGCGGATGTCGAGGAAGAAAACGGTCAGGGGTCTTTCACCCTTTCGGGCGATGTTCAAAGCTCCTTTGAAGGATCGGCTATATTCGTAACCACAAATGCGGGCGGAATTTTTACCGGAACACTTGTGATTTCGGATGATGCCGAGGATACGTTCAGCCTCGTCTTTACGACTTCATCCACCAACCCGGTCTCCATCCCGACAGGTGTCTATGCAATTGATATTCCGGAATCCATTGGTGACGGAACTATTTTTGTCGCCACATTTACCGACTTTACCAATGATGTGCCAAAGGTATTCCAAACCAAACAGGATACCGGTGGTTCATTAACGGTATCCAGATCAACGGATCAACTTCTGGAAGGAACATTTCAGTTTGAAGCGCTGGGAAACAGTGGCGAAGAAGTGACAGTAGAAGGGAGCTTTTCTGCAGTAAAATAGGCATTGCTAATTACCCGGCTCCTCAGAGCCGGATAATTATGCCATCATCAATAATGAGAGGGACCCCTACGATCAGACAGTATCAGGGTTATTGCCAGTCAATTTGTCGAATTATGGGTGAGAAGACATTATCCAGCAGCCAGAGATTACTCCATTTATCAAATGTGATGGCACCCGGAAGGAACAACCCGCCGTCGGCTCCCTCAATGATCTCACAGGAATCGGCAAGGACATCACACTTTTTCACAGTGCCGCCGGCAAGAGGGATTCCCAAATCGGGCGCAACGGTTGCCAGAAACCCGTTTTGCTCATATTCAACCACATACAATTGCTTGTCCGGGCCAAATTCGATATCAATAACCGAATTCAGGCCGGTGACAACTTTGATGCACTGATCGGACGGACAGCTAACATCCCGTAATCCGGGTTCAATTCGCCAGACACTTGCCAGGCCATCGGGGGTTGGCTGCCCGCCAAAGTTCGCCGGCACCACTCCATTCAATTCTGCAACATAGTAAGCGCCATCCGGCCCGACTGCTACTGCGGTAGGTACGGGTTCAACATAGCAATCTGTATTCTCATCCAATGGGAACAACACCAAAGCTTCACCTGTAGCGGGATCGACAACAGGACCAAATGTTGCTACTACCTCAATCTCACCATTGGTATTGGCATGAAGCAGGGAGTTCCCTGCTGCGTCTGCAATCAGAACTTCGCTACCCGATAATGCGGTCAGGTGATACGGATTTGTCTGTGGACCGGCCGTATATCCACCCGGAGGTTCACAGTCAAAGCTTTTCCAAGCGGGTGTCTGGCCGGCTGATCCACCGGAAGCCCAATCTCCTAATGTAAAACCCTCAATATCCGCCACCAAACGTGCATTACCACGGGTTGCCCGAAACAGTGCAGCCCCCACAGCCAGATCCAGCCCGGATCGAACTGCAAAGAAATTTCCGTTTCCAATCGGTTCCAGACCATTGATAAAGGTAATTTCCTCTTCCCCTTCGGCCCCAGGACCTGATACAAGCGGCAGGGATTTTACTTCGTGGACACCTTTTTTCCCAATTTCTTTAACCGTCGCAAAATCGGCAACCAGAATATTACCATTAGGCATTGCCGTAATATCAAATACGGGACCGTCAAACTCATATCCCATATCCATAGCCATATCCGGATTCAGTTTCGAGAATTGAGCTTGTTTCCCATCTGGTTCCAGGGGTGCGCTGTCACCCGTCGAACTGGGATGATCTGCGCAAGATGCTATGATGATTGTCAATGCCAGCATTGAAAGAAACGGTTTCGCATGCTGTGTGTAACTCACTATAAGCTTTTTCATAATCACTTCGTCTTGTGGTTAGTGTTTGCTGTATAACCAAAGCGTAAACCAAACCCGGATCGGCCCATATAAAACAATAATTTATTTATCAATCCATTCAAAAATCGCGCTTACCCGAATTTTGAAAAAATCCCTTGGCAGAAGAACGCCCTATGTGAAGATCAGTCGTTCGCGCCAGCTTTTTTAAAGAGGTATGGATTGCAGCCTGGTGAGCAAGTAAATGATTTTGCTCTATATTTCCCGATATCGGAGGGTTTCAGATATTGGAGTGATCGGTCAATATGTTCCTGTACTGCTCCTCCTTTTGATTTTGATTCCACTTGGTGTAGAAATCCACCAATGCACGCAGATGCTCCAGGGTTTCCGCGTCACCATCTCCTTTTTCATCCCTCAATGCTTCATAGTTTTCAAGCAGCAGGTGTTCCGCTTTTTCATATGCTCCCAAATCATCGTAAGCACCGGCCAAATTTGTCCGTATTTTAAGAGCAAGGAACTGTGACTTTTTAAAGTGCTTTTCCTGGATTTCAAGGGCCTTCAGCAGATAAGGGATGGATTGCTCCGGATTGCCGGCTTTTTGCAGAACTGCGGCAAGATTATTCGAATACATCGCAATGTTAGTATGATCTTCTCCAAATATCATGATATTTGTATCCAGAACTTCCTTAAAAACAGATATGGACTGATGGTATTGTTCCCTGTGATAATAGATCGATCCAAGATTGCCCAGGCTTCTTGAAATCTCGGGATGGTTTTCAGGCAATACTTCTCTTCTCATATCAAGAGCTTCCACGAATAGCTGCTCCGCTTCATCAAGCAGTCCCTGCTCCATTTTGATAACCCCGAGATTGTTCAATGACCATGCGATATCGGAATGGGCCCTGTCTTGAAAGAGCCTTCTTCTCATTGCGATCGCTTCCTCGTAAAGTGCTTCCGCAGAGGCGAATTCGCCTGAATGGTATTTGGTCCAGCCCAGGCTGTGAAGAATGGATGCAAGTTCCGGGTGATCATTTTGGTAGTAATCGCGGCGAAAATTGAGCACTTCTGTGAAGAGACTGTCTGCGATCGTGTTTTCTCCCTTGAAATGGTAAAGCCAGCCATAGGCATGCAAAATTTCCGCTGTTCCCGGACTTTGAACACCGTGCTCCTTCATACTAATGTCCAATGCAAGCCTGTAGAGCGAGTCAGCCTTGTCGTATTCCGACAATCGCCATGCATCCCATCCCCACAGACTTAAATTCCTGGCTTCGTAATCAGGAAGGTTTAGTTCCCTGAAAAGTGATGCCGCCTTTTGATGATAATCGGCAGCCTCTGAAAAATCACCCCGCGCCTTAATCAGGTTGCCAAGGTTTTGATGCAAAAATGCAATATCAAATTGCTGATTTTCATTCTCTTCAATCAATTCATACGCATCTGCTAAAGCAGCACCGGCTTTTTCGTAATCATCCAGTGCCGTGTAAATACTACCGACTGTTGTGAGCAGCGACATTTTTATATCAGGTTGAGCGCTGAATTCACTGTAAAGATAGTCAGTTCCAATATCCAGGACCTCCCGTGCGGTGATTTCGGAGTTAGGCTGGTTGAAGGGACTTGCATTTTCAAATATACCGGACAGAAAGTTGGTGACAGCCTGCGCCCTTTCTGCTTCAGCACGCGCAATGTCCCGTTCCTCGGCGAGCTCACGAACATGATAAATCGAGAAAAATGCCGTTATGAAACTGAACAGAACCACTGCCGTTATAGGTGTTTTATTGCGTTTGATGAATTTTCCTGCCCTGTATTGCAGTTTGCCCTGTCTGGCAAGGACCGGCAGACCCTGTTCCAGCCGGTCCATATCATCCATGAGGTGGACAACCGATTCATACCGGTTTTCCGGCTCTTTTCGCAGGGCTTTTAGGATAATGGCCTCCAGGTCCCTTGAAATCCGCCCGATTCCCGGTTTTGATCGCAACCCCGGCCGCACGGGGGATTGTTCGCATATGATTTTTTCAATTTCACCGATCGATTTTTTCTTAATATTAAAGAGTCGTTCATCCGTAACAAGCAGGTAAAGCAAGGCCCCCAGTCCGTAAACATCAGTTTGGATAAAAACGTCATCGTTATTAAGCTGCTCGGGAGCCGCAAAATCGAAGCTGGCAATGATGTGCCCGTTTCGGGTAAAGTCAATATGGGTTTCATCCACTTCCGGTTGGAGCGATTTGCCGATGCCAAAATCCATAATTTTAATCTGCCCCTCGCTCGTCACAAAAATATTATCGGGCTTGAGATCTCTGTGAATGATCAGTTTCGAGTGTGCAAACTGAACGGCCTGGCATATTTGCAAAAAAAGGGTCAGCCGTTCTTCAAAACACAGTTTCTGTTTCCTGCAGTAGGTATCTACCGGATCACCCGCAATATATTCCATGATCAGGTAGGGTGAGCCGTCATCCGTAATACCACCATCCAGCAGGCGGGCAATATGGGGATGATGCAACTTTGAAAGAAGTTGCTTTTCGCGATCAAACCGTTCCCGAAGGTACAGGGAATAGAACCCGCTCCTGATAAATTTAATCGCAATCTGCTGAGAAAATTCACCGTCAACCCGATCGGCAAGATAGACACTTCCCATTCCCCCTTCGCCCAGAAGGCGTTTTATTTCATACGGACCGATCTGCCGTCCGATGATGTGCGAAACGGGTTTGGTTTCATTTATTTTTGAGGATATTTCATCAGCCAGCACGGATTTCGACAAGAATTCGGATTGCAGGAAATCCTCTGTTTCTGCTCTCTCTATGAATGAGAGATAGTCTTTGGCTTCATCAAGGATTTCCGGTTTGGAGGCAAACGTCTCCTCCAGAAATGGAATTCTTGACTCCGGTTCAAGAGCCAGGGTCTTGTCAATCACCCTGTCAATCAGTTTCCAGTATTTATACATGATTCCTTCGATTTCATGCTCGCCGTTATGGATTATCTCTGTAAACCAAAGCGAAAAAAAATGAGTGATGACTCATTACAATTGCTGCTGTATCTCTTTGTAGAGCAGCCCCCGGGCCTTGGCCCAATCCCGGTTTACCGTATTCCTGGATACCTGTAAAATTTCTGCTGTCTCGTCGACGGTTAATCCGCCAAAGAAGCGATAGTTGACCACCTCCGCCATTCGCTTGTCAACGGTCTCCAGTTTATTCAGGGC
>JAWOCT010000109.1:0-64252 GCA_046483675.1 Cyclonatronaceae bacterium
CCCATTTGTTGAGAGCTAATTGACGTTCTTTACGATATTCGTACTTATTGTATATTCTGGTCACTAAACTACCACCCCCACCGGTTTTGTGATTCAATACTTTTGAAACCACTTCCGCTGGAGTACCGAGTTCTGCTAAATTTGTCGCTACAGTCCTACGCATGTCATGTAAGCGAAAGTCTGAAATACAGGTGTTTTGGATATCAACCACCCCGCGTTTTATTGTCTTTTGTCCGAAAGGGATTTTATCCGATCCACCGGAAGCGAAAACATACGGGTTGTCCCCAGCTCTCTTTTTCAGCGACTCAATGATCTCTACGGCAAGCGGTGACAAAGGAACCTCATGATCCCGGCCAGACTTTGCCAGGGATTTCGGGATTGTCCAGATATGGCCTTTGAAGTCTTTGTTCTTTACATAATGGATGTTATCCCACCGCATGTATTGTGTTTCGGTTCGCCGTTGACCTGTCAGGCTGATTATCTTCAGATATGACCGCATCGGCTCCCTCATGGTCTCAAATTTCTCCCAAAGTTTCTTAATCTCTTCGGCACCATAATAGCGTTCGCTTTCATTTTCTCCGCCCTCATACGGCTTTGTTCCTTTTACCGGGTTCCTGTCGGTCATGCCTCGGCTTATGGCCCATTCAAAAAGGTGGTGAAGTCGTTCTCGTACCCGGTTCGCCATTGTGCGGCTACCCTCAGTGATTGCGATGCTGTCCAGATAGCGTACGATCTCCGGTTTGGTGATTTTGTCGATTTCACGCCGACCAAATACCGGAATAAGTCGCTTATCTATTACGATACTATAAAACACCCTTGTTGATTGCCGGTAATTAGGGAATTGCACTGCTTTAAAGGTTTCAGCAAGTTCTCGAAACTTTATGCTCTTTGGTTCGTTGACTTTGGCATGTTTTTCGGCGACAGGATTAATCCCGTTCCGTACATTTAGCTGAAGGTCGCTGGCAATACCACGTGCTTTAGCCAATTTAAAATTTGGAGAGTATATGCCAATAGTATAACGATAATCTGTCCCGGCAAACTTGTAACGATAAACAAATGCTTTGCGACCCTTTGGACTGATCCGTAACAGAAGCCCAGGCGTCTTCCCATCGTAAATCTCTGTTGTCTTCTCAGGTTTCGGATAGCTCCTGATAAAGGCGTCCGTTAAATCCAGCTTTGTCATAATATCCGGGTAATATTTTTACCACTTTTTTACCACCATATGTACGGGGTTGAATGGTAATATAGCGGGATAATATGGGAATAACAATATTTCTATCACATTGCATATCATGAATTTACAGCACTCCCAATGAACACCATACGATCCCGAAAGAACCCGGTTTGAATTAGATGGGGTGCAAGGGGTCGCAGGTTCAAATCCTGTCGCCCCGACGAGTCATAAAAGCCTTGTATCGCAATGAGATAAAGCGGTGCAAGGCTTTTTCATGTGCGCCCGGCAGGGCGCATCTATCTGGGAGTGAAAGTCGCCCATGTTGCCATTACCGATTTATTTTTTAGTATTTCATAATGTAAGATCGTCTGTCCAATCACAGTCAACCTTTTGGTTTAAGCAATGCGATAAAGGGCGGGTAATCGCGTAATGGCTCGAAATCAATATCGCGGTGTATGTAAGTACCGAAACTGTTCCCTTGATCAAAAGATTCTTGTATAAGTTTTACTGCATCGGCATGTTCACCGAGAATCGCATGGATTCTGGCACATAAATATGTATGCTGACCGAAGAGATATTTCCGATCCATCTCTATTAACTTATCGGCAATACGGCGTGCCTCTTTGTCGTCACCTCTGCGTGCCGCCAACGCACCGAGTGCTCCTTGGAAGTATATATTATCCGCATCATTTGCAGCCAACTGCTTGTATAGTGCATGTGATTCATCCCATTGTTCGGCGAGATAGAGCAAATATGCAAGTTGTGACTTATTCTTTGGGTCATGGTCTTCACACCATTGAACGGCCCGTTCTGCAACTTCTAATGCTTCCGTTTTATTCCCGTGTGCGCGGAGTTCACTCAATGCTGTGCGCATTACAAAACCTGCCATTCCGGCGGGGGGAGCTATTTTTTTACTTTGTTCAATGACTCTATGCAGTTCCTCGACTTTTCCAAGAGCGGCGAGCGCAGAGACTTCTTCGGAGCGACGACCCCAATCATTTGGGAAGTATTTTTGTGCTTTACGAGCTACTTCGAGCTCCTTTTGATAATTCCCTAAAAGATGATGTGCGTCGCTTAAGACTCCGAAACGCCACGAATATGCCGGGTAATCAGCCATATAGTCCTGGAAGTCTATTTTTGCATATGTTTCAACGGTTATTCCGGGACGATTTAAATAGAGAGCATAAAGTCCGACTAAATAATTTGTTACCGGATCCATTGGGGTAATACTCTCAACGTAGAGAAGTGCCGCGAACGCTTCTTCCATTTTCCCCTGCAAGTAAAATGTATACCAATCCAGATAAGATCGCTCGTAAGGAGATGATCGATGCTTTTCCCGATCAATAGACTGCAATATGGAATCGGCTATTGCATACTGGCCAATATTTCCATATCCGGCCGCCATCCTAAATTTTGGGTACAAAAAATCCGGGTCTATTTCTATGGCACGCCTGTAATGTTCAAATGCTCTCACGTAATCAACACCGAAGTACTTTGTTCCTTCAATAAATTCTATATACGCCTCATAGATTGGCGGAGCACTAACCATCCTGATATCGATACCGGGGAAAACGTGCATAGCCAGTGCTCCCATAATTTTCTTCTGCAGATCGTTGATGGCTTTCATCGGTTCGCTCCGTGGGCCGCGCACTGGCTCGAGTGTCAGAATGACCTCATTTTTTTGCGCATCGATTATCTGTGCATGGAACTGTATATCTTCACCTACCTGATGAAACATACCGGATACAAGAATCCCAGACTGTGTTACCTCCGAAAGTTCTATTAGTTTTATCCGGTCTTCCAATCCTCCTCCAACCAACCCCACATTTTGAATCATCTGCAGCATAGTTGTTGTCGTTATTACCTCGGCAAGCTCGTTATGTATTATTCCCTGTGTGATCCAATCCGACACCAATCTTCCTATGGGATCGAGCGTAGGGTCGCCCGTGCGATTCTCAAATGCCGCGACAAATATCCGGTCAGGATTCAGTGATGCAGTTACAGGTTTCTCCTGGATGAAGAACAGTAAGTAGAATGCCGCAAAGATAATGACCAGAAACAATATAGCTGCACCATAAATTACCGGAGAACGGGCAGCCGACCGGATTTGTGTGCTTGCGCGTTGCTGAGGTCCGGATGCAGATGACGCAGTTGATGCAGTATCGGTCGGTATTCCAATCGTTTTGGATGTCTTTCTCTTTAAAAGCCTCAGATCATTCAACAGCTCTTCCATCGATTGATATCGGTCGGAAGGGTCCTTCTCCAGTGTCCTCTCAATCAGCTTTTCAAACTGCGATGATATCGCGGGTACAAAGGACGAAACCGGCTGCGGCTTTTCGTTGACAATCGAGTATAGGATCGCCGCTTCATGATCATCGCGGAACGGGGTGTGTCCGGTGAGAATTTCGTACAGGACAACACCGAGCGAAAAAATATCTGAACGGTGATCGACATCTTCGCCCTGTATCTGTTCGGGAGACATATAGGCAACCGTTCCAAGTGTAGTTCCTGCTTTGGTAAGATTCATCGCCCCTTTGATCTTCGCCAATCCGAAATCCATAACCTTTATGCGGTTCTTTGAATCCACCATGATATTCTCTGGTTTGATATCCCGATGGATGATCCCTTTAGAATGGGCTTCATCAAGGGCTTCGACGATTTGGAGGGCATGATCGATGGCCGTTCCGGATTCCAGGTTACAGGTTCCAGGACCTCCATTCTCCGACCATCGACCGCTGAATTCTGATTTCTGGCGTAATGTTACACCATCAACATATTCCATCGATATAAACTGCTGATCATAATGCTCCTCGACGGAATAGACTGTACATATGTTCGGGTGATTCAGTCCCGCTGCGGCTTTAGCTTCTTGAATGAAGCGCTGTTTATCCTCTTCCTTGGCGGTGAGATCCGGAGGGAGAAATTTAAGTGCGACGATGCGCTCGAGCCTGGTGTCATGGGCCTTGTAAACGATGCCCATGCCTCCTTCACCGAGCTTTTCAAGGATCTTATAATGAGAAATCGTTTGTCCAATCATGCAATGATCCTCCAGGTTTCAGATCCGGTTGCAAGGTCTGTGATCAGATTATTCCAGTAAGAGCCTGTGGTTTGCCATGTTCCAAATTGCTACAAACAGCCAGGAAAACAGATAATGCTTCAGAGACGATTTCAGTGATGCAAAAAAGCGAGGCGATGTGGATATAAAAAGAGTGGCCGGATACAGTTAATATCAATCCATCTGTCGCAATTGACAGAGGTTTCACGGGTAGAATCCTTACTACAACCCGATTTGTTTTCAGAGGTATCCACAGTATCCTCAACGTAAGGTAAGTAACAGAAATCTATAGATTAAATGTATCAACTTCAATAGTTACCGAAAGTTGTGGGGTGTGGCTATAACATTGGGGTACAACAAGATAAAAAGGTTAAAGGAAGTGTTTTTGTCTGGACTCATGGCGGTCCGGATTATTTGATCGTCGTTTTTCCAGTTCCTTCATGGGTATTGAACATATTTTCTTATACAACCGATGGATAGAAAAAATTGCTTGTTAATATTTATGCGAAGAGATGTTCATTGCTCATATGGTGGAACGGCGTCATTTATTTTATACTATTTTACAAACATAATAACATTATAAATCACGAAAAAAATTATCAGAATGGCAATAACACGGTGGCAGATGAGTTAGAGATGCTCGAAAAGATGGAAAAATCTGCAAACAACCCACAAACCAACCAAGAGGTTAATTTATGAAGTCACAATCCATTGCCATCGGGATTATCGCCGCGGTATTTGCGTTCTTCGCCGTCCCGGCTCAAGCCCAGTTTGAAATGCCGGAGCAGGAAGCGCCCCCGGAGATTGAAATATCGGACGAGGAACTTGAACTGTTTATCGATGCATCCATGAATGCGCAATCGGTACAGGCAGAATCCCAACAGGAGATGATTACCATCGTCGACGAGGAGGGCATCGAGGTAAGTACTTACAACGAAATCATTCAGGCCCAGCAAATGGGGCAGTCAATGGAGGATATCGAGGTATCAGCCGAGGACCTGGAAAAATTTGAACGTGCCAACGAGCAAATCCAGGAGATCGAAGAGCAGATGGAGCGTCAGCTGAGCGAAGCCGTTGAAGAAGAAGGAATGGAAATGGAACGTTTCCAGGAGATCAACATGGCCATCCAGCAGGATCCTTCACTACAGCAGCGCGTGCAGCAAATGATCCAGGAGACCCAGATGCAGCAGCAACAGCAGCAGCCGCAGCAACCGGAAGGCTACTGATATTGGCTGTATACAGGTAGCGATTACCTGTAATATCGTATTAAAAAGCCTGTTCTGCCAAGCAGGGCAGGCTTTTTTTAATACATATCAGAGCTGGCATATCAGGGCTTGTGATGCATGATGCCCTCAAGTATGTCAGTTCTTGATACTTTTTTGCTCCGTCGCTGAAGCGCATGAAGCAATGCAAAACGGGATGCATTCAGGATCGTGCCGCCGGAGAGTTCGTATGATGCGGCAATGTTTTTCAGATCGGCGTTCCGCTCCAGTTTCACAGAGGTACCGAGTGCTTCCTCCCACAATGCAAGCCGCTCGTCCGCTCCGGGGATGGGAAAATGGACCCTTATCTGAAATCGCCGGAGCACATGATCGTCAATACCTTCTTTGGATGAGGTTGACACAATGGACAACCCGTCATGCTGCTCCAAATACTGCAGGAAAAGGGATGCAGCGGCGGGGTCTGGACCGTTGGAGTACCGGTCATGAGCGTCCCTTACATGAGTGCGTTTGCCAAACAGGGCATCGGCCTCGTCAAAAAAGAGAATCCACTCGCGGTTTCCGGTTTTTTCAAACAGTTTCGACAGGTTTTTCTCTGTTTCGCCAATGTACCTGGATACTACGGCCGAAAGATCGATCCGGTACACATCCACCCCGGTTTTCTTACCAAGAAGGGCAGCGGTGAGGGTTTTGCCGGTGCCGGGCGGACCGTGAAACAAAACATTCAGCCCGGGTAGCGCATGTTTGTTTTGTGACCACATTTTGGAAAGGTCTTCCCGGTTCTGGAGGAATGTCTCGATCTGTCCCAGCGGAACCGCAAGATGGCCGGCGGCAACCAGGTCGTCCCATTCCTTGTCGGTGGTGAGCCGGGTAGCGGGAATGCCGGAGAGATGTTTCGGCACTGTGGCCTCACCGGTGGTGAACAACCGAAGGGCCATTTCCGATATGAGCAACGGGCCCCTGATCATCGGCTCCCCGGGCGGTGTTTCGCCCAGGGTGAGGATATCCTCCCTGGAAAAGGGATGTGCAGGCTCCCAGACCTTCAAAAGGGAAAAGCGAGCCTTAAGATCCTGACCGGCAAAGAGGAAAAGGGCCGTTTCGCCGGTGGGTATGAAGGTGGAGGTTGCGGGTGTGATGGCTGCCGGTTCAGCGCTTGTTTGCCGGTTTGCGGTGTCGCCAGAGTCGGTCTCTTCTACGTTCAGCAGGCGGGACGTGTTCCGAAGCCGGTCTGCGAAGGCATCCAGTAAATCAGGGCGAATGTGGGGAGCCATTGCCAGGGCCAGTACAAAACGTTCCTCCACCCCGAAATTCCGCTCAGAAATAAACCGGGCATAGGGCGATTTACTTCTTTTAAGTGAGGGAAGCTTGATTTTAGAAGGGTCGCGGTAACGTGTTTTTTGGCCTGCATGCAGACGCAACCGCGTTTCCGTGATTTCCGCCAGCCAATTCAATTCCTCGTCCAGATCGGCGGCATTACGTTTGATGCTCTCGGTATCCATGGCAACTCCTGTTTGGTTGTATCAGGCCTGTATCCGGGACAAATGAGAGGGCAGAAATCCCGGATCAGCCTTTGAGGTTTTTGTGCGTGATACGGATGATGATATATTCTCCCGGACGAATAGCGGCGATGCCCATATCGATGACCATACGTCCCTCGTCGATGTCTTTTGTCGACATGGAATCGCCCAGGCCCACTTTTACAAAAAAAGCGTCAGATTGCACACTTCCGGCCAGGGCGCCGGCATGCCACAGCTCGGAAAGAAACTGCTCGATCATGATACGCACCCGAAGCCAGACCCTGTTGTTGTTGGGTTCATTGACGACGAATTGTGTAGCGTTGCGGACAGACTCCTCGATGTACATGGCAAGGCGTTTCACAGAAATGTAACGCCACTCCTGGTGATTGCCGGCCAGGGTGCGCGCGCCCCAGATGAGTGTACCCCTTCCATGAAACGAGCGTACAGCGTTGATGGATTTGCCCTCGACGGAATCCACGTTCAGATGGGTCTGCATGACCCCGGTGATGGTCGTCGTGGGTTCAAGGACGGCGCTCAAAATGACATTGGCCGGTGCTTTCCACACACCGCGGTTCCGGTCCACCTTCACATATACGCCGGCGATGGCGCCCGAGGGCGGTACTACCACGTACTCTTTTCTGGTCGTGGCCAGCAGGGACCGGAATATCTGCGGATGCTTTATCTCCATTTCAGCCAGATTTTCAACATCGGCGTAATTGACGATATCGGAGGGTGCGGTTCCCCTTTTCTCATGACGGATATCGGTAGAAAGCCTGTCTACTTCATAACTGAAAGTGGTGCGAAGGAGTGGGTAGTAAGCTGCCCCGAACTCAAGGTAGTGCGATCCCAGTGCGTTCCTGAATTCGTTCAGGTTGGTATACTTGTCGTATTTGTCGAGGATGGTGAACCGGTTGTTTCTCCGTTTGCATTGAGCCAGAGCTTCCCTTGCTACGGCGCCGTACGCATCCACGGTATCCAGCGAAACCCCGTCAGGAAATACCAGCAGGGTGGGTTCCTCGATCTTTTCGACGGCCCGGATACCGCCCAGCAGCCCGGTGCCTTCATCGATGCTTCCTGCCTCGATTTTATCAAAATAGTTGCCTGCAGAAACCACGTAGCAAGGTCCGCCCCCATTGCTGAAGTAGAGCTGAAGACTGTAGAACAGCTTGTAGGGCGAAGGGGTTTCTGAACGCATGCCGGAATAGAACTGCCGGTTGGTAAGTTCCGAACGGTTGTTGTAGGTGTCCCTGATAGTGAAAGAAAAAGGCTCGGTTTTGGGGCCGCCGAATATCTCCCTGAATTCCCGGAAGGAGGAGATGCGGACCGGCTGCATCTGCAATGATACACCGTCTCCTACTCTGTCGGCTTTCTCCGTATACCCGACAAATGCCGGAATGGCCGTTTCAACGCCTGCTACGGATAGCCGAAGAGTCGATATCTCATGGACATAAATTCCGGGCTTTTTACTTTGCATATTAAAGCATGTAGATAATAATCGCTCTAATATAAGATATCACAGACAAAGGATTTCTTAAATTTTATTAATACGCTGGCCTTTAAGTGATTAGTAGTAATTAAGCTTTGTTTTGGCAGGCCCCGGGTGCGATTCCTGGGTCATGCCTTAAGAGGTTCGACTATTAAGGCGGCTTTGAAGCCTTTTCTGGAGGAAAGCGGAACGAAGAAACGGCCATTTTGCGAATCGGCGGTGCGACCCCGGTTTTCACCCCAGTCCTCATCCGTTAGGTTGTACCGCAGGGACCATTCACTGCCTCCGGGGACGGCGCGCAGGGTGATCTTGTCCCGGAACAGGTTTTCTTCGGGAATGCGCTGCCGGGTGAACAGGTTGCCGCTGATACGGTATTCGGTGGAACGGACCGACAAGTCCACGGTAAAGACCATTGTCCGTCCGGCTTCGATTTTCGAGGTGTCCAGGAAAACCGAGAACAGCACCGGCATTTTTGCGTTATGGCTGCCGGTCGAGGCGTCTGGATCTCGGGGGAAGAGGTCATCGAATTTGCGGAACACGGCGGAATTGGTTTCGGTGCGTCGGTCGCTCAGGCGGAAACGTCCGCCGCGCGTCATCACGGTGGATTCGAAAAAATAGGACGCCCGGATTTTCCTTCCGTCCTCATGCGCTTTGCGAACGGACGGCGGCAGGGGCAGGTGCTGCACATCCAGAATGGCCCTGACCATTACGTTGCCGAACAGGAAGCGGGTCAGGTTCTGATATCCTTCCTCGGAATTGACGAGGCCGTAGTGGCCGCTGTGACTGTGGTTGGTATAGACGCGCGGCGCGCCCTGGATGCTGGCATTTTTGATGAGAACCAGTCCGTCGCTCATGGGGCCGACTGCCAGGCGGGAGAGATTGTAGTCGTTATGGTTGGTCCCGACATGGCAGAAAAAGCGCGATTCGGGGAATTTGCCGTTGAGCGTATCCACACGGTCATGGCCGGGCAGCTGAAGATACTCCGCTATGCGCCGACGGTTGAAATTGTTGATATCCCATCCAGCCAGGAAACGGGGGATGTTGACACCGCGAATCTCGATGCCGTTGTGCGGCGTGCCGTACGTGAACACCTTGTCCACCAGATTTTTTGCCTCCACGGACCCGATCCGGTCATTCTGGAGGAGGCAACGCACGATGAGTCCGCCCATGGAATGCGCCACCAGGTGGACTTTGAAAGTCTCGCGTTCGTCCGTATTGTCGCCGCATACCTGGTTGCGGACTTTCAATATAAGTTCGCTGAGTTCCCTGGCGGCCTCTTCGATGGTCGGCGCCCCGTCGCCGGCACCGATATCCCGGTCCGCCTGTTCGTAATAGCGGTGGATGATGACGCTCCTGGCCGGAATGCGTCCTTCCCTTTCGGAGCCTTCGGCGTAGTTGTCGACATAGCCGTACTCCTTCATAAGGCGGATCAGCGGCGATTCGAAAATGTGACGGTGCACCTCGCCGTCCCATTCCTGACGGATTTTGGTGCTGCCCAGGTTGAATCCCATATAGGGCGTGGCTACGGTTTCTTCCATGGCAGATTGGCTCATGGCAAAACCGCGGACGTAGATAATCGGGTAGAAGGGAGCTTGTATCCTGGTCATGGCGGCGGATGGTTGGATTTTGGAGGATTAGAGTTTGGAGCTAATAGAAATCTCTCGCTGGTGCGAGAATGCCGGGTTTTCATGGATGGCGGTTTGGTTGGCGCCAGGAAGTGGGAAGGTACGGCTGTTTCATGTGCGCATGGCTTATATCATTGGGAGTAGGGAATCCGGAAGCCAAGGGTGAACGACCGGTCGGAGGTGGCCAGCGGGGCGATGCGACCTTCGGCGAAGCGGACAAATAGATCGATCCGGTTGGGACCTTCGCGTCCATCCCATCGCAGGGCATAGGAAAGGTCGGTCACCCATCCGAATCGGGAATCGAGACCGGCGTCGGTGTAGGCGGTGGTCTGACCGAAGTCGCGGGTGTACTGCAGGCCGCCGGCGAGCGTGAAACCGGACAGGCCAACGGCAGCGAGTCCGAGCTGGTGCCGGTACACCAGCCGCAACCGATGGTGTATGTTGCGGATATCATCGGCCAGCAGGTCGTTACGTGAGCCTGGATCGGCATCGGTGTCAGATTCGGGGACGGAATCGGCCGGGGATCCGGAAAGAGGGATGGCCTCCTGATTGATCCTGAACACCCCTTCGTACATGACGCGCAGGGAGGGCAGCCAGCCGCTCCACCCGGTGCGGGACAGGTTCAGCAGCCGCAGGCCAGCCCCTGTTGTGAAATAGGCGGCATCGAACGACTGTTCGGCTTCAGTAGCCGCTTCCAGCAGCAAGGCCATACGGTAGTGATAGCGCAAGGATCGCAGTCCGCTGCCGTGATCGGAGTCATCCATCACATCATCGATCATGATGTCGGTTGGAATGTCATCCGGGGGTGTCGGCATTCGTTCCCATCCGATATCAAGGCGCAAGGCGGCGGTAAGGGGATGCCGGTTCAGGTCCGGATCCAGAAGCAAGGTGCCCGTGCTCTGAAAGTGGACGAGCGCGTCACGCAACAGGATGTCTTCGCCCCGGCTCCGTTGACGGGGCACGGACGGGTAGTACGACAGGGAGAGGTCCCAGGCCGCTCCAGTGGTGAACGCTGACAGGTCGTCGGAAGCCACTAAGATCGGGATGTCTAAGCTAAGGTCGCTTTCCAGTGAAGAGGCCGATCCGGCAGTCGATTCTGCAGCCGGCATCGCCATGCGGGCGCCGGCCTGGGCGGTCGAAACGATGCCGGAAAGGCACATGATCAGCAGTATGCCGTAATACCACGGTTTTAGCCCTATGCTGTAAAGCCACGGTTTTAGTCCTACACCGTAAAGCCGAGGTTTTAGCAGTATACCGTAAAAGTCTGGTTTCAACAGGATGGCGGCAGGCGCGGGTCGGGGTGCAGGAGGTGTCATGGTTCGGTCACCAGATCGGATGTGTCCCGGAAATAGAGTTCCATCACTCCGGCGATTTTGGGAATGGTGGCGGAGGGGTCGGAGCAGGTTGCCACCATCTTGCGGAGGTAGCCGGCATCCTCCATCTCCGTGCGCTCGAAAGCGCCGATCGCCGAAAACCAGACATGGATACGTCCGGCAAAGCTGCGAATGGCGTGATCCCGGTCGGACCGGTCCCCGAGCACATCGCTGTGGAACGTCAGTTCACCGACCGGCAGGCGGCCCATGGCTTCAAACAGCGTTTCCGGCTCGCTGCCCTGACGGCGCATCCGGCGTTTCATTTCTTCGCCGAGATAGACGGGCGTCCGGTATCCCCAGATGAAATTGAACACCGAGACATGGATGCGGTTGTTGCGGTCCCAGGCGGGACCGTCGGGTGATGCCGTTCCGCCAGCCATAGCGGCCCCTTTCGGATGCCGGGTCAGCCACGAGGCCGGCCGGCCATGCACAGCCCGGGCGTGGTGTCCGGTGAGCCAGGCTATGTGACGGGTGATATTGGATCCTTCCGGAAGCCCGTCCACAGGCAGACCCAGATAGCGCGCGGGATTACTGCGGGACAGGCGTGCAAAATGGTCATCACCGACCATGCTGATGAAGGATTCTGAATAATCGGTGTCCACGGCGTCCATGCGCAGCAAGTGAAAGTCGGTTCCCCAAAGGATCTGGTCGCGGTAGTGATCCTCCGAAAGGACGGCAAGCAGGTTCTCACGGTAGTTTTTGGCGGCTTCGGCGTCCTCATTATGCTCCCAGTGGTAGGACAGGTCCGCATATACGCTTCCGGGATAGCGTTTCATCAGATCCAGAATGGCCGCCGCCCAGCTTTCTTCTGGAAGTCCGGGGCGTGTCCAGACCGGCTTTCCGTCCTGTGTCTGTCCCCCGAAATGGGCAAAACAGACCTTCAGGTTGGGATGGGTATCCAGCACCGGTATCCATTCCTTCGGATCACAAAAGCGGGCCGCTTGCGGGCTTTTCCGGAATCCGGCATCATTGCAGTGCAGCAGGACGGGCACTTCCTTTTCCTCACAGAACCGGAGTACCTTGTCCATGACGCCACCCCGGATACGGTAACCCAGTGACGGATAGAGCTTGAGTCCGACACAGGCTCCTTCATCGATCGCATTCTCCATAATATCGAAGCTGTCGCTGCGCGCAGGATTGACCTTGGCGAACGGGAGGATGCGTCCGGGGTAGCGCAGCGCCTGCCGCCGGGTATCCTCCATCTGCTTCAGAAACAGCTTCCGCTCCCGTTTGCCGGCCTTTTTATCGATGATATCCATGGGCAGTACCACGGCCACGTCGTCATCGTCCATATGGGAGATGAGGTCGTCGGTGACCGAGTCGATGCTCTTCATGAAACCGATGCGCAGCCATTCGAAGGCGTTTATGACCGCAGGGGTGGATGCCTGGTGACGGTCGATCAGGGAAGCTTCCAGCAGGCTGGTGAGTGCGGCCGTCGTTTCGGGGGTCGGAGGAAGATCGAGATGGCGGTCGAAAAGGTGTTGAAGCCGACCGGGGATGATCCGGTTGAAAAAGCTGGTGGGCCGTATGGTACGGTGGAAATCCTCGAAGGACAGATCACCGGGTCGGTTGCGGCGGCGGGTCCGAAGGTACGACAGGATGGCGTCGCGCAGCGGTTCGGGAAGGTTTCTGCCTGAGAGCCGGTGTGAGAGCACAAGCAGGGTCTCTTTGGTCAGTATGGAGGAAAAGGTGAAGACATGGGTGTGAACATTGATTCTCATGGCAGTCAGGAATCAGGGTGTCGGAATGCAAGGCTAGCGGTGAGGTGCTGGTATAGTCGATACGCAAGTGAGACCGGTATAATGATGCCGCTGACACCGCCGGCAAGCCCCGGATGGACTGCAGCTTCCCGGTCGGGGTGAACTTAAAGGCAAGTTCATTATAAATAATGATTTTTCAAAGGCCGTTTTGTTACAGAACAGCTTCATTTTTCCATGCCATCGCGGGATCCGGTCAGTTGTCGCACAAATTCTTCGCGGACCTCTGCACCGGCGTCACGAAAATGCAGGAATGGCACGTGGCGGTCGGGCCGGGTGGTATCGGCCCGGATGCCCCAGAGCGGCTTGAGACTGTTGGGGACCATGGAATAGCGGGCATCGCCGATGATGCCGGGCTTGTCAGGATGACGGACCAGGTAGCCGTCCGAGAACCGCCGAAACCGCAACAGTTCATCGTAAAGTGTGGTGCCCTTCCATCTGGAAAAGTCACGTTCGGGGTGGATGAGCGGGGCGGAATTGCCGGGATAGATGAGCGGGGAACTGAAAAAACCGGACCGGACCGCATCCACGTAAATCGTATCACCGGTAATGTATGTGCTGCGCCAGAGGATCAGGTTACCGATGGTTGGCTTGACGGTCAGTTGTTCAACGGGATGGCCGCGCCGTGACGCAACATCTTCCATGGCGGAGATGCCCCGCTCGCGCTGGATGAATCCGGCTGTCAGAAACATCAATAACCAGCCGAAAAAGAGCCAACCGAAAAGTCTGCTTCGAAAATAGAAAGCGGCGCCACTTAGGCCGAGCATGCCGGACGTGAGCAGGGGATCGATGACAGGCAGTACATTCCAGGCGAATCGGGTGTCGGAAAAGGGCCATAACAGCTCGGTGCCGTAACTGGTGACCGCATCCATGAATCCGTGCGTGGCAAAACCCAGAACACTGAATAGAAACAGCTCACGGCAGGTAAGATACCGGCTGAGCAGCCACAAGAGCAGGGCGGCGGTGATCAGGGCGCCAACCGGGATAAATACAAAAGAGTGGGTGAACTGGCGATGGACCTCGATGTTGAAAAGAGGGTCTTCGGCGCGGTGGATAAAGAACTCAAGGTCGGGCAGCAGGGCGGAAACGAAGGCGGTAAAAGCGGCCGGACGTTGCTTTTCCGTGCCGGCAAGCGACTGGGCGGCGGCTGCGCCGGTGAGTCCGTGGGTGAGAGGGTCCATAAAAAAAGAGAACGGGATGCAGCCAAGGGCCGCATCCCGTTTTGGGTCAACAAATCAGGTCGGTCAACAAATCAGGTCGGTAAAGGGACGATCTGGCTGATACAGCTACTTCCGGGAAAATATATCGTCCACGGATAAACGACCGGGCCCCATGAGTGCCAGGGCGGCGCTCATCAGGAGCAGGAGCGCATCCACCCGGTAAGCGCCAAAATCATCTCCGATCTTGGTCGTTATAATGGCGACAACCATGATGATGGCCAGTAAAATGGCCGGAACACGGATATACGATCCGACAAGGACCATGATTCCCCCGACAAATTCCACGAGGGCTACAATCCAGGCCATCAGTCCGGGCAGCGGGATGCCGACGCTGCCGAAAAATGCCTGCACACCCTCTATTCCTGTCAACTTTCCCCATCCTGCTACAATAAAAATGACACCGACGCCGATACGAAGCAACAGCAGCGCAATGTCCCTGTTTTTATCTGCCGGCACATTGTCTAATGACCTGAGATCGGTTTCCGATGAAGAATTGTTCATAGTGGTTCGGTTTGGATATGGATTGTCAACATGGATTGTCAACTACGGCATGGCGGATGGAACACCGCCGTTAAATATGGCAACTTAACGGGTTTAACATCCGCAACCTCTGCATCATTCAATTGCTGGCTGCTTTTTCCGAAAAAAAAAGAAATAAATGTGCAAGGAAGGTACCTTTTTGTGCTCTGTAAGGATGAGGCTTGCCCTTTTTATAAAAATGAAGGATCGCAAGTCTCAGACCTGATAGTGGATTGGACGTTGAATGTCGTCCAGTCCTGATTTTTCCCGCATATTTGTATATTTGGTTCGTTGCATTCCATGGTGCGTGTCACTGGCAGGAACCACATCGCTGAGCGCTACTCCCCCTAATAAAATCAAAGGTCTGAGTGTTTTGAACCATCGAAGAATTTTTTACCTGTTTCTCGCATTACTGGTTGGACCGGGCTGGACGAGCGGGTCCTTCAACCTGTCGCATGCCTCCGCTCCAATCCACGCGATCGCAGATAGCGTCGATGCCGGCAGCGATCCCGACCGCGAGTATCATGAGTTTGTCGAGGACTGGCATCGAAACCGGATTGAGCGGTTGAACGACGAACACGGGTGGCTGCGCCTGGCCGGACTCTACTGGCTCAGCGAAGGCCAGCAGTCTTTTGGCAGCGGATCCCATGCCCGCGTGCATTTTCCGGAGGGTAGTATCCCCGAAATGGCCGGTATTTTCGAAGTGCGTGAAGATACGGTGTTCATGAGGGTGGTCGGCAACGTCGATATCCGTGACGAGCGCGGCCGCAGAATACGGGATGATGTGATCTCCACACCCGAAATGACCCGGGAGCTGACCTACCGCTCACTAACCTGGTTCGTGGTGCGCCGGGAGGAAAAGATCGGCATCCGGTTGTTCGATGACAACAGTCCCCACCTGCAGCATTTTGACGGCATAGACCGGTATGAAGTGGACAGGGACTGGCGTATCGAGGCCCGCTTCGAGCCCAAAGAAGAAGGTACGACCATGCTGATCGAAAATGTCCTGGGACAGATGGTCGAATGGGATGTGGCCGGATCGCTTACCTTTTCGAGGGAAGGCCGGGAAGTCACGATTTTGGCTCTCGGCACCGGCGACCGTCTGTTTATCCCGTTTGCGGATGCGACATCAGGCAGTGAGACCTATCCGGGCGGACGCTTTGTGTACATTGACCGGCCGGAACCGGGAGAACCGGCTATCGTTGATTTCAACGTATCCTACAATCCACCCTGCGCGATCAACCCCCACACGACCTGCCCGCTGCCTCCGCCGCAAAACCGCATGCCTTTCCCGATCCGGGCCGGAGAAAAGCATTACGAGATGTACGATGATGAGGAGTCATGATGAATCGCAATGAACGAGAATCGGAGTGATGACAAATCACAAAGATGGCGTATCGGAGTGATGAAGAATCGGAATGATGACGTATTGCAATGATGACGTATTGCAATGAACGCAGATTGCGATGTCATGAATGCCGATCCCTACTTTTTTGACAGCCACTTTTTCAGTTTGGAAAGAGGGAGGGTATTGAGGATGTGGCCGGCGTTGAACCCTGCCTTTCGTGCGATGCCGATGCCGTAGCGCACATGGTCGAGGCCGGAAGTGTTGTGGGCATCCGGACATACGGCGCTCATCAGGCCACACTCGCGCGCCTTGCGACCGTAGCGCCAGTCCAGATCCAGCCGCTTCGGATTCGCATTGATCTCAATGGCCGTTTTGTGCTCTGCCGAATGTTCGATAAGCCGGTTGAGATCCGCTTTATTGCCGTCGCGCCGGAGCAACAGGCGGCCGGTCGGGTGTCCGATCATGTGGATATGCGGATGTGCTGCCGCGGTCATGAGCCGGTCGAGCATCTTTTCAGGGGGTTTGTCCAGTCCAAAATGGACGCTGCCGATCACCAGGTCAAATTCCGCCAGCAGGTCATCGGGATAGTCGAGGCGTCCATCCGACAGGATATCCGACTCGATGCCTCTCAGGATGACAAAATCCTTGCCGTCGTCCGCAAACTCGCGGTTCAGGGCATCGATTTCCTTCCACTGTTTCCGGACTTGTTCGATGGACAGCCCGCCGGCGTAAGCCGCCGTTCGTGAGTGGTCGGTGAGACCAAGGTATTCATATCCGCGTTCCATACATGCCTCGGCCATTTCGCGGATGGACCGTTTGCCGTCGCTCCAGGTTGAATGGGCATGCAGGATTCCGCGAAGATCCGACAGTTCCACCAGTTCCGGGATCTTGTTTTCCCGGGCCAGCTCCAACTCCCCGTGGTCTTCCCGCATTTCGGGAGGAATGCAGGCAAGATCGAGATGACGGTAGATGTCTTTTTCCGATTTGACGCGAAGCGGCCGGTCAAGATCGGCTTCCTTATTTTTCTTCTGTTTGAATAGTCCGTATTCGTTGAGCTGCAATTTTTTGTCACGGGCCCGCTGACGCAGGGCCACATTGTGCTCTTTGCTGCCCGTGAAATACAACAAGGCGGCAGGATAGTAATCCGGTCGCACGATGCGCAAATCCACCTGACGGCCCTCTTCCGAACGAACGGAGCTTTTGGTCTCACCCTGACCGAGGACTTCCTTAACGCCGTCGAGTCCCACGAACCGGGACATGATGTCCGGAGCGTCTTTCTCATCGGCCGCAATCAGGATATCAATATCCCCGATGGTTTCCGAGGAACGGCGAAGCGATCCTGCCACCGAAATCTCCCTGACTCCCTTCGCATCCTTCATCTTGTCCAGAAAGAGCTCCGCCACGCCGGTGGCCTCGTCGATCAGGCACCGTTCCGAAAATTCCTCCATCCAGGCAATGGATTTGAGAATCTTCTCCGCTGTCTTTTTACCCATGCCCGGGAGTGCAGCGACCGAACCATCCTCGCACTTCTCCTTCAGCTCTGAAATTTCCGTAATGCCCAGCTCTTTGTGTATTTTGTAGATTTTTTTCGGACCCATGCCTGAAATATCGAGCCACGGGATGAGACCGTCCGGCACTTTTTTGCGCAGTTTTTCAAGCTCCGGGGAGGAACCGGATTCGGCGTATTCATAAACTTCATGAGCAATGGACTGCCCAATTCCTTTCAGATCTTCAAGTGTCTGATCTTCAATGTATTTGTTGATGTCATCTTCCAGACTTTCAAGGGTTTGGGCTGCCCGCTCGAATGCCATGGCGCGGAAATCGTTTTCGCCGGCCAGGCGCATCAGCGTACCGATTTCGTTGAGCAGTTTCGCGATTTCGTCTTTTTCGACGGTATTTGGCATGAGGACCTCACAGGTTTTTTATCAGCCGGATCAGGAAAAGGAAGACCACCGCGCCCACAAGCGCAGTGAAGAGCGAGCCGATGAGACCGTGGCTGGTGGATATGTTCAAAAAAGAAAACATATAACCGCCGACCATTGCTCCCAGAACGCCGACGATCATGTTGCCGAGCAGGCCGAAGCCGTGACCGCGCATGATGAGTCCGGCCAGCCAGCCGGCGATCATACCGATAATGAGGAACCAGAGAAGAGACATGGGCGCAAAAATTCGTAAAAAGGTGACTTTTGGGATAAAGATTGCAGGGATTGGCCCCGTCCCGGAACTTAAGAAAATATTGTATGCCGGACTATGGGGTTGATGCTGGTGCGGTGTTTCTGCGACAGGGCGTGTCGCAGTTGATCTGAAAGCCGGTTTCTCCGGCGCGTCCACCTATTTTTCCGTTTCAAATGGTTTCCGTTTTTGGTAACCTTCAGCGAACCGGCGGTCAAATCCGCCATCTGCAACCATACCATCGTCATGAAGTGGACACGAGAACATGCCAGTCCCGATCCGGTGCAACTTTGGCAGCTATTGCTTGAGGAAGGGAGCGGGCCGGACACGCTTGTCCTGGTGACCAACCTGTTGATGGAGCGGGAGGTCAGAAAAAAATGGCAGCGGGACCAGGGCGGTTTTGCGCCGGACATCATGACGCTGACCTCTTTTCTGGAAGAGCTGGCCATGCACAGTCTGGAGGATGATGATCTGCCGACACTGGTGCCGACACCAGAGGAGCGCACGCTCTGGCTTGAGCAGTGGCTTTCAAGTCATGGGAACCCGGATTTTCGCCGATTTGCCGGAGTGACATCGGTTACGGCCCTGTCGAACATCATCGCGGTCCTTTACCGTGAGAATCAGAGTCCGGGCCTGCTTCTTGAAAAAGAGGTGGATCAGGATCAGGATATGACGCGCAGTGGGAATGTTCTTGCCAGTATTTTACGGGATTATGAAAATCAAACAGCTCGAAAACGATGGATTGACAGGGAACAACTTCCGGGCAGAATAACGCGCATGGCTAATGAAATGGTGCGTTATAAAAAGCTTGTGCTTTATCAGGTGGATGAGGTGGAGCCAGTGTATCATCATGCCCTGGGGCTAATTGAAGGTCCGGAAATGGTGTATATCCGTTATAAAGCCGATTCAACCGCTGCACTTCCGGTTGACCGTATCCATCTGAATGCTTTTCACCATCCAAGAGAGGAACTCGAACAGGCGGCGCGTCAGATTCTGGCATTTATCAATGATGGATCCCGACAGGGCGCACAGGTATCGCGATACGATGACGTGGTGATTTTGACCGGCGACCTGTCTCTGTACGAGCCGATGGCAGCATCAATATCCGAGCGTTACGGTATCCCCATCCATTCCAGCCGCGGTCCTTCGCTCATCAGCAATCCGTTCGTTCGCCGGCTGCTTACATACCTGAAACTGGGCATTAACGATTTTCCCGTCGACGATGTGTTCCGTGTGTTTGCGGACAATCGCCTGGTGTTGCCTGATCTTCAGGGGCATGATGAAAACAGGGCTCCTAACATCCGCCATTTCTCCCAGTTTTGCCGGGAATACAATTTCCGCACCCTGGAGGAAGCAGCCACAGGCATGGACCGGGTATTTGACTGGCTGCTGGAGCAGATCCGGTATCAGGAGGACGAGGAGAAAGAGGAACGGAGGCGCACGCAGGAACAGCGGAATCGCGATTTTTATGAGACGGTCATCGAACATCTTGACGCGCTGCGTTCGTTTTACCGGACTCCGGAGCGGCAGACGCTGACCGGATGGGTGGAATGGACCCGCAAGTTGCTGCAACTGCAGGGTGACCTGAAAAGCCGGGAGGCCAATGAGGCCAAAGAGCTGCTGGATGTCATACTGGAAAAACTGGTACGGGCGGAAACGCGGCTGAAGCTGGGACGCAAGCTGGAACAAAGGGAGTATTTCCGGCTGCTTGAATTACGCCTGAAGGAAACGCGTGAGCGACCGCTGGAACGGCCCGGGGCCGTTCTGCTGACCGAAATACGGCATCTGGCCGAGGTCCATGACAAGATTGTCTTTATACTTGGGCTGCACGAGGATGGATTTCCACGGTCCGACAAACCCGACTTTTTGCAATTCCGTTATGAGCAGGCACTGAAAGACCTGACCAACAAGGACGGATCGGAGGAATACAAGCTGGCCCGCCTGCAATTTCAACGTCTGCTCTCTTCCGACAGGCCGCGTTATCTGAGCCGTCCTAACCTGGTTGCTCAAAAACCTGTAATGCCCTCTCCGATGTGGCTGGAACTGCTGGGAGAACGCAAAGAGGATGCATTCCCTGAATGGCCGGTAACAGCTGAAAAATGGCTGATGGGCCTCCATGAACGCGGCCGTTTTGTTGGATTATTGACGCAGGCTGATGCTGGATATGATGTTGCAGGCTCAGGTTCTGTTGGTTCAAGAGCTGCCGGTACTGGCGACTCGGGTGCTGTTTTTGCTGATTCAGACACTGGTGGCTCAGGGACAGGTTTTAATTGCTCAGGGGCTGCTGCTGTTCCAGATGCGGATTCAGGTTATGATCCGGAAGAAAACATAACGCAGCAAAAATTAGAATATGGCGCGTCATTCAAAAATGAGAATCTACGTATCATCTGGTCCCGCATCCACCAGAAAAATGGGGGAGATGGCCAGAGCGAGCAGACTGACTGGCGCTTCTGGCAGCTGGCGGCTGCTGTTGAAAAAGCGCGTCAAAATCCGGAATGGATGGGCCGTTACGACGGAGTAATTGATCGCGAAATCACATCCCGGTGGCTGGAGCAGCAGTACGGTGATGACGCGTTGCGTATAAGTATCAGCCGGCTGGATACGTTCGCTAGATCGCCGCAAGAGTTCTTTTTCAAATATGTGTTGCGGCTCGAGCCGCTCCATGAATACCAGGACGATGCCGAGTCTAATATAAAGGGCAGTCTGTTGCACCAGATCCTCGAGGAATTTTATTCCGGGACACCGCAGGAAGGTCCGCCGGTCTGGCCGCCATCCGATCCGGAGGGGGCAAAAAAACGGATGGAACTGATCCGCCGGCGATTGATTGAGGTATACCGGCATCAACTTGGCAATCCCGAGAGTCCGTTTCCAGGTCTCCTGAAAAAAAACCTGGAGCGGGTGACGCAGTGGTTCCTGGAGCGCGAGACAGAGGGCCGTGAAGATTTTCTGGTCGAACTGGATGATGCGCGTCCGGCTACATTCTATCCCGAATCGGGCTACAGTATGGAGCATCAGTGGTCCTTTGAAAAAGAGCTGGGTGGCATACCGGTACTGTTCCGGGGCAAAATCGACCGCATCGACGTGACATCAGAAGGAAAGCGAGCCCTGATATACGATTACAAGTCGGGCAGCTCCGGAACCAGATCCTATGAAAGTATCAGGAAGGGTGAGGGCTTTCAGCTCCCGGTCTATGCCATGTACATGCGTGAAAGCGGAGCCGCAGAGTTCCTGACAGGGTATTACAAGCTCCCGATAAACGGCAAAAAGAAGGATGTCAATTGCCAGTTCTCGCTGGGATCGGCAGAACTGATCGACGACGGGTATCTGTACAAAAAAGGAACAAGGGTTCGGAGAAGATACAAGGAGCAGTACAAGCCGCAGGCGGAAATGGATGCCTTCATGCAGGCCATTGTGCGTTTGCGGATGGCATGGATCGTGCAGGCAATCTGTGAAGGCCGATTCCATGCCAGCCTGACCGGCGACCCGCCCTGGTCGGATTTCCGGCACATCAACCGGTACGATGTCCGCGTGCAGCAAAAGCGCTGGAACTGTGAGATGGCGCGGCGAAGCAAGAAAGGGATGACGTTCGAGCTAGACCGGTACTACCTGGCCGAACCGTTCTGGGAGGATGACAATGGCGGCTGAACGAAACGATGTCCATAAAACTCCGGACGAAATCACGGATGAGATCTCTCGCCATGAAGGGTTTCTGATCCTGGAAGCAGGGGCCGGCACGGGCAAAACGCACAACCTGACCGAGCGCGTCATCCATCAGCTGGTGGATAAAAAGGTGCCGCTGGAGCGCATGCTGGCACTTACCTTTACCGATTTTGCTGCCGCCGAGATGCGCTCAAGGATCTATGCTGAAATTAACCGTAATATCGGTAAATCAGAGCACCTGCTTGCCGTCCGACAGCGGTTTTCGCGCAACTATATTTCGACTTTCCATTCATTCTGTAATAGAATACTGCAATATTTTCCGGACGAAGTCACCGAAATATCGGTGTCGGATGCGCCGCGAGTATTCGGGCAGCCGGTGGAAGAGCGGGCGGTCGACGGGGCGCTGGAGCTGCTGAGCGACTACGACGAGGTGCTCTGGATGATGGAGTGGCGCAAGCGTTTCTACCGGAAATACAAGGAACACCCCGGTTTGCAGCGGCAGCTCAACCGGCTGTCGGTCTCCGATTTTGAGCAGTTCATGGACAAGCTGGAGGGGGTGGATGAGCGGGAGCTCGAAAAGCTGGCGTTGATGCCGCCCGGCCAGTACCCGGGATGGATCCGGGAAAAATCCGTACACTGGCGCGAGGAGCGGGACGCCCTGTTGCAGGACCTGCTGGAAACGTTTTCCGCCCATCCGGAATGGTTCAAATCACCGGACAAAATCCCCCGTTCGATGGATGGTCTGTCAGCCATCAAGAACAAGGGCAAGGGATTCAAAAAAGCGGTGTTTGACCGGACCGGGGTCGATGACGCGGAGCTGGCGGAGATCGACCGGCAGGGCGACCGTCTTTTTGACTACGAGAACGCATTGACGACGCTGGACGAATACCTTTCCCGCCCGGAACTGGAGCGTGAGATCCTGGCGTATCCGGAGTCCGAGCAATTC
Organism: Cyclonatronaceae bacterium; assembly: GCA_046483675.1. Classification (GTDB taxonomy): domain Bacteria; phylum Bacteroidota; class Rhodothermia; order Balneolales; family Natronogracilivirgulaceae; genus SKNL01. The sequence goes on from JAWOCT010000109.1 coordinate 23,073, forward strand.
GATCCGGACCACGAGGCGTACTGGAACATGCGCGACCTGTCCGAACTCGGCTTGCGATGGGCGATGCTCATGCGCTATCAGCGTTTTGAATCCGGCTACTTCAACTATGACGATATGATCTGGCTCACCCATCGGCTCTTTACCGGGCATCCGGCTGTTGCGGCGCGGATGCGGGGCCGTTTTGATCAGATTCTGGTGGATGAGTTCCAGGATACGGACCGGAAGCAGTGGGAAATCCTGGCCAGGCTGGCTTTTCCCGATCCGGAAACGGCTGCACCGAACGGGAAGAAATTGGCCAGGGAGTCAAAGCAACTGCTCATCGTCGGCGACGTCAAGCAGGCGATCTACGGTTTTCGCGGCGGTGATGTGGCCATGATGCGTCGTGTGCAGGATGAGTTGGCGCGGCGAAGTAAGGCTCCGGGTGCAGCAGTGTTGCTCCAGCGGCCCCTGCCTTACTCTTTCCGTTCGAACCGTGCCGTGATCCGGTTTGCCAATGCCCTGTTCCGGGATGTATTCGGACCCAGGGAGCAGGCGGCATCCTATGAGGCGCATCATCAACCGCTGGAACATCCTCCTGCCGGCATGTCTCGAAATTCCGATGCCCCCGGCGAGGTCCGTGTTCTGCTGGCCGACGGCAAGGCACTGGGCGAGGAGCTCAAAAAGCGGGATGACCAGGGACAGCCCGCCAGTGTCGAGGCTGAAGTACTCGCTTCGCACCCGGTCCATCTGGAAGCCCGTCGTATCGCCCGGTACCTGCGCGAGGTATACGGGGGCCATCGTCAGGGCTATGAAGCCATCCACCGGAAAATGCAGCGTGGTGAAAAAGCGGTCGGGGTGCTCTACCGGCGCCGGACCCACATGTATGCCCTGGAGGATGCGCTCCGTGAAGAGGGCCTGCCTTACACCGTTGCCAAGGGGACAAGATACTACATGCGCCGGGAGGTGCGGGATGCCTGGCTGCTGCTTTCTTTCTTGCTGGATGCGTTCGACGATGTTTCGCTGGTTGGACTGCTGCGCTCGCCCATGATCTCGCTGTCTGATTCGGGTCTGCTGACCATCCGCGTGGTGATGGATGACCTGCAGCGCGATTACCCCAATTTCTGGAGCGCGATATCGGATCACGCTTCGTGGAGCAGTCGGATGTCCGATGCCGACCGGCTTGCCCTGGAGTCGGGTGTTCCGTTGCTGCGGAAGCTCCGTGAACAGGTGCCGACCCGGCGGGTTTCGGAGCTTCTGGAGGCGGCTGTGTTTACGGATGGACCCTATTTGGCCGCCTCTCCCGGCCATCCGCAGATCCGGGAAAACCTGGTAAAGCTGCTGGATGTGATACGCAATCTGGAAAGCACCGGACGGGGCACGCTCTACGAGGTAACCGGGTTCCTGTCCGACCGCATCCGGGAGGAAGCCAGCGATTCCGAGGCCGAGCAGGCAGACCCCGCTCCTATTCAGCTGATGACAATCCACGGCTCCAAGGGTCTGGAATTCCCGATGGTGGTGTTACCCGATATGTATGCAGGCAACAACGAAAGCGGGGTGCAATTGTATCTGGCCGATGACGATCCCGACAGCTTTCTGTGGCCGTCGCTGGCCTACAAGCCCGGCAACAGGGAGGGAGATCATGATGCAGAAGGCGCTTTTCTGTTCCGGTTCCTCAAGGCCGAGCGCCAGAAACGTCAGATGGCCGAAACCAGGCGGCTTTTTTACGTTGCGGTGACGCGGGCCGAGAGCCATGTGCTGCTGAGCCTTGCAAAACCCATAAAAGGTACGTCCGGATCGTTTGCCGAATTGCTGGAACCGTGGATCGCCGAACAGCAGGCTGACCCGGTGTACAAGGAACCGGGTCAGCTCGATCAGGCCGGGAAGGAGCCCGCGAAAATCGGCACGAATCAGCAGAATCAGGCTGGTCGGGCTGGAAAGGAGAGGATAAAAGGTTCCCGTGATAGAACCGGCCTGCAAAAAGTGATTGAGATCGAACAGCTCACACCGCAGGAGCTGGAACAGCTTGCCGATCGGCATCCGGCTGGCAAGGATGAAGCGGCGAAACATGTAAAAGGCATCGATCCGGAAAAAATCCGGATACCGGACCGTAATGCGGAGCCGTTCGGAAATGCCGATGCACAGGTATCCGCGGAAGTGCGGACGGCCTCCGGGAAAAAAGTGCATCGCCCGGGTATAGAGGAACAGGATGCGGAATACCGGGACCACGTAGAGTACAGTGACAGGGAAGGTGAATCTGCCGCAGAGGAGTACCCTGACAAGAAGGATCATCCCGCTGTCCCTCCAGATACTCCTGAGGAGCCTGTTCCAGGTCAGGCGCAACCAGGGATGGCATGGGATGGATTGTCCCCGGCCGATGCCGGCACACTGATCCATCGCACGCTGGAGGCGGGTCCGGATCTGCAGGCCCCATCCACCCGGGACCTGGAGCGGTTCTGGAAGCGGGAGCTGATCAGGATGAACGTGGCGGATCCGGATACCGTGGTGGTTGCGAACAGCAGCGAGCTGCTCCGACACTGTCGCAATGCCTCCGGGTGGATTTCGGAACAGTTCGGGGAAAATGCACAAAAACGCTTCGAGGTGGCATTCGAGGTGCAGATTCCGGCGGATACAATTGCGGAAGATAAAATGCCCGAGCGAACCGGGGACGGGTTGCCGTCAGCCAAACGGATCACCATCCGCGGATCGATTGACATGATCATCCGGGACCAGGAGGGGCGCGAGCACATCGTGGATTTCAAAACGGGTCCGGTTACTGAGCTGCCGGTTCAGGAACAGCCCGCTTCACCGCAGGAAGGAAAAGGCGCTTTGGTTCGGCATGCCCGAAGTTTGGGCTACGACTTGCAGATCGACAGTTACCGGATGGCCTGGGAAGTGGTTCAGGGCAGGGCCGGAGCGCCTGCATTGAGCGGCCCTGCATTGAGCGGCGGTTCCGAAGCGGGCCAGAGGATGGATCCCGGCCGGGTATGGCTCCTCTTTACGGCCCCGGAAACCGCCCGGTCCGTGTCACTGGCAGATTTCTGATCGGCAACGAATTACGGCCGGCATCGGTTTTATTGCTATATTGGCCCGGCTTTCCGGTTTGGTGGTCTGTTCCAATATCTTTGCAGGAATATCTTTGCAAAATCCATCCAACCGAAAACGGCCACATTTCATTCAAAATCAATTTCGGACCAATGTATTCCTTTCGATCTATCGTATTTGTTTTACTTCTCCTGATTTTCGGACTGGCATCTGTTCTGCCGGCTCGGGCGGCATCGGATAGTCTGGATGACCGCGCAGTGCAAAGCCAGATCCAGTCGCCTTCGCAATTTCTTGGCTATGAGGCCGGCGACCGCTTCACCCGCCACCACGATATGCTCGCCTATTTCCGCCATGTGGCAGAAAGAAGTCCGCATGTGCAGTGGAAAGAGTATGGAGAGAGCTATCAGCATCGGCCATTATTCGCGGTTTTTGTAAGTACAGAAGAGAATTTGCATGGACTGGATACGATCAGAGTCAACAATCGCCGAATGACCGGGCTGGAATCCGGAGAAGTGGAAGGCCGGACCGCCGCCATTTTGTGGATGAGCTACGGCATCCACGGCAATGAATCATCGAGTCCGGAAGCGGCCATGTGGACGCTCTACGCTCTGGCGACCGGGTTGTCAGAGGCAATAGAGGATGAAATAAAGGCAGGAAGAGAAACGGGAAGAGAGGCCGGAAGCGAGCGTGGACCTGGGGTCGGGAGAGAAGCTGTTAGTGAAGCCGAAACAGGAGCTGGAGCAGATTCGGGCTCCTTCCCGGAATCCGGGATGCAGGCGTGGCTGGAAAACACGGTGGTCGTCATCGATCCGGTCCTGAATCCGGACGGACGCGAGCGCTATGTGCAGTGGTTCGACCAGACCCGGGGCCGCCGGCCCGATCCGAGGCTGGAAACACGCGAGCACACCGAGCCCTGGCCGGGCGCCCGCACTAACCACTACTACTTCGATCTCAACCGCGACTGGGCCTGGCAGACCCAGATCGAAACGCGTCAGCGCGCCGCCTTCTACCATCTCTGGATGCCGCACGTCCATGTCGATTTTCACGAGATGTTCACCAACGACTACTATTTCCCCCCTGCCGCCAAACCGTTCCATACGGCCATCACGGCCTGGCAGCGCGAATTCCAGCACAAGATCGGCCGGAACCACGCCGCCCGTTTCGACCGGCGCCATGAACGATATTTCACTGCCGAAATTTTCGATTTGTTCTATCCGGGTTATGGCGATACCTGGCCGACATTCAACGGCGCCATCGGCATGACCTACGAGCAGATGGGCCACAGCCGGGCCGGGACCATAATGATCGATGAACACGGCGACACGCTCACGCTGGCCGATCGTATCCGCAACCACCACGAAGCCGGACTCTCCACCGTGGAGGTGACCGCACGGAACAGTGAGCGGCTCCTGCACGAATTCCGCGAGTATTTTCGCCGGGCGCAGGAAGAACCGGCCGGACGCTATTCCGCTTTCGTGGTCAGCGGCGAGAACCACCCCGACCGTATCATCGCCCTGCTGAATTTCCTGGACCGCCAGGAGATCCGATACGAAAAAGCCGAGGAGGGACGACGGTTCACGGGCCGGCATTACGCAACCGGGATGGAGCAGCGCCCTCGCACGGCTGACGGAGATATCGTGGTGCCTGTGAGGCAGCCCAAAGGAGTGCTGGCCCATGTCCTGTTCGACCCCGATCCTTCCGTGGTGCTGGCCGACTCCAATACCTACGACATAACAGCCTGGGCGCTGCCCTACGCATACGGACTGGAGGCCTGGGCCACAAGCGACCGCATCCGTACCACCAGCGAGGCGGTTCGCACAACGACCAGTTATCGGCCGTTGAGACAGTCAGGCCGTAGAAAAGAAATCGCAGGTGAAGTGACCGCGAGTGATGTGACCGCGAGTGATGTGGCTGCGGATGAGGCGGCTGCGGATGAGGCGGCTGCGGATGAGGCGGCCACGGATGATGTAACTGCGAATGAAATACCCGCGGAGGAGGATTATGCCTGGCTGATGGCATGGGGGGATATTCGCGATGCCGCCTTCGTGGCTGGCCTGCTTAACCATGATGTGCGTCTGAGCATCTCCGAGCGGACGTTCACCACGGCCGGACGCGTCTGGCCCTCCGGAACGGTCGTCATCACACGCCGCGCAAACCGGCACTTGGGCGACCGTATGCCGCGCATCATCGATCGCATGGCCGCCCAGCACGACCGATTCGTCCAGGCCGTGTCAACCGGTCTCACCGACCACGGCGTCGATCTCGGTTCGCCCCATGTCCATCTGCTTGAAAAGCCGGTGGTGGCCGTACCTTCCGGAGCCGGCATCCAGTCCAACCAGCTCGGCGAAATCCGCCACTACTTCGATTTTATCCTCGATTACCCGCTCGCGGTATTCGATCAGCGACACATCGCCGCGTTTCCGCTTGAAGACTACAACGTGCTGGTGGTGCCGGACGGCCGCTACGCCGACTGGGAGGAATCCGACTGGGACCGCATAATGCAGTGGGTGAGTCAGGGCGGGCGCCTGATCGCTTTTCCCGGCATCCTGCAGACCCTTTCGACCCGGGAGGATGTGGATCTTGCCCTGCGCCGTTTTGAATCGCTCAATGACAGCGAATCTGATCCTGACGACAGCACAAAAGGAGTATACGATGGTCCGGAAACGGCTTATCCTTCCAATGATATCCGTTTTGAAGATCGAAGAAGGGAGCCCTTGAACCGCCAGATCAGCGGTGCGGTATTCCGTGTGGAGCTGGATGACAGCCACCCGCTCGCCTACGGACTTGGTTCCGGATATGCGACGTTGAAACGGGGTACGGTTCTGCCGGATCCCCTGTCTGATGGCTGGAACGTGGGCCGCATTGCCGGAGAGGATGCGCTTCTGGGCGGATGGGCCGGTGGCCATGCACAGCAGCTGGCAGCCGGATCCCTGGTGGCCGGTACGGTGTCCATGGGACAGGGCCAGATCGTGATGCTGGCCGATAACCCGCTTTTCCGGGGGTTCTGGCGGAACGGGCAGCTGCTCTTTTCGAATGCCGTTTTTCAGGCGTGGATCGCTCAATAACCGGTTTTCCGCAACGCATGCATGCAGCAAGCACATAAATGTCGTAACCACATGCGTGCAGCAAACACATAAAAGAGCAAGGCACTGCTCCGTGACCCTCTGGGGCCATCTGTGTGCAAAAGCTGTTGAGCGGCCATCCATAACAAAAAAAAAGCGTCCGGCACATCGGTACCGGACGCTTTGTGTGAAAGAGTGGCTCTGCGGGCAACGAATGTCTCACCCGCAGCAACCATTATGAACGTGCATCATCAGGGAGCATCCCAGAAAATGCGTCCCAGAAGCTGGTCAGATGCACCGCGATCCGGGATCTGAGCTGCGTTGCGCTGCCGCTCGGAATCAGGATAACGCACCAGACGGATATGCTGTCCACCCAGATCCGGGTTATGGTTCGCCGGGATGGTGAACTCCTCATAGGCGTAATCATAGCGGCGGGCATCATTCCATGCTTCCGGAATGAGGAACATCGCTACGTATTTTTCCTTCATGATCTTGTCAAGATCGATGTTGGTTGACACATCCGGGTTGGCCCAGTAGTCATCGATATCGGCCGGATCCACGCCTAGTTTTTCCATGTGGGCACGGATGCCGTCTTCGTAAGCCGTTTCCGCACGTCCGGGCTGTCCGGCAGCAAGAGCCGCTTCTGCTTCGATGAATTTCATCTCGGCATAGGTGGCCATTTGCAGCGGATCGGTCGGTTCATTGGCGTACCATGATCCAACAGCAAGAACCGCGCGGACATCCTGTTCGGGATCGGCTCCGCGTCCGGCGCCGTTGGGTGTTCCGACATACTCTCCGAATCTCGGGTCTGCTTCAATGGAGACCGGTTCGGTAATGAACTCGATCCTCGGGTCGACGATGCCATAGATGTTTCCATTGAGGTGGTCGACGAACTGCTCGGAGAGCCATCCACCCAGCAACAGGCCGGCATTGTTGACGGCCAACCGGTACCACGGGTTCTCGGCTCCGGTACCCTCACCTTCAAAGAAGTTCATTTGAAAGTCCTGGTTGCTGTTTTCAAACGCATCATCAACGGCATCGAGGACCGCATCCGGATCGTAGCTGCCAAGCTTGCTGTAATGGTTCAGGTAGCGGGCCTTCAATGCGTAGGCCGTGCGGATCCAGGAAGCGCGATCACCGTTGAAGATGTAATCGTCAGCTGCCGGAACCACCGCCGATGACGGCTGTTCCAGATCCTGAATGCCCATATCCAGCATGTCAAGCATCACCTCATAGATATCCTCCGAGGAGTCATATGGAGGATTGAGAGTTTGGGCGAACAAGGCCTCCGAATAGGGCGCGTCACCGAACATGCTGGTGAGCAGGCCCAGGTTGTAGGCCGTCAGGATCTTGGCAACACCGCCGTAATAGGGGGCATCCAGATCATCGGCCTTGAGATCCATCTCGGCAAGGTCACTCAGGACACTGTACAATGACGCCCAGGTGCCGCCATAGGAAACCGGCTGATGGGTATCGGTTGACGTTGCTTCGTTTGGCGATGCGAAATGTTGGGTGAAGTACGAGACAGTACCGGCAGTGCGGCTGGTATTTCGGGCCGATTCCAGTGTCGTTCTCGTCATCAACCCTTCGATCGGTGCATCCGTCGGGAAGTTCGGGTTCTCGTTGATGTCAAGATAGTCGTCGCAACTAAAGACGACGAAAGACATCATTACGAGCACAAGTGAATATTTCATCGTGAATTTCATAGTAATATTCCTCACGTTTTATAACGAGATGTTTAATGAGAAGACAAAGCTGCGCGTGCCCGGGTAGGCCAGATCCACCAGACCGATCAGGTTGCTGCCGGCGCTGACGAACGCCTCGGGATCGTACTGCGACCAGGGCGTCCAGAGCATAAGGTTGTTGGCCGTAACTCCGGCGCGGATGGATTGGACCGGAAGGCCGCTCATGACCGATTGCGTCAGCGTGTACCCTGCTCCAATGCTGCGGAGCTTGATATAGGAAGCGTCCTCGGTGGAGTTTTCGATGGCTACACGGTAGTAGGTACGATGGTAACCGGCGCCATAATCTCTTCCGTCCGGACCTACACCCTGGCCAAGCCATACTTCCTGGGTGTTGGGGGTGCCGTCGGCAAGGAATCCTTCAAACACTTTGAAATCTTCCCGGTCCAGCGTTTTTTCGGTGTGTCCGAAAGCGGCATCCCATTGATCCAGCTTGTTGTACTTGTCTACTCCCATCACAAAGTCAAAGTTCGCACTGAAGTCCCAGTTGCGGTAATTGACGGTGTTTCCGATGTTGAGGGTCCAGTCCGGAAGCGCATCACCTACCACTTTGTACTCATTGTCGACGACCGGGAAACCGTTCTCACCGATCAGCAGCGGGCGGTCATGTTCGAGTACGTCCGGATCACTTGGCTCTTCGCCTTCCGGATAGTAACGGGCGAAGCTTGTTCCCCAGATGGCTCCGTAGGATTGACCGGGGACCAGCTGCATGCGCGGACGGTTGATATAAGCGGCCATGTCGCCCAGGACCACCGCGTCAACGGCATCGGTGATGGAGATCACCTCGTTGCGGTTGCGCGTGAAGTTGGATGTGATATCCCAGCGCAGATCGCGTGTCTGTACCGGGGTTCCCCGTACGGTCAGTTCAATACCGCGGTTCTCGATCTCACCGGCATTGGCGCTGAGTACCGTGAATCCGGTGGCGTTTGATACCGGGACATCGATGATCATGTCCTCACTGTTGGATTTATACAGGGACATGTCAAGCGACAACCGGTTTTCGAAGAAACGGAAATCGAAGCCGATCTCGTTCGACAGGGTGCGCTCAGGATTGAGATCCAGCGGCGCAAGCCGTCCGCCGCGGCTGAAACCGCGCTGTCCGTTGAGCGGGAACTCCGTCGGGGAGAAGAATACCTGGCTCAACATGTAGGGCCGGGCATCCTTCCCGACCTCCGCGTATGAAAGGCGGATTTTGCCATAGGTGAACCAGTCCGGCATGTCGATCAGGTCGCTGTACACAACGCTCAGGCTTACCGACGGGTAGAAGAAAGAACGGTTGTCTTCGTCCAGCGTGGAAGTCCAGTCGTTGCGTCCGGTCAGGTTCAGGTAGATGGTATTGCGCCAGTCAATGTTGACGTCCGCAAACACCCCGATGAGACGGCGCTCTGTGAGGCCTTGGCCGATCAGGATATCCTGGGAGTTGCTGAAATGTGCGAAACGCGGAATCTCGAAGATATTTCCACGGGCACGTACGGTCTGAAGTTCACGGTCAAAGATGTCATTTCCGAAACGGCCTTCGAAGCCGATGTCTTCGGTGATATTCCGATGGAACCGCAGCGAGATGTTGGAGGTCAGGTCACGCGAGTTGATCCGGTTCTCCTCGATAAAGCCGTCGCTCCATACGAATTCGTTTTCCAGTCCAAGCGGACCCGGTTCGATCTCGGTGCGCTGGTCTGAATAGGTGTCGATACCGATCCGGTATTCCAGTGCCAGCCAATCCGTCAGATCAAGGGAAGTATTGATGTTACCGATAAGACGGTTAACGTCGTCCTCGTAGGTGTTCGTGTTGGCATCGAAGACCGGGTTGCGTCCGGAACCGGTACCGAGAATGTCGTTGCCTTTATGTCGTCCGTCATCAAACCTCCAGTCGGTGACATCAGCGGAGGTATTCCAGTAGGAAAGCCGCTCCATGAAGGCCACGAAGGGCACCCGGTTGCCTCCGGAGTTGATATAGTTCAGGGATGCGCCTACCCTCAGGGCACCGGTTCTGGCATTCCCGTTGACCCGTATGGAGGTGCGGTTCCAGGTGTTGTTCGGTATTACGCCCCGGTTCCTCGAATCCGACACTGAAGTGTAAAATGTCGCATTCTGCGTGCCGCCGGAGACGTTGACGCTGTTATCGACCCCATACCCCGCCTGCATCGAATTCTTCCAGTTGTTGTAGTACTGCATGGGGAATTCCTGTTCCTGGCCATCAATGGTCATGGTGTAGGTCGGGTTGTCCTCGAATTTGCCGCCCCAGGAAGGCCAGAAACCGTTAGGATCGAAATTGAACCCGAATCCGGGACCGTACACGTCCTGGTAATCCGGACGGTTGATCACATCCTCCCGGGATACGCTGTGCGAGAAGTTGACACGCACCTCACCGGGTCGGCCGGACTTGGTCGTGATGATGACGGCACCGTTGGCCGCGCGAACACCATACAGTGCGGTTGCCGGAGCACTGCGCAACACACTCACACTTGCAATGTCCTGGGGATCGATATCCATGGCGCGGTTGGACATGCCCCGCGGTCGGCCGGTCGACTCGATGGTCTCGTTGCTGATCGGAACCCCGTCCACCACAAAGAGCGGCTGGTTGTCAGCATTAGGATCCAGTGAAGTAAATCCGCGGATGAAGATCTGCGAACCCTGTCCGGCCCCGCCGCCTCCGCGGTTGATCTGCACACCGGACACTTGTCCCTGCAGTGCGTTCAGCAGGCTGTTGGCACCGGAAGCCACGATTTCCTGTCCGTCGACATCCTGAAGTGAATACCCCAGGGCTCGACGTTCACGCTCGATACCGAAGGCCGTCACGATGACATCATCCAGAAGGCCGATTTCCGGCTCCAGGCTGACATTGATGGTGGTGCGGTCATCGATCGGGACGCGCAATGTACGGTATCCGACGTAGCTGAAGATGAGCGCTTCGTCCTCTTCCCGTACGGTGATTTCGTAATTGCCATCCATGTCGGTCACGCCACCTCGTGTCGTACCTTCAACGAGAATGCTCACACCAAAGAGGGTCTCTCCTGTCTCCGAATCGGTAACCTGACCGGTAACAGCGATATCCTGCGCATACACTTGCTGTGCACACAGCAGGAGAGAGACCACAAACAGTAATTGTTTGATCTTCATATATCTCCGTTTTAGTTAAGTGATGAGTTGTACTGCGTTTGTTTCATGCTGCTTTCGTGAAAAATATGTACAGATGAGAGGAAACATGCACGCTTAGATATCCTATTCCATCGTGGAAAAGCTGAGAAAACACGAATCCATGGCCTGGCTGTACCCCTCTTGCTTCCATACCCGATACCCATGTGCAACTACAGGTCAAATAGACGAAAAGGCGGGCACTCAGATACGGGAAGCAGAAACCATCAATGTTATTACCCCGATCTTAAATTACAATTTACAATTGAAGTTGGTTGATAAAAAATCTGCCGGCAGTCGAATAAACATGCCTGAGAGGACGTGTATTGACCTATACCCTGCAAATCATTTCTTAAATAGTAAATATTCTGGACAAATATCAATACAAATTTCTTTAAAAATTCATATTTCTGATTTGTATGAAGATGGGGCTTGGTCTTCTATCCAGCCTGGTGCAGGGCTTCCCCGGACGGCGCGGTCAGGGGGCTACGACACTCATCAGGATGCCGCAGAACCAGGCGGCGTAGGTGCCCAGGGCATACCCGACCACGGCCAGCAGCACGCCGACCGGCGCCAGGGCCGGATGGAAAGCGGAGGCGACGATCGGGGCGGAGGCAGCACCGCCGATATTGGCCTGGCTGCCCACTGCCACGAAGAAGAAGGGAGCGCGAATGATCTTGGCCACGGTCAGCAGAATGGTCACATGGCACAGCATCCAGATAGCACCGATCAGGAAATAACCCGGATTCTGGAATACGGCCATGATATCCATGCGCATGCCGATGGTGGCCACCAGCACGTAGAGCAGCAGGCTTCCGATGCGCGAGGCCCCCACGCCTTCCAGTTTTCGGACACGTGTTAAAGAAAGGCCCAGCCCGAGCGCCGTGGCGATGCTGATGAGCCAGAAAAATGGTGAAGTGAGGCTCAGGCGGTCTAGGTTCGGGAAGTTGTCCACGATCCACGGCGTGATGGTGTCGGATCCGAAGTGGGCGATGGCGGTCATCCCGAATCCAATGCCGATGATCGCCATGGTGTCGGACAGCGTGGGCATCTTTTCTATACTCATCCGGTAGTTTTCGACTTTCTTGCGCAGGGTCTCGATGGCGCTCACATCCCCCTTGAAAATGCGGTCGATACGGGCGGACATGCCGGCTCCATAGAGCAGGAAGGCCAGCCAGACATTGGCAATGAGCACATCCACTGTCACCATGGCGGCGAACAGGTCCGGACTCGCACCAAAAATCTCAAGCATGCCGGCCTGGTTGGCTCCGCCGCCGATCCAGCTCCCTGCCACGGTGGCCAGTCCGCGCCAGACGGCATCCGGACCCGCACCGCCCACCATATCCGGGGCAAAAGACGATACAATGAGAATAGCCAGCGGCCCGCCCAGTACAATTCCGGTCGTGCCGGCCAGGAACATGATGATGGCCTTGGGGCCGAGCTGCATCACCCCTTTCAGGTCGATGCTGAGCGTGAGCAGCACCAGGCTGGTGGGCAGCAGATACCGGGAGGCGACATAATACAGATTGGATGCCTGCCCGTCGATGATCCCCAGCGTGTTCAGGATGGAGGGGATGAAATAGCAGAGCAGCAGCGAGGGGACATAGGTGTAGAATTTTTGGAAAAACGGCTTCTCGCTTGACTGGGTGATGAAGATCATCGCCAGTATGCCAACCAGGATACCGAGTACGATGGCGTCGTTGGTGAACAGGGCCGTGCTTTGGGTCGCTTCGCTCATCTGACGGGGAATTTCGGTGTAAAGTTGTGGTTTCGGGCTTGCTGCGATGGATCAATGATTGGCCGTCCGCTTTCAGTGCCGATCCGGAACTGCCGGGGTCGACACACCTGAAAGGAACACAGCCGGAATAATCACAGCTGGGATCAAAGCACGTAAAATAGGATTTTTGCCATCAAAACATAATGAAATCCGGGTGGATGCGGGCGTGTCCGGTACCGTTGCAGGGCGCCTTTGAACGGGCGTTCCTTCGTGCCGGTCCGGTCGGATGCCTGCGGTCCGGTCGGATGCGGACTTCCCCGGCAGCCTGTACCCCGGCAGGATTCGCCCCTGGATGCCTGCGGCACGTTCCTGTTTCAGATGCCGCTTCCTTCGGATTCACCGGTTCCTCCGCTCTCACCGGACTCCAGTGCTTCGCGGATGAGCTTGTCACGCTTGCGGGCGCCGCTGCGTATGCCCAGCCAGGCACCGGCGAGGGCCGAAAGGGTGATCATCCCTAGGAAAAGGGCCGCGGCTCCGGGTCCGCTGTAGCGTTCGGTAAGCAGCGAGAGCACCAGTGTGGGCAGTACCAGTACCAGTGCGATCACAAAAGGGAACCGCTCCATTTCAAATGTTCGGCTGATGAAGCGCCGTGAGAGGGCAAAACTCAGGTTCAGGAAAATAAGGATGAAACCCGCTGCGAATACCGAACCGGCAATATCGGGCAGCTCAACGAAGGGAATGAGTCCCTGGGTGAAAAAAAATACGACAACGCCCAGGAGCATGGTGGCGCCGGTGTAGGCAAAGGCCCGGGCCACCAGCTGTTTGGTATGGTTCATCGGCTCGTTATCCATACCTCCGGATCCAAATTGGTATTCTGCTCGCGTATCATGAAGAACAGGGAGGTGCCCCGTAGTGAATCTTCGTCACCCGAATGGCCGATCATCTCGCCGCGCTGAACGAACCGGTTGTTGCCTACGGCAATGTCACTCATGTTCCCGTAGACGGTGATATAACGTCCGTGCTTGACGAAAACGCAGTTGCCGAATCCGGGAATGGGCTGTACGGCGAATACATAGCCGTCATGTATTGCTTTGACTTCACTGCGGGGCTCGGTGAGGATCTCGATGCCGGGATTGTCGATGCGCGTGCCGTAGACAGGGTTCACACGGTTGCCGAACCGGGCCGAGACGACCCTGGAGTTCACCGGCCAGGGCAGCTGCCCTTTAAGTCCCTCGAAAGAGTTTTCCAGGTCACCCAGCAGCTCGTCGCTTGGCAGTCCTGAGTCATCGACCGGCCGGGAGTACCGGGCGATCTGGGCTTCACGCTCACGCCGGCTGCGGATGTTCTCGGCGCTGGCCAGGCGCTGCTGGCGCACCTCTTCCAGCCGGGCAAGCCGCTCCTGCTCGGCAGCACGGGCCTGGGCCTCTTCCTCGACCAGCCTCGACAAGGTCTCTTCCAGGGTCTGCGCTTCACGGCGCGTTGCGGAAAGCCGCTGTTCCAGGCGTTCCCGGTCGCGGCGGAGCTCGGCGACCTGGCGCTCCTGGGCCTGACGTCGCCGTTCCAGGGTGTTGCGTTCCTCCTGCATTTCGGCAATGTTCTGCTGACTGCGGCGCCGCGCGTCGTCCAGCTCATCCTCACGGACCTTCAACTCATCCTGCAGGGCCGTGATCTGACGCGCCTGGTTCTGGCGGTACTCTTCGAATCGCTGCAGGTAGTAGGAGCGAACCAGCATCTGGTTGAGGGAGACCGAGGTAAAGAGCATCACCTCATCGGGCATACGTCCATGTTTGTACAGATATGTGAGGGCGGATTTGTAGTTCGCGATGATTGTTTCCAGATCCCGCGTAAGGTCATCGATCTGCTGCTGCGTGACCTCGAGCTCCCTGAGGATGGAGGCCCGCTCGGATTCCATGGTTCGGAGCATCTCGTTGCGCAGGGCGATTTCATTGCGCAGGCTCTGGTACTGCTCGTACATGTCGCTGTAGGCATCGGCGGCTTCCGAGACCTGTTCCTCGAAACGCTGAATCTGTCCGCGAAGCGAGGATATCTCGCTGCGGGCCTCTTCCTGCTGCTGCTGCAGCTCCAACCGGATGCTCTGGTAATTCTGCGCGAGCACTGCTCCGGGAAGCGCGGCAAATGTCGACAGCAGCAATGAAAGAACAAGGATTGCAGGGCGGTTCATAGCCGGATGAGTTCAATGTCGGGTGGGATGCCAGGGTCGAAATCGAGTTCGGAAGGATCGGTTTCAAGCGACCGTATGACAAGGAAAATATTTGATTTTTCGTCGTAACTCAAGATTTGGATGCGTCGTGGAAGGCGGTACCCGTCGATTTCAGCGTGGTAGCTGAAGGTGAATGAGCTGTAGGCTTCCGGGTGGCTCGGCCTGCGTTCGGTGCGTCGCAACACCATTTGATCCCGATCCAGAATATGACGTCCGCCGTCGGTTGTTTCCACCAGGAAATAAGCCTCGTTTTCGTACAGGGCATCGATCTGTCCCGGACCGGTCAGGGGATCCAGCATGCGGATGAGGTTCATGGCCCCGATGCCATTGAGGTAAAACCAGGCGGCGTCTTCATGGGACATTTTATGCGCCGTCTCCTCGATGCGGTTGTACACCACCACGGAATCGGTGTCACTGTAGATACGTCCGCCCTCGATACCCAGGTTGTTGCGTATGAGCAGCAGGCTCCTCCGCCGGTCGGACCGGAACCGGACGCTGGCGCGCTCGGTCTGTCCCGGTTCACTCACCTGGACGCTGGCCCGCCCGCTCAGGGCGTCCGGGATGCGGTTTTGCTCCGTGTATCGCTCAAAAAAAGCCTCCTTTCCGATATCCGAACGTGTGAACGTCCCTTCTTCGAGCTGCAGCGGTTCCGGCACCGAACAGGCTGTCAAAAGTGCCAGCAGCAGGGCGATGATCAGACCGGGCGGTACCGGTCTGGCAGTAGTCGGACAGGCCGTGAACTGGCCGGCAAAGACCGGGTAATGTTCTGCCATATCGTATCGTGTCATTTCATGACTGGCCATACCATGACTGGCCGTATCATGTCTATCCGTACCATATCGTGCCCTGCCACGTCTTGCCGAAGCCGGTTTGAGCGAAGCAGGTGAAGCCGACAGGAAAGTTGCCATGGTGTCCGACCCTCCCGGTTAATTGATGTGCAAACGCTCCCGGAGGTGCGTCCGCTCAGTATCATTCTCGTAAGCTTTCTGCCACCAGTAAAGGGCGCGATCGGATTCGCCCAGCTTGTCGTACACATCGCCCATGTGTTCCATAACATCTGCACTGGCTTCTCCGGTCTCAATGGAAGCGCGAATGTATTCCTTCGCTTTTTCGTATTCACCCATCTGGTAGTAGACCCAGCCCATCGTATCAAGGAAAGCGGCGTTGCCGGGATTGAGCTCCAGTGCCCGGGCCGCCATATCTTTTGCCTCATTGAGTCGCCTGCCGCGTTCGGTAAGGTAGTAGGCATAGTTGTTCAGGGCCATGTCGTTTTCGGGATCCTGGGTGATAGCCTCCTCGTATGCTGTATCCGCCTTTTTCCAGTCATCAAGTGTGGCGTAGAGATCGCCCAGTGTACCAAAGATGATGGACCGGAACGGCGGACGGGCGGGAAGGTCAGCGGCGGCACTGAGCCAGCGGAGCGCTTCTTCGTGCCGGTCCTGCAGAAAATAGGATCCACCCAGGAAAAAAAGGATGAACGCATCCTGTGGAATGAATTCGTCGGCCCGGTGTGCCGCTTCGATCGCTTCGTCGTACATGCCCTCGATATAATACGTCTGAATCAGTTGCCGCCAGGCCGCTTCGTTTTCAGGCATCAGTTCGATGGTGCGTTGCAGGTGTTGCAGTGATTGCGCGCTCTCTTCGGCCGCAAGGTAGTACTCCGCGGCCATGGCATGGGTCATGCCGTTTTCCGGCTCCGCAGCCAGCAGTGTGTCGATCAGTGATCCCGCCGTGGCTTTGAGCGAATCGTTGTCCACCTCGCCCGAAAAACGGCTGAGCACGTATTGAACCGCCTCCAGTTTGTTGCTTAGTGTGACCTCTGGGTCACCGACAAGCCCCGTGAGCAGGTCTCCTGCCCGGTCCCACTTCCCGTTCAGGATATGGATGTCGGCCAGGTTGACCAGCGCTTCAGGGTGTTTCGGATTGCGCCGCAGCACCTTTTCCAGCATTTTGGTCGCTTCTTCGGTGCGGTCTTCCTCCAGATAGAACTGACTCAGCATCAACAGGGTGTTCACATTACCCTGGTCCAGTTCAAGCACCTTGAGCAGTTCGTCGATGATGGCATCGGTGTCCTCAAGGCGGGTGAAATTGCTGATCCGCTGGTAGAAAATGGAGCGGTCCGGTCCCAGCAGGTCCAGGAGATGCTGATAGGTTTCATTGGATTCTTGATAATTACCCTGTGACGATTGGATGCGGGCCTTGGTGTACAGGACCTGGATGTCGGAAGGATGGTGGGTCAGGATGGTGTCCAGGTGGCCGATCACTTCCCGGTACTCGCCGCTGGCCCGCAGCGCCTCGACCAACTGCAGACGGTACCACTTGTCCTCCGGTGCCAGCTCCACGGCTCTTCGTCCGTAGAAAAGACTGCTGGACAGATCCTCTTTTTCCTGGTAAAGGCGTGACAGGGCATAGTTGACGCCCGGCATGTTCGGGAGGACTTCATGGGCCCGCAACAGATGATTCTCGGCGCGCTCAAGCTCATCGAGTTCCAGAGCGCTGATGCCGCGGATGAAATAGGACCGTGCACGGACCTCCTCGTCGGTCGGCGCACTTGCGGCATCCGGGCCGGATGCTCCTGCTCCCGACGCCTCTTCCGCGGCGGGACGCGACCGTGGTTCCGTGGAGGCGGACTCGCTGGAGGCGCAGGCCGTAAAGATCAGGGCCGCCAGCGCGGCGAGGGTGGTAAGCTGGACAAACAGGGCGGTTCGTAAATACATCAGGTTCTTTTTCGGTGCAATTTCACAAAGGTAACGAAATATCCCGGATAATGGTACGGACACGGCGACGGATTAAAAACGCCGAAAGATGGTTTAAAAACGCCGAAAGATGGTTTAATAACGCCGCAGGATGGATCAATAACGTCTCAGGATGGATTCGGCCTGGGTGATATACATGCCGCCGAACAGGTTGACATGGACCAGCAGCGGATAAAGGTTGTAGATGTCACGGCGCTCCGTGAATCCGGGTTCGAGCGGGAATGAAGCCTCGTATCCCTTGTAGAAATTACGTCCGAACCCGCCGAACATGGTGGTGAAGGCAAGCTCGGCTTCACGATGCCCGTAATAGACGGCGGGATCGATGAGGACCGGCCGGTTGTCCCGGTCGCACAGGTAGTTGCCGCCCCACAGGTCGCCGTGGAGCAGAGCTGGCTGTTCGTCGGGCAGCAGATCAGCCAGCTGCCGGCCCAGCCGGTCCAGCGAATCGCGGATTGGGCCGGAAAAATGGCCGTGCTCCCGGGCCATGGCAAACTGCGGCTCCAAACGGCAGTCCATGAAAAAGTCGGTCCAGCGTTCATGACGGTCGTTCTTTTGCGGGAGGCTGCCGATGTAGTTATCGTGGTCGAGTCCGAACTGCGGAGCCGTGTGCCGGTGCATGTCCGCCAGCGCACGGCCGAACCGTGTGTCGAAATCCCCGCTGGAGCGGCTTTCATCAACAAAAGAGAGGATCAGGTAGGCGTGCCCTTGCGATGCGTCGTCGGCCAGGCCGTGCGGTTCCGGGATGCGGATCTCGGAGGCATCCCCCTCATTCGTCGCCCCGGCCAGCAGCTGCAGTCCCATGGCTTCCTTTTCGAACATATCCCGCAGTGCCTGCCGGTTTTTCTTGACGAAATAGCGGCGGCCGTCATCGAGCGTGACCTGCATCGTCTCGTTGATGCATCCACCCCCGACAGATGAAACACTGCTCATATCACTTCCGAATTGTTCCCTGAAATGCCGTTGCAGCGCCGATGATGCTTTCATAATCCTTGCCTTTCCATTTAGTAGGGGTTCGATTCCAATTACCGCGCGTGTTAGGTTGGAATTAGCGTGGGTTCGGGTCCATTTAGCAGGTGTTCGATTCCAAGTATCGCGCGTGTTCCCGTTAAGTGTGCATTGGGTTCCGTTTTTTGCTGTTCGGTACTGTGTATGCACCGGATTGCGAGCGGAGCGGTCCGGACCTGGCCGGTCACTTTTTCAGATGCGCCCGTACTGTATCGAGCAACGATTCGCAACTGCGCAGGACGACTTCATAGACCAGTTCAAAGCCGTTGATGCCGCCGTAGTACGGATCCGGCACTTCCTTGTCATCGGGTACAGGATCGAAATCCCTCAGCAGGAAGATTTTGTCACGATAGAACCCTTTGCGGTCCAGACGTTCCAGGTCGCGCAGGTTTTCCCTGTCCATAGCCAGTACCAGGTCAAAGTAGTCAAAATCGGAATATTCGAATTTGCGCGCCCGGGAATTCAGGCTCACCCCGTACTGTTCGGCGACCATGCGGCTTTTACTGTTGGCCGGTTCGCCCACGTGGTAGGCGGCCGTACCGGCGGAATCCACTTCCACCAGATCCGAAAAGCCATTGCAGTTTACCAGATGCTGGAAGACGCCCTCGGCCGTCGGACTGCGGCAGATGTTCCCGAGGCAGACAAAGCAGACTTTCAGCGGATTTTCTGTGGTGATTTCTCTAAGATCAAGGTTCGTAACCGTTTGCATAACAGGTTTTATGATGGTTCGCGTGCATCCGGACGGGCTCCCGACCCGGTGCCGCAAGGGGCGGCGGAGGCATCGCGGATTGCGATTTGCCTGAAAGCAGAAAATAAAAAAGCCACTTTTTTTATAATTTTCCAATGGCCGATTTTTCATTGCAGCCTGTGGCACGTACCTTCAAACTCAGGACTGTGTAATTTATTTTGTATATTTACGCTCTTGTATAAATCCAAAGAAGCGAACCCCTTCTCGTTATATGAGCAAGAAATTCAAGGAAGTCAAACAGTTACAATACGCCAAAGCGGAGCTTGAAATCCTCGAATGGTGGAAGGAAAACGACGTTTTCAACAAAAGCCTATCCACCCGGCAGGATGGCATCCCGTTCACCTTCTATGAGGGTCCGCCCACTGCGAACGGACGTCCCGGCATCCACCATGTGCTTTCCCGCACGGTGAAAGACCTGTTCTGCCGCTACAAAACCCTCAAAGGATTCAAGGTGGATCGCAAAGGCGGGTGGGACACGCACGGCCTTCCGGTCGAGATCGAGGTGGAGAAGGAGCTGGGACTGCAGGGGCGCGCGCAAGTCGAGGAATACGGTATCGCCGAATACAACGCAAAATGCCGCGAAAGCGTTCTGCGTTACACCGGCGAATGGAACCGCCTCACCAATCGTATGGGCTACTGGGTGGACCTGGAAAACCCTTACGTCACCTTCAACAATGACTACATCGAGTCGGTCTGGTGGGCGCTGCGGCAGCTGTTCGACAAAGACCTCATATATAAAGGTTACAAGATACAATGGTACTCACCCGGCAGCGGCACTGTCCTGAGCTCGCACGAGGTGAGCCTCGGCTACAAAGAAGTGCAGGATCCGTCGGTCTTCATCACGTTTCCGGTGGACGGCGAGGAGCGCACGCATTTCATGGCCTGGACCACCACGCCGTGGACACTCATATCCAACATGGTGCTGGCGGTGCATCCGGAGCTGGACTACGTGAAGGTCCGCATGGAACACAACGGCGAAGAGGCATTTTACTATCTGGCCAAGGCTTTGGTCGGCAAAGTTTTGGGGGATAGATACGAGGTGGTGCAGGAACTGAAGGGCGCCGACCTGGTCGGACGCACCTACGAACCGATGTTCCCCTATGCGCTCACCGAGATTTCACGGGACCAGGCCTGGCGCGTGGTCCCGGCCGACTTTGTGACCCTGGAGGAGGGGACCGGCATCGTGCACATCGCCCCGGCCTTCGGCGCCGATGACTACGAGGTGTGCCGGCGCGAGGGGATACCCATGTTCAACCCCGTCAACCGGGAGGGACGTTTTGAGCCAGTGGTGGACGATTACGCCGGACAGTGGTTCAAGGATGCCGACAAGGCCATCGCCCGCAACATCAAGGAGCGAGGGCGCATGTTCCGTCATGAAACCTATGTCCACAATTATCCGCACGATTGGCGCAAGGGCACGCCGCTGATGTCCTATCCGGTCGAATCCTGGTTCATCCGCACTACCGCCGTCCGCGACCGCATGGTCGAGCTGAACAACAAAATCAACTGGAAGCCGCCCGGCACCGGCACCGGCCGTTTCGGAGTCTGGCTGGAGAACAACGTGGACTGGGCCATTTCCCGGCAGCGCTACTGGGGCACGCCGCTTCCGCTATGGATCAACGATAAAAATCCCGATGAAATCGTCTGCATCGGCAGCATCGAAGAACTGCGGGAAAAGGCGGGGCTTGATCCGGATAAGGAGCTGGATCTGCATCGCCCGTACATCGACGAGATCACCTGGGAGGCCGAAGACGGCGGCACCATGCGCCGCGTACCCGATCTGCTGGACGTTTGGTTTGATTCGGGCGCCATGCCGTTCGCTCAGCGCCACTATCCCTTTGAGAAAAAGGCTGAGTTCAAGGAGAACTTCCCGGCCGATTTCATTGCCGAGGGCGTGGACCAGACCCGCGGGTGGTTCTACACCCTGCACGCCATCGCCACCATGCTGTTCGACTCCCCGGCCTATTACAATGTCGTTTCCAACGGGCTGGTGCTGGATGCCAGGGGCGAGAAAATGAGCAAGACGAAGAACAACGCAGCCGATCCGTTCGACGTGATCAGCCGTTTCGGCGCCGATACCACCCGCTGGTACATGATGAGCAATTCATCGCCCTGGGAAAACCTCAAATTCAGTGAAGAAGGGCTTCAGGATACCCAGCGCAAGTTCTTCAATACGCTGGTGAGCACCTACTCCTTCTTTGCGATGTATGCCAACATAGACAAATGGACCTATTCCGGCGTTCCGATCCCCTACCCCGACCGGTCGGAGATGGACCGCTGGATCATATCCAGACAATTCACCACCATTAAGAAGGTGGATGCATTCCTGGATGATTATGAGCCGACCCGGGCCATACGCGAGGTCGAGCGCTTCGCCGATGACCTGAGCAACTGGTATGTGCGCCGAAGTCGCCGCCGGTTCTGGAAAGAAGGCAAGAGCCTGGACAAGACCGCCGCCTATCAAACGCTCTACGAGTGCCTGGTGAACCTGGCCAAGATCGCCAGTCCGTTCGCACCGTTCCTGAGCGAATGGGTCTACCGCAATCTGAACTCCGTGACCGGGTTCGAAGAGGAATCGGTGCACCTGACATTTTATCCGACTGTCGAGGAGACGGCGATCGACCGTGATCTGGAGTTCCGGATTGATATGGCCCGGACCATATCGTCGATCGTGCTGCGCATCCGTAACAAGATCAATATCAATGTGCGCCAGCCGCTTGCCAGGATAATTGTGCCGGCCAACAGCGATGCACAACGTGATGCGATAGATTCCGTAAAAGATATTATATTGGATGAGGTCAACGTTAAGAAGATCCTGTATGTCGATGATGACTCCGGCATCGTCCAGAAAAGTGCCAAACCGAACTATCCGGTGCTGGGCAGGAAGCTGGGCAAGCGGATGAAAGCGGTGGCGTCGGCAGTGCAGGCTCTTACGACCGAACAGATAACCGAATTTGAGAATACGGGGCAATGGCAGGTGGATCTACCAGACGGGGATCCCGTCATCCTCACCACCGATGATGTGACGATCTCGCGGCACGGGCTTGAAGGATGGTCGGTAGAGACCGAATCCGGCGTGACCGTGGCCCTGGATACGGAACTCGACGAGGATCTGATCCGCGAGGGGATTGCACGGGAAATCGTGAACCGCGTGCAGAACATGCGCAAGGAGGCCGGTTACGACCTTACCGACCGCATCGATATCATGCTGGACGGCGACGAGGACGTGAAGTCATCGGTGACGTTCATGAAGGAATATATAAAACGGGAAACACTGGCCGAGGAAATTGATTTCGGAACGGCCAGTGATTATGATTTTACCAAGCAGTGGGAAATTGACGATAAAAGTTGTACCATTGCGATTCAACGTAATACCAACTATTAATCCTCGCAGCTATGAGCAAGGAAACGAAAGACAGTGGGGAGCGCGTATCCCCGTACAGCGATGAGGAGCTTGAGTATTTTCGCAACATCATCTTGAAAAAGAGAGATGAAGCCGAAAAGGATCTGAACATCCTTGTGGATGCGCTTAAGGAGAGTACCGAGAATTCCTCGGATGAATCCGCCTATTCCTTCCATATGGCCGATGCCGGCACAGATGCCCAGGAGAGAGAAAAGACGTACATGCTCTACAACCGTACCCGCAAGTTCATCAAGTATCTGGACGATGCCATTCAGCGCATCGACAACAAGACCTACGGCGTCTGCAAGGTGACCGGAAAGAAAATTTCCAAAGGAAGGCTGGAAGCGGTGCCCCATACCCAGATCAGCATCGAAGCCAAATTGAAAAGGCGATAAGCGTTTTGAATCAGTTCAACCGTAAACTGACCGTGTTCGGGGTGGTGGCCCTGTCCGTACTCCTTCTTGACCAGCTCACCAAATACTGGATCCGCACGACACCGGAACTGCATGATTTTACCCTGATACCCGGCTGGCTTGCCATCAACTATACCAAAAATCCCGGTATGGCCCTGGGAATCCGCTGGGCCGACACCTGGGTGATCAGCCTGATCGCCATCGCTGCCACAGCGATCATCCTGGTCTATGTCTGGAAATCCATGAAACCGGCCAACAGTGGCTATATGGTCTGCATGGGGCTCATCGTGGGCGGGGCCCTGGGCAATATCACCGACCGCTTCTTCATGGGCTATATCGGCAACTATGGAGGGCTGCTGGACGGACACGTGGTTGATTTCATCCATTTCAAGCTCAGGATCGGGGATTTTGACGTTTTCCCTTACATTTTCAATGTCGCCGATATGGCGATTTCCGTGTCCATCATCACCCTCATCGTGTTTTACAAGAAACTGATGCCGGAATATGGCGTTGATTCGGACAACAGTACTTCTGTCCAGCCGGACAGTGAACCGGGTGATCAAAGTGGACCGGGTGATCAAAGTGAACCGGGTGATCAAACGGATAACCGGTTCGACAGAGATCCGGCCAATCAGCCGGCTCCTCAATCAGACAGCGGGGAGCAACGGAAGAAGGACGGGCAGGCAAACCGGCAGAAGCATGGACAGGTGTCCCGGCAGGAGCACCGGAAGGAGGACAGTTAAATCGGGCGGAAAGGCCTGGGGCAGACCGATCCGGGTGCCGGGCGCAAGACCCATCCAACCGAAAAAGACCTATGCAATCCGGGACATCCATACTGATCGACCATTACCGGAATCCCCGTTGCCAGGGTGTAGTGGATGGAGCCGATCTGCGCGGCGAGGTCCATAACCGCAAATGCGGCGACCGGCTTTTCCTGACCGCGCGGCTGTCGGGCACCCGTCTGGAGGATATCCGTTTTGAAGGGCAGGGCTGTATGTACTGCCTGGCATCGGCATCGGTCATGTGCCGGTTTGCCGCCGGGCGGAACCGCGATGAACTTTTGAAGGATGTCCGGCAGTTCCGTGCCTGGTTGCAGGGAGCGGACGGGGCCGCGGATGAGCCGGAAAACGGAATTACAGAGGAAATGCGAGCCCTGGGCGAGGTGAGGGCCTATCCGATGCGCATCGGATGTGCCGACCTGGCCTGGAAAGGGCTGGAAACGATGCTCGGGACAAAATCTGCGCGATAAGCGTTTTTTTCAAGGCATCCCGTTCCGGATGGGGCCCGTCGGAGTGTCGCCGGATCGGCCGCCGGGTTAAACCAGGTTCGTGCTGATCAAACCGGTGCTGGCCGGTACAGATATGCACTACAGATATGAATGACGAATCGGATAATAAAGACAGTATTGACGCCGTGATCACCTGGGTGGACGGCAAAGATCCGGTGCATCAAAAAAAGCGCATGCGTGCGATGGACAAAGATGTGCCCGACAGGAGTCCGCTCTCCCTGGTGCGGATCGATGACACGCGGTTTCTTGACAATGGAGAGTTGCGCTTCTGTATTGCCTCCATTCGGAAATTCGCTCCGTGGATACGGAATATCTATCTGGTTACCGACGAGCAGGTTCCTGCATTTCTGACCCCGGAAGTGCAGCGGCGGCAACGGGTCAGGCTGGTGAACCACTCGGAGATATTTGCCGGTCATGAGTGGGCGCTGCCCACTTTCAACAGCCGCACCATCGAAACCGCGTTATGGCGCATTCCGGGCCTGGCGGACCGGTTCATCTACTTCAACGACGATTTTGTGCTTACGGCACCGGTCCAGCCCGGGGATTTTTTCCACGGGGAGTCGGTGGTGGCCCGCGGGCGCTGGCAACGGATGGCTTCCTACGGGCACTTCAGACTGTTTGTGAACCTGATGGTCAACTATCTGGCCAAGGCAGTGCTGGGCATCACGCGCACCATGCACCTGCTTTTGCAGATCCGTTCGGCACAGCTGGCCGGGTTCACCCGCACCTACTTCCGGGTGGAACATGTACCGCACCCCGTCCACAAACCGGTCCTGCAATCATTTTTCAATGAGAATCAGGAGTTGTTCGAGCGGAATATCCAGTACCGTTTTCGTGACACGGCGCAGTTTTCGGCTATTTACCTGGGTTACCACCTCAAAATGGATCGGAGTGAGGCCGTCATCCGGAAACCGGATGACGTGCTGATGGTGCATGGCGAGATGGATCC
Source organism: Cyclonatronaceae bacterium (assembly GCA_046483675.1). Lineage (GTDB taxonomy): Bacteria > Bacteroidota > Rhodothermia > Balneolales > Natronogracilivirgulaceae > SKNL01. Next base: position 48,530 of record JAWOCT010000109.1, read on the forward strand.
ACGCCGGAGGCTGGAGCGCAAGATCCGTAAAATCGAACGGCAGGAAGTGCGTTTTGTCAGTTTGCAGGGGCTCGAACGCATGGACGAAAGGCAACGGAAGCGGCTGGAAGAGATGCTTGTAGATGTAACGGGACTGGATTTTTGATGCCGCCCCGTTTAATGCAGGATGCTCTTGAGCATGTCGAGCTGGTCGTGCGGATCGATGTTGTGCAGGTCGTGACCCATCCGGTCGCGTTTGGTGCGCAGGTATTTCAGGTTTTCGGGATAGCTTTCGGTCTCGATGGGCACCCGCTCGACGATTTCAAGTCCGTATCCCACCAGGCCGACCCGTTTGGCGGGGTTGTTGGTCATGAGCCGCATCTTGCGGACGTCCAGTGACCGGAGCATCTGCGCCCCGATACCGTAATCGCGCAGGTCGGATTTGAAGCCGAGCGCCTCGTTGGCCTCGATGGTATCCATCCCCTCTTCCTGCAATTTATAGGCGCGCAATTTGTTGATGAGCCCGATGCCGCGTCCTTCCTGGTTCATGTACAGGACCACGCCGGCCCCTTCGTCTTCCACCATGCGCAGGGCGGTGTGAAGCTGCTCGCCGCAGTCGCACCGCTTGGATCCGAATACGTCCCCGGTCATGCACAGGGAATGCACCCGTACGAGCACCGGCTCGTCCTCGGCCCATGTACCCTTGACCAGGGCCAGGTGGACCGCTCCCGTGAGTTTTTCCTCGAATGCGTGGAGCCGGAAATCCCCGTAGATCGTCGGCATCTTGATGTCGATCGCCTCGCGGACCAGGCTCTCGTTTTTCATGCGATAGCTGATCAGGGCGTTGATGGTGATCAGCTTGAGACCGAAACGGCGGGCGACGGCGATGAGGTTGTCGAGCCGGGCCATGGTGCCGTCGTCGTTCATGATCTCGCAGATCACGCCGCCGGTCTGCAAGCCGGCCAGGCGCGAAAGGTCGATTGCGGCCTCGGTGTGTCCGGCCCGGCGAAGCACGCCGCCTTCACGCGCGATGAGCGGGAAAATATGGCCGGGACGGCGGAAATCGTGCGGTTTGGATTCCGGATCGATAAGGGCCTTGATGGTCCGTGCGCGGTCGGAAGCAGAGATGCCGGTCGTGGTGCCCTGGCGGTAGTCGACCGATACGGTGAAGGCCGTTTCCATGGCATCGGTGTTGTTGATGACCATGGGTTCCAGACTCAGCTCGTAGGCGCGCTGGCGCGTCAGCGGCACACAGACCAGTCCACGCCCGTGGGTCACCATCATATTGATATGGTCCGGGGTGACCTTTTCGGCCGCCATCAGGAAATCGCCTTCGTTCTCGCGATCCTCGTCATCGACGACGATCACCATCTTTCCGGCACGTATATCCTCAATGGCCGATTCAATCGAATCAAAGGGGGATTTCTTTTCTGCTGACATGGATGGAAGATAACGGCTTGCCCAGGCCCGTTCTTGTGGACTTACTTTTTCGGATTTACATCCACAATGGCGTTTTTGAGCAACTTGACTTTGACGTCCTTGTCGATCTCCATCATGATGGAGTCGTCCTCGATGGACGCTACAATGCCGATCACACCGCCGGAAGTGACCACCTTGTCACCTTTTTTCATCTCGGAGACCTTGTTCTGTATCTCTTTCTGCTTTTTGGATTGCGGACGGATGATAAACAGGTAGAAGACCAGGAAAATGGCGGCAAGGAAGATAAGGCTGGTGAAGCCACTGCCGCCGCCCTCGGGATCGGTGAGGAAAAGCAGGAATAATGTGCTCATGAGAAATCGTTACAGCGTTATGGTTATGTAATCCAGTGTGTAATACAGAATAAATATGAAAAACAGGTTGTTCTGCCGAATTCGTGCAAACAAACCTGAATATACGGTTTTACACGGCGACTGCAAAGCATGCGGGTGCATCTGGTGCGACTACGGATGAAACGGCTTGTTGTCGCGAACGTGATCCCCCAGGATGCGTGCCGGCTGGAAACGGATGCCGTGCTGTTTCTGACGGTATTTCATGCGGTCCATGACTTTGCGGGGACCGATCGCATCCAGGTAGCGGAACGGCCCGCCCCGGAACGCCGGGAAGCCCATGCCGAGCATGGCGCCGATGTCACCGGTACGCGGCTGGTCGATGATGCCGTCCTGCAGGCAGTGCAGCGCCTCGTTGATCATCACCAGTACGATGCGCTCCATGATCTCGGTGAGCCCGAAATCGCGCCGCTTATTCCCGCCGAAGAACGTGTAGACCTCGTCATTGACCATTTTGTTATCTCGGCGCCGGCCGTGTTCATAAAAGCCGCGCCGGTTCTTCCGCCCCGAGAACCCGTTTTCGTAGAGCCGGTGTATGGACTGTGTCATGCGTCCGCCGCGTTTCCTGAACAGGGGCGTCATCACCTCCATCACATGGGAGACCACATCGATACCCACCTCATCGGTCAGGGTGACCGGGCCCACAGGGAACCCGAAATTCTTCACTGCGGTATCCACAATGCGGATATCGGCCCCTTCCTCGATGAGCAGCATGGCCTCGTTGATCATCGGCACCACGATGCGCGTCACGTAGAAGCCGGGCGCATCGCCGACTACGATGACGTGCTTGCCCTGGCGGATGGCCACGTCGCAGGCGGTCGACACCACATCCTCTGAAGTGGATTTGCCGCGGATGATCTCCACCAGCGGCATTTTGCGGGCGGGTGAAAAGTAATGCATGCCGATCACACGCTCGGGGCGGCTCGCGGGTTTGGCGATTTCCGCGATGGGGATGGCCGAAGTGTTGGTGGCAAAGATGGCCTCGTCCGACATCACCGATTCGGCCTCCTTCAACACAGCGTGCTTCACCGACAGGTCCTCGACAACCGCTTCGATCACCAGTGGAAGGTCTGAATAATCGGCATAATCGTCCGTAAGCCGCAGATTTGTGAGGATGCGGTCCCGCTCGAAAGGTAGCATGGCCTTGCGGTCCACCATGATCTGAAGCTCTTCCCAGGCAGCCTGTTTGGCACGTCCGGCCGAGGTGTAGTCACGGTCCCGAACCGTCACCCGGAACCCATTGCGCAGGCTCAGTGAAGCGATGCCCGAGCCCATGAGGCCGGTCCCCAGGACCCCGATGTGCCCGACGGGCCGCGGGGTGGTGCGCGAGGGGTTTTTGCGGGCGGACAGACGGGCCAGGAAGGCATGCAGCAGTTCCCGGCTCTCCGGTGTCATGGCCAGTTCGGCGAACATGCGCGATTCGAATTCGAGTCCGGCTTCCAGTCCGTTTTTTACCCCGTATTTGACGCATTCGATGACGGCCTGGGGGGAGGGATAAATTCCGCGGGTGCGCGCCCGGGTCTCTTTTTCGGCCTGGAGGAAGGCCGGCTGCAGCGCGGCTACGTTGCCCGTGATCGTGCGGGTCGCCCGGCCGAGCAGTGAGAACGGTGTCCGGGCAAGCTGCATCCCGCCTGAACCGGCCCTGGAAATCGCCGCGCCAAACGGCGTCCGGCGGACTCTTTGGAAAGGGTGCTCCCCTGATTGCCCATCTGACCGGCCGCTTTTGCCGGCCAGTTTCGCGGCCATGGTCCGGGCCGCCTGCAACAGTCCGCTTTTCGGCACCAGATCGTCGACCAGGCCGATGTCGAGCGCCTCACGGGCCGTGACCGCGCGTCCCGACAGAAGCAGCGAAAGAGCCCTGGAGACGCCGATAAGCGCCGGGAGCCGCTGCGACCCGCCGGCGGCTGGACACAACCCGAGCGTTACCTCCGGGAGGGACAGCCGGGTGGAAGGATGGTCGGTCGCAATGCGGTAATGACACGCCAGTGCCACTTCTAGTCCGCCCCCATGCGCAGCACCGTGGAGTGCTGCGATGACCGGCACGGGCAGTGCCTGAAGCCGGGTCAGCAGCCGGTTGCCCTCGTGACTGAATGACAGGGCATCTTCTTTGGTCCTGAATCCCAGGAAAAGCCGGATGTCGGCCCCGGCGATGAAGCTGTCCTTTTTTGTGCTGTGCAGGATTACCGCACGGAGACCGGGGCGCTCCTCCAGCTCGTCCAGCGTCTCGCGGAACTCTGACATCAGACTACGGCTGATGCGGTTGGTGGCACTCCTGGGCTGATCGATGGTCAGTATGGCGATACCGCTTTCAACGGTCAGGTTCAGTATGCTCATTTTGTTCTGGACTTGGTTTGCGATTTCCCGGTGGATGAGGTTTTTGTGGTGGATGTCGAGGATGTGGAAGCCGATTTGCCCGAAGAGCTTTTCTTGCGGCCCGTGCTGCTCTTGCGCGAGGCGGATTTATTGCCGGAAGCGGGCCTCTCCGGGGATTCCAGCAGCAGCGCGTGTCCGAGTCCGCCCACCCCGGCGCTTGCTACCAGCGCCAGCGTACCCTGTTCGTGCTTGAGCCGGTGGACGGCCGTGGTCACCAGCCGGGCGCCGGTCGCGCCGAAGGCTTCACCCAGCGCCAGTGAGCCGCCCTGGGTGTTGATCTTCCTCAGCGGGATGGAGACGCTTCCGTCCGCCGATCTCTGAGAACCGGCTGAAGGTCGGGTGGAATTGGCCGGCGATCCCGTGGAATTGGCCGGCGATCCCGTGGAATTGGCCGGCGATCCGGCAGAACCGGTCGGCGATCCGGCAGAACCGGTTGCCGGCAGGGTATCAAGGGCCAGGGCTTTCAGCACGGCGAGTACCTGTGCGGCAAACGCTTCATGCAATTCAAAGACGTCGATATCAGCCTCCCTGATGCGTGTTTGGGCTAGCAATGCGGGGATGGCGTAGCCTTGGCCGAGCAGCATGGACTCTCCGGGATCGGCGGCCGTCCATGACCATGACACCAACCGCGCAAGCGGCAAAATTCCAAGTTCCTCCGCCACAGACTCGCGCATGAGCAGGACAGCAGCGGCCCCGTCGGCATGGGGAGACGCATTAACGGCGGTCACGGTCCCGAATTTGGGGTCGAATACCGGTTTCTGCACGGCCAGGTTCTCCGGGGTGCAGTCGGCCCGCACCAGGTTGTCATGCTCGATCGGCACGAAATCGGGCGGACCGGTCACCGGGACGATCTCCCTGCTTGTCCATCCCTGGTTGCCGGCCCGGACGGCACTCTGGTGGGAGCGCACCGTGTAGGCATCCTGTGCTTCCCGATCGACATCGAACAGGGAGGCCATCCGGTCGGCATGCTCACCCATGACCTCGCCGGTGCTGTATTCCCTGGCGAACGGCAGGCCGCGGCGCTTGTCGCGCGGATGGCTGTCCAGGTACGTCGATACCGACTCGGTGCCGCCGGCGATGACCGCATCGGCCCGGCCGGACAGGATCGCCTCCGCCCCGTCAATGATCGCACGGTTTGAGGACAGGCTGGACATGCTCACCGTGTGGGCCGGAACGGTGGCGGGCAATCCGGCGCCCAGGGCCGCCTCGCGGGCGACATTGGATGTCTCCGGATCCTGGATCACGTTGCCCAGGACAACCTGGTCCACCCGGCCCGGATCGATTCCGGTACGGTCCAGCAGTCCGCGCAGTGCAAAGCGGGCCAGGTCATGTGCACGAAAGTGGCGGTAGCCGGTTCCGGGTTGCTGAAAAGGGATTCGGCAGCCGTCTGCAATGACGACAGATGTTTTTTTCCGGGTTTTGCTCATGGTTGCGGTCCTTTATGCAGGTGTCGGCCACGGACGGGAATCGCATGGTCCCGAACGGGCCGTTGTCGTTGTTGCGGTTTGATGGCGCTTCCGCGAAACGCGTCATGTCCGCGGTTACGGCATCGTTGCAATTAATGTAAAAAAAAGGTATGCTAAATGTGCGCGACAGCCACCGAAAATATTATTGATACGGTAGTTCGCAACATCAGTACCTTATTCGTCCTGGTTCTGCAGGACGATGCAGCACACCTGCCCGAACGTTACAGGGATGGGGCAGGAACCCAACGTTTACCATTACACCCTCATATCCTTACAGGGAGGAATATTATGCAGAATGATGTACAAGAACGCGTTAAAAAGGTAATAGCACGGGTACTCGAAATCAGTGAAGACGATATTTCGGATGATGCCAACTTCATATTCGATCTCGGCGCCGATTCCATGCAGAGCATGGAGCTGGTGGCCGCCTTTGAAGAGGAGTTCGATATCGAGATGGACGAGGAGAAAGCCCTTGATATCCAGACGGTATCGCACGCTGTGGAGTTCATATCCAGCTATCTGAAGTAGGTCGCGGGATGCCGCCCGTGCCGGTGCCGCAGGTACCGTCGCTGCCCCGGAGACCGCTGATGATGCATGTCATGCAGTCTCGCCGGATATCGCTGCCGCAAATAGTCATGAAATGCCGCCGGAAGGATATGAAACGCTGGTTGGTGTCCAAACCGCCGGAAGCAGTTGATACCGCGAAACATGCGATGGCGCCGAAAAGGCTTGAAACATTGGTCGCCAGTGCCATCCGGATCGTTAAAGCCACCCGGGCCGTCTGGCAACCCGGCGTTGCAGCACACAAAAAATTGGCATTCTGCAACAATCCATCACATCAATAAAACCGGGATGTAATGATTGGGGTCATTCCGGATCCATTCTTTAAATAAAACAGTAGGAGCGTAGCATGAATAAGGATTTCGCTGAAAGGATCAAGGACGTGGAAGCGCTTTTTCATCCAAAATCCATAGCAGTACTGGGAGCCAACAATGTAAGAGGGACGGTGCCCAGTGATATATTTGAAAATCTCATTAAAACGGAATTCCGGGGCATTCTGTATCCGGTGAGTCCCGGCGAGAAAAGCATCGGGGCGGTCAAGGCGTACAAGTACGTTGTAGATATCGAGGATCCGGTGGACATGGCCGTGGTCGTGTTCCCGAGCTCGGTGATGCACCTGGCCCTGGAGCAATGCGGGCAGAAAGGCATTAAAAGCGCGATCGTCATCTCGGCGGGCTTCCGCGAGGTGGGGGGAAAAGGCATCGAACGGGAGCAGAAGATGCTGGAGATTGCTGAAAAGTACGACATCTCGTTCATTGGTCCGAACTGCCTCGGGGTCATCAACACCGATCCGGAGGTGATGCTCAACGCCTCTTTCGCACGGCAGATGCCCGAAGAGGGCAGCATCGGGTTCCTGTCGCAGAGCGGAGCGCTGTGTACGGCCGTGCTGGACTATGCCCGGGCCAAGCACATCGGTTTTTCGAAGTTCGTAAGCACCGGAAACAAGGCGCAAATCGGCGAAGTTGAATTGCTGCACTACCTGAAAGACGACCCGAAGACGAAGGTCGTGCTGCTCTATCTGGAAGAGATCCGCAATGGCGCGGAGCTGATGGAAGCCGCCCGCGCGGTCATCGAAGCGGGCAAGCCCGTCCTGGCCCTTAAATCGGGCCGTTCCGAGGAAGGGGCTCAGGCCGCATCCTCCCATACCGGCTCGCTGGCCGGCAGTGACGATATCTGCGACGCCGCAATGCGGCAGGCCGGTATCATCCGGTGCCGGACGATCGAGGAGATGTTCAACCGGGCCATCGCCTTCACCTATCAGCCGCTGCCGAAAAGCAAGCGGGTCGCGATTGTCACCAATGCCGGCGGACCCGGTGTGCTCACCACCGATGCGGCGGTGGACATGGGCCTGGAAATTGCCCGGTTTGAGCCCGAAACCACCAAATTCCTCAAGAAAAAACTGCCTGCCACGGCCAACATCAAGAACCCGATCGACGTGATCGGGGATGCGCGCGCCGACCGGTACGACTGGGCCGTGAGTGCCGTGCTCGAGGATCCCAATGTCGACGGCGTGTTCGTGATCCTAACCCCGCAGTCGATGACGGAAATCGAGAGCATCGCCGAGCAGCTCTGCGTGGTGGCGGAGAAGCACGACAAGCCCATCTATACCTCCTTCATGGGCGAGGCCGATGTGGCGGCGGGCATTAATATCCTCCAGAAACACCATATCCCGCACTATGTCCTGCCCGAGTCGATGTGTGATGCGTTTGCCGTCACCAGCGCGTTCCGTCAGGAGCCGGACGAAAAACCCGAACCGTATGCCCCGCTAGAAGATGTGGACAAGGAGGCGGCGCAACTGATCCTGGATCAGGCGGCCGATATCGGACAGAGCTGGCTGCCGGAAGATCAGGCCGCAAAAGTGCTCAAGGCCTACGGGCTCCCGGTCTATGAAAGCGCCGTGGCGGGCACTCCGGAAGAGGCGGTCAAGGCGGCCGCACAGGTCGGCTACCCGGTCGTGATCAAAATTGTCTCCGACGACATCATCCACAAATCGGATGTGGAAGGCGTGGTGCTGGATGTGGATTCGCCGGAAGCGGTGGGCCGCGAGTGCGAGGCCATGCTGGAACGGATCAAAAAAGCGCAGCCGGATGCGAAGATCAAGGGCTTTCTCATCCGCAAGATGATCCCGAAGGGCGAAGAGGTGATCCTGGGCATCAAGCGGGACCCGACATTCGGTCCGGTCGTGATGTTCGGCTTCGGCGGCATTTTCGTTGAGCTGCTAAAAGACGTAAGTTTCGGTGTGGCGCCGGTCGATCCGAAGACGGTGGACCGGATGGTGACCGGGTTGAAGGCATCGCCGCTGTTCACCGGGCTGCGCGGACGCACTCCGAGGGACATGGATTCGGTCAGGGACTGCCTGCGGCGGCTCTCTCAGCTCGCCGAGGACTGTCCGCAGATCAAGGAGCTGGATATCAATCCGCTCATTGTGCTGGAGGACGGCGAAGGCAGTTTCGTCGCCGATGCCAGGATCATTTTATGACAGGGAAATCCAACTTTTCACTCAAACATTTCAATCACCCGAAAGTAAAGGAAGCACAGTTATGAGAAATCTTATTTTTGATGACATTGATGGCATGAGCAAGTGGGTCGCCTATTACGTGGCACACAAAATCAAAAAAGCCGAACCTACGGCCGACAACCCGTATGTGCTGGGGCTGCCCACCGGATCCTCCCCCCTGGGGGTCTACCGGGAACTGGTGAAGCTCCACAAGGAAGGCAAGGTGTCGTTCAAGCACGTGGTCACCTTCAACATGGACGAATACGTGGGCCTGCCGGAGGACCATCCGCAAAGCTACCACTACTTCATGCATGAGAACCTGTTCAAGCATGTGGACATCCCGGCCGCCCAGATCAACATTCCCAACGGCAATGCGAAGGACCTGCAGCAGGAGTGCTGGGAGTATGAGCAGAAGATCAAGAAAGCCGGCGGCATTGACCTGTTCCTCGGCGGCATCGGCGAGGACGGGCACATCGCGTTTAACGAACCCGGATCGTCGCTTTCGTCGCGCACGCGCGTCAAGACCCTGACCTACGACACCCGCGTGGCCAATGCACGCTTCTTTGACGGCAAAGTGGAAAAAGTGCCCAAGATCGCGCTGACGGTCGGCGTGGGTACGGTGATGGACGCCCATGAAGTGATCATCCTGGTGAGCGGCATCAAGAAGGCCCGCGCCACGCGCATGATGATCGAGGAAGGTGTGAACCACATGTGGACCTCGTCCATGCTGCAGCTGCATCCGCACGGGCTCGTGGTTTGCGACGAAGAAGCGACCATGGAGCTCAAGGTCGGCACCGTGAAGTATTTCAAGGACATCGAAAGTGAAGCGCTGGCCAGGCTGCCGGGGGTGTGATATGACCTACAGAAACCTGAAGAACGACGAGCTGGCCATCCTCAAGGAGAATGGCTGTTTAGCCGAAAACTGGGACCACGTGCTGGTTTCAGATGGATTCCAGTCCGACCGGATCCGCAACGTCTATTTTTCCGGACGGAACAAGCTTGGTGTGTTCGACGGCAGCATCGACCTGGAGGAAGGCGAGTCGGTGCGCTGCGGCATCTACAATTCAACGCTGCGCGATGCGGTGGTCGAGGACAACGCGTTCATCGCCTCGGTGCAGTTCCTCTCACGCTACAAGGTGGAAGAGGGGGCGGTGGTCCGCAATGTCGGGACCATTGCCGTGTCGCGCGAGACCGCCTTCGGCAACGGCACCGAGATCTCGGTGCTCAACGAGGCGGGCGGACGTGAAGTGATGATGTACGACCGCATGACGGCCCAGGTGGCGGCGATCATGGCCACCAGTCGGCACGACCCGCAGGTGATCGCGAATCTGCAGACGATGATCCGCAAGTATGCCGAGGGCCGCAAGGCCGACTGCGGGGTCATCGGACGCGGGGCCGAGGTACGCGACAGCGGCGTGCTTCGCAACATATATGTGGGACCGTATGCCCGTGTGAGCAATGCCCGGCACTTGGAAGAGGTGTCGCTGGTGAGCAGCAAGGAGGCGCCGGTACAGGTCGGGGCCGGGGTGATCGCCCGCAATGTGATCATCCAGTCGGGCTCGACGATCGACACCGGGGCGCTGTTGAAAAACTGCTTTGTGGGACAGGGCGTGCAGATAGGCAAGCAGTTTTCCGCCGAGGAAAGCGTCTTCTTCGCCAATAGCGAGGGGTTCCACGGCGAGGCGGTAAGCCTGTTCGCCGGACCCTATACGGTGTCGCATCACAAATCGTCCCTGCTGATCGCCGGAATGTGCTCGTTCATCAACGTGGGCAGCGGCACCAACCAGAGCAACCACATGTATAAGCTGGGTCCGCTTCACCAGGGCATCCTGGAGCGCGGAGTTAAGACCGGTTCGTTCAGCTATATGGGCTGGCCGTCGCACATCGGGGCTTACACGGCGGTCATCGGCAAGCATCCCAATTCGTTCGATGCCTCCGATTTCCCGTTTTCGTACATCAACGAGATGGACGGCAAGACAGTGGTGACTCCGGCCATGAACCTGTTCACCGTGGGTACGCGGCGCGACAGTGAAAAATGGGCGGCGCGCGACCGGCGCAAGGGCACCGTGCAGTACGATCTCATCCGTTTCGGGCTGTTCACCCCGTACATCATCGACAAGGTGCTCTCGGCTATGGAGCTGATGCGGCAGCTGCGCGAAGGGGCCTCGAAAAAGCAGGATATGGTACACCACAAGGGTATCCATATCAAGCGGTTGCTGCTCAAGACCTGTGCCCGCTATTACGAGATGGCGGTCAAGATCTATATGGGCCAGGGCCTCATCAGGCGGCTCGAAGGGCTGGCCCTGCCGTCAAAGGTGAAAAAACTGATCCCGTCGCTGCAGTACGATTCCTCGAAGAAGCATGATAAGTGGCTGGATGTGGCCGGCATGCTGGTGCCTGCTACGGCCTATGAAAAGCTACTGGGTGACATCGCCTCGGACATGTACTGGAAGCCTCAGGATCTGGAGAAGGCGCTGGCCGACCTGCACCGGGCCTATGACGAATACGCCTGGGCGCATTGTGCGGCGCTGATCGAGAAGTGGCACGGCAAACCGGTGGACGAGTGGGATGCGGAGCTGATCGGCAACGTACTCGCCGAGGGCCGCGACCAGGCCGTGAAGTTCAACAACATGATCTACCACGACGCGAAGAAGGAGTTCGATCCGACCGCACAGATCGGCTACGGCGTGTTCGGCGAGCCGGAGGAGGATTTCCGGGCGGTGCGCGGCGAGCTCGACGAAAACAAGTTCGTGACCGGACTCATGAAGGAGAACAACGAAATTGCGGAGCGAGTGGAAAAAGTGATCAAAGAGATCAGTTAATGCAGTTGCGGTAGATGAACCTAAATTTCTGAGTACCGATTGTGGAATCCTGGTACCTGTATTCCCGTGTGCTGGAGTACGGTGAGGGGTAAAATTCCGGATGTTGGAATCCGGGTGCCGCAATCAGTATCAACTAATGTGAATAGCCGTCTGAAGTCAATTCGGGCGGCTTTTTTTTTTGCATCACACGGGGTTCGAGGCGATTTATTCATTTTAGAATTAAATAAATGGCTTGTAGATATTTACATCTATCCTTTGTATAATCAGCATTCTGGTTGTTTTATCCAGTACATGCCTCAAGACCACTATGATATCTGCAGAATCCATAAAAAAGATGTCGACGGGTATCGTTTTCATGCTCCTCATGGCATCGATATTTGCAGGTGACCTTATAGCCCAGAGGCATACCTACCGCCATTTGACCACAAGAGACGGTATGCCGTCCGGGTATGTCTGGAGCATGATGCAGGACCGTCACGGTTTCATCTGGACAGCCACCAGTGCCGGACTAAGCAAATATGACGGCTACAGCTTCATAAATTATCAGCCGGATCCCAATAATCCCGTATCCATTTCCGGTATGGGTGTTTTTTTTGCCCGGGAACTGGATTCCGGCACATTCCTCGTCGGCAGCAATGCAGCCCTGGATATTTTCGATCCTTCCACAGAGGTTTTCCGGCGTGTTCATTTGCCCGGCTCCGTACCGGAGATCCGTTTTGCAAGAGGAATCCACGTCATGGAGAACGGAGATGCATGGGTGGCCGCCCGGGAGGGGTTGTATCACCTGCCACATCATGGACTACTCGCCGATACTGCCGCGGTCCATTTTCATGCGCTTCCAGAGGCATTGGAACCGGAGCAGTTTTCGGGTTTCACTTCCATTGTACATGATGGCCGCAACACCTTGTGGCTGAGTTCCAATGAATATTTCCACAAATTCAACCTGGAAACCAGGGAGTTCGAAGCTATCGGTCCGTTTGATGACGATGTGGAAACGGTGCTGAGAGGCAGCATCTGGGTGATGCACCAGGCCTCGAACGGATTGTTGATCGTAGCATCCACAACCGGACTGGCAACCTGGCGGCAGGGGGAGGACGCACCGCAAGTTGTTACGGAGTTGGGCCCTTATGACCGGGAAGAACTGGCTGCAGCAAATTTCCAGTCCATCACGGAAGATGCGAATGGCAATATCTGGTTGGGAACCGGTCTTTTGGGTGCTATACGGTGGAATATGGACACCGGAGATGCCGTCATCTTTCGGCACGATCCCGGCAATGAAAACAGCGTCCATGAGGATGATATCCACTATGTGTTTATGGATAATCAGCAGAATACGTGGTTTGGATATCACTTTCTCGGTATCAGTGTCATGTATACCCAGTCATGGACATACACATACCGGCGGGCAACGGAGGAGTTTGCTGCGGATCATCCCGCCAATCAGCTTAATGAATTCGTTGAAGATTCAGAAGGGAACCTCTGGTTTCCAACACCTGACGGACTGGTCTATCATCCGGCCGGAGACAACCCGGCCGTCACCTATCCGCTGGATCCCGGCCTTCCGGAGGACAACGGCCTGAGCAATGCCGTCATTGATGAGGAAGAGGGAGTTATGCTGGTGGTATCCGGCAATGGCAACAGGATCTATCGTTTTGATGCCGGCACAGGCAGGTTCACTGATGTCACTCAGGTCGACAGTCTGGGCCTTGGACATCTGAGTATGAGTGATTCCACCGGCTATTATTTCACCAATTTTTCCGGTGAGATCATACATATTGACAAACGAACATTTGAACCCAGCGTGATTACTATTCCAACCGATGAAACCATTGAATCGACGGTTCAGGCCTCACTGATGGGTCGGGACCGTGACGGTAATCACCTGCTTCAGGTGGTCCATTTTGGAGGTAATATTGAGTTGATTGCGGAAAACTTCATTTTTCATCCGGTTACACGGACTTTTACGAAGGTGGATATCCGCCTGCCGGAGAACGCCATACAGAATAACCGACCCACTGTATCCTCCCATGAGCCCGGAGTGGTCTGGTTGCGGCTTAACAGGGGTATCTTCAAGCAGAACCATCTCACCGGAGAAACGGAGCTCATGTTCCAGTCGGACAGCGGGATCATCAATGAGAGCAGTGGTATCATCCAGGAGGATGCGGACGGTTACCTGTGGATGAACAACCAGTCCGGTATCATGAGACTGGATCCGGTCACACAGAGCATTACGTATTACGAGACGGAACCGGGGATCCGTGCCGGGCGACTTGTTGTTCCCGGCGAGCTTAACAATGGTGACATCCTCTTTGCCGGTGCTGGTGGTTATCTCCGCTTCAATCCATTTGAGCTTCAGCAGGAAGAACCCATCCGTAAAATTCACATTACGGAAATGACGGCGGGTCAGACGGTCCACAAGACCCTTTATGGTGGCCATTCCGACTTTGAAATCGAAAGTTCAGACAACAATCTGGCTTTTTCGTTTCTGGGCATGAACTACAGGGATCCCGCATTCACCCGGTACCGCTACCGGATTGAAGGCTACGATGAGGACTGGAACCTGGTGGGGACGCAGCGCCGGGTTTTCCTGGCGAATCTGCCTCCGGGGAGCTATACCTTCCAGGTCCAGGCGGCACCGCGGTTCGGACCCTACAGTGAATACGCTGCAGCAATTCCGTTCACCATTCTCCCTCCCTGGTGGAAAACCTATCCGGCCTATATTTTCTACTTTTTCCTGTTTGTTGGGCTGGTTTTTGCCACGGACCGGTTTCAGCGGAGGAGGCTGCTGCGGAGAGTGCGGGAGCGGGCGCATGAAAAAGAGCTGGAGCAGGCCAGGGAAATCGAAAAAGCGTACCGCATTCTCGAAGTTGCCCATGAAAACCTGAAGTCAGCGCAGGAGCAGCTGGTCCAGCAGGAGAAACTGGCCTCGCTGGGTCAGCTGACGGCCGGCATTGCCCACGAGATCAAGAACCCGCTCAATTTCGTGAATAATTTCTCTGATCTGAGTCTGGAAATCATGGTTGAGATTTTTGACGCGGTGGCGAAGCTGAAGCAGAATGAGCAAACGAAGGAGATCGCTGCAAGTTTGACCAGTATCAAAACCAACCTGCAGAAGATCCATGAGCATGGGTCGCGTGCCGACAGCATCGTGAAATCGATGCTTCAGCACTCACGCGGCGGATCCGGGAAGATGGAACCGACCGATCTCAACGGTCTGGTAAAAGAGTACGTCAATCTCGCCTATCATGGAATGCGTGCTGGAAGGAAGCCGATCGCGGTGGACATCGACCTGCAACTGGATGGGTCAGTTGGCACGGTGCCGCTCATTTCCGAGGATTTTTCACGGGTGATTTTGAACCTGTGTAATAATGCGTTTGACGCTATGAGTGAAAAGTTGAAAGTTGAAAGTGGGAAGTTGAAAGTTGAAAGTGGGAAGTTGAAAGTTGAAAGTAAAAAGTTGAAAGTTGAAAGTGGAAAGGCAGGAGCATATTCACCTAGACTCACGGTCCGGATCCGGCGGGTTGCCGGTAGCGGCGCCGGAAATGCCGGAGCACAGAATGGCGGAATTCTCATCGAAATCGAGGACAACGGTCCGGGTATCCCCGATGAGATCAGGGACAAAATCCTGCAGCCGTTTTTCACCACAAAAAAAGGAACGGCCGGAACAGGACTGGGGCTGAGCATCACCCATGACATTATCAAAGCCCACGGTGGTGAACTCAGGGTGAACTCTCGTGCCGGGCAGGGTTCCACATTCAGCATCGAGCTTCAACCAAACAACACGTAAATGACGAAAAAACCTGCCTCTGGCCGGCGCGCAGCCATGATTGCCGCGATTGTGATGACATTGATGATGCAACATCCGGCGAATCCGGCAACGGCGCAATCCATCCACCCGAACCTGACCCGCTACACCGAGCTGGACGGGTTACCGGCCCCGGAGGTTTACAGTATCATGCAGGATCAATTCGGTTATATCTGGACCGGCTCCATTAACGGATTGACCAGATTTGACGGGTATGAATTCATTCGCTTTTACAGCAATCCCAATGACCCCGGTTCCATCAGGGGGCTTCAGATTCAGTCGATCTACGAGGACAGCCGGGGACAGATCTGGGTGGCCAGCTCTCCTGAAAACGTAAATGTCTATGACCCGCAGACGGAAAGCTTCAGGCATTACACGTACAAGCATCTCATTG
>JAWOCT010000024.1:0-10610 GCA_046483675.1 Cyclonatronaceae bacterium
ATTTCTTATTGCTACAGCAAGAATTGATGGATCAATGATTTTATTCATACTCTTACCCGACAAGGATTCAAAAGAAATGCCAGATGTAATTTTCTTCAAATACAATGTCTTAGTAAACATCATCTGGAAAACTATATTCGCATCTCTATCTATAATCGACTTTACGGGTTTTCCATGAAATTCAGTCAAAATGGAAAACATACATTCGCTATAAATATCTAGTAAATCTGAACTGTCATCTAAAGATTTGCAAAGTGTGAGGCGATCGAACTCTCTTAAAAATTTGTCGGCAATCTTATTCATAAAAAAATAGAATTTGTGAAGTGGTGGTACCTATAACGGCCCACGCATAACCGGCGTGGCAACTTATTAATAGTTGAGCGCAAGCCTCATGCACGCCCGGTTGATGCGAGTGTTAGACCTCTGTTGAATCTTCGAGTTCCAGACGTAACGTCTTTCCAAATGCCTGGGCATACTTTTCAAGAGTAGACAAACGAATGTCTTCGGCATGATTTTCAATCCTTGAAATTGCAGATTTCTTGGTATTGAGTCGTTCGGCGAGTTGCTGCTGTGTTAAACCGGAGTCTTCACGAGCCAATTTGAGCATTGCCCCGATTTTAAACTTTTGATAACCGGACTCAAAGTTCTCCGCAAATTTGGGATCTTTGGCTTTTCGTTTTTCGATGTATGCTTCCAAGTCACTCATTGGTTATCTCCTTTACGGCTTAGAAAATCTGTTTTTCGTTGTTCGGCGATGAGGATTTCGTTTTTCGGAGTTTTCCGGGACTTTTTAGTAAATCCATTTGTGAGGATGATGATTTTGCCTTCATACAAAAAGCCGAGTAAACGAAAGATATTGGATCCGGATTGTATGCGAACTTCCCAGATGTCATGAGTTCCTGAGAGTTTTTTAAAATATTCCCTGGGGACTCTATTCGTTGATTCGATTAAATTCAAAACCCACAAGACCTTTTTGGCCTGTTTGGCATTCAGAGCATCTAAAAACTCTTCTACTGGGGATTTTCCAGAGTGTGTTTTGTAGAACTGAATTTGTCTCATGCCTTGAAGTTAACAAAAACGTGAACACTGTAAAAATAGTATCGATGATGAAAGTCAAAAATTTGTGGGTTATTAAGCCGGGGATGGAAGAGGTCTAACTATTTAATAAGCTGCAAAAAGCTCTTTATGGAATGTAGCATAGAAGGATTTGAAGTGCAATATAATTCGGTTTAAGGGTGAGCAAAACCATGGCTGCCGACGATTTTTCCATATTCGGGCTGTTGGATAGGAGTTTTTTGTCGTGTAAGGTTTTTGGGTATAAGTAGTCTTATGTGAAAAGATGTCAAGGCACATTAGCATTCCAGGTGCAACGGTTTCTGATGAAAGCAGCATCATGAAAGCAGCATAAGGGGCATAAGGGGCATGGCCATGGAAAATCACGACAGAAAACGAAAAAAGCTTATTCCAAGGTTGAGGGACGAGATCCGGCTGAAGGGATACAGCTACAACACGGAGAAAAACTACGTCAAATGGGTCAGGGACTTCATCTTCTTCCATAATAAGACCCATCCGGAAAAGCTTGAAGAATCGGACGTGACATCTTTTCTGACGTTCCTGGTGAATAAAAGGCATGTATCCCCATCTACCCAGAATCAGGCACTGTGCGCTATTTTGTTCCTGTACAGACAGGTTCTCGGTCACAAGGATTTCTACGTTCATGAGGTCCAATGGTCAAAAAAGAGCACCAGAATCCCCGTTGTGCTGAGTGTGGCGGAGGTGAAACGCCTGTTTGAAATCGTGCACGGGAAAGCGGCGCTCCCACTCAGATTAATGTATGGCAGCGGGATGCGCGTTTCAGAGTGCATCCGCCTGCGCGTGCAGGATCTGGACCTGGACTACAAACAGATCACGGTCAGGGACGGCAAGGGACGCAAGGACAGGACAACCGTCCTTCCGGAATCGCTGATTGGGGCAATCCATCAACAGATACGGCGGGTGGAAAAAATTCATCAGTATGATCTGCGGAAAGGTTTTGGAGAGGTGCCGCTTCCTTATGCGCTGCGTAAAAAACTTCCCTCCGCATCCAGAGAACTGCGCTGGCAGTATCTGTTTCCATCAGGAAAAATCAGTAGGGATGTGAGAACCGGACGCATGGCACGATTCCATGTCACCCGCGAAACGCTTCATCGCGCGTTGCGACAGGCCGTGCGCATTGCAGGCATCACCAAACGGGTTTCCACCCACACTCTCCGACATTCGTTTGCCACGCATTTGCTCCAGGCCGGGTACGACATCCGGACCGTGCAGGAGCTTTTGGGACATAACGATGTGAAAACCACCATGATCTATACACACGTCCTGAAGACCGGCGGACATGCCGTGAAAAGTCCGCTGGATGCATCTTTAGCCACTTTTTGAGGCTTTATAGATATCCAATCCAGCTGCCGGCAGCAGCCAGATCATTCCCGGGCACCGTATTCGCCAGGCTTGCCATCAAACTCGTAGCGACTCGGAATGATCTCGGGCAGGGGTAGGGAGGCAGTCTTATTCTTACTCGCTGAAAAGCCACTCCCGATAGTTGTCACGGCGTTCGGTTACTTTCTGCAGGTAATTACGAGTCTCCTCGTACGGCAGACTGGCAACAAGGTGGTCGTAGTTTTCCTGGTCCGACATCCCGTTGGCCACGCTGACCGCCTGCCGGATGTTCGTATTCCCCGTATAGGCCCGAGCCACGTTTCCGGCACCGGTATTGTAGGCGCTGATGGCCAGATATTCCAGCACCACCGGCGAATTGACGCCGCGAATATATTGCGTGGAAATGATATCGTAGTATGTGCATCCGAAAAGCAGATTGCTGTCCGGGTCGAACAGCAAGTCCGGACTGGGTACTCCATCTTCGTTTCGAAGCCTGCGGTAGACGTCCCGGCCTGCCGTGTTCGGCACGATTTGCATCAAACCGAGCGCGTTGGCGTGCGATCGTGCGACTGGATTGAAAAACGATTCGGTGTGGATGATGGCCAGGATAAGTGTCGGATCCTGATCGTACCGTTCGGTGTTATTAGCCAGGTATTGCTGGAATTTCTCGGCGCGTGTGCGAATGTGATCGGGCACAAGGGACAGGTTTACACGCATGATCCGCCTGACCTGCTGGCTGTTATGTTCCTCGACGTTCGCTTCTTCGGAGACAATGTTGGCCAGTTCCTGGATGTCATCGGCATCACCCAGATCAAGCTGGTCTTCCAGTATCGGCTCGTCCATGACCTCTTCGGTATCATCGGGCATTTCGCTGCGGGTGCCACGGCTGCCCGCGAGGGTAACAACCGCCTCCCGGATCTTTTCCCGCAGCGTTTCCTCGGTGTCACCCTCTTCGGCGAGAACCTCCACATCCACCGTACCATCTTCAAAGTCAACATCCCACCGGACCGTGCCGTTGTGCAAATATTCGGTCCAGTTTTTTTTCGTCCGCTCGCGGAAATCACCCCACTTCTGCTCCATTTCCTCACGGAAAGCCTGGAATTTTGCCTCGTATTCGGCCTGGAATTCCTGGAAAGCCCGCTCGTCCATGATCATGCCTTCGCGGTCCATCTGGCCGAATTCCTCGTATGCTTCGCGTTGCTGGGACTGAAACTCCTCGAACGTGTCCTGCGCACATACTATCCCGCCGAACAGAATAAGGACCATACCTATTAACGTGATATCAAGTATCTTTTTCATAGCCCCCATTTCAGACAGATTTTTTGTTAAGTAATGTTTTGTAAATTCACACTACCTCATCCAAAATAGCAATTTGCAGGATAAAAATTATGCAATCGCACATCCCGACAGCGCTGACAATGGCAGGTGCCGGATGTAATTTTTTCTTTTAATGGCTATCTTCCGGCGAACACAGGCCAACAGGTGACCTGCCGGGATTCATCCAACCCTGTTCTGCCGTAACTTGCAGCATTGGCAGTAAAAATATCGATAACCCAACGTACAGATATCTTAACGTACCGATAAACACGAGCACCGAGCATGCCAGAGACCGATCACACACCTTCCGGGGAAAGCACACCCAAAAATTTTATCGAGGAAATCATCGAAAGGGACCTGAAGGAGGGAAGGCACTCATCGGTGCTCACCCGTTTTCCGCCGGAACCCAATGGCTACCTGCATATCGGCCATGCCAAATCGATCACGCTCAACTTCGGTTTGGCCGAAAAGTACGGCGGCGAGACGAACCTGCGCTTTGACGACACCAATCCCGTCACCGAAACGGTCGAATATGTCGAAAATATCAAGCAGGATGTGCACTGGCTGGGCTATGAATGGGCGCGGGAGCTCTATGCCAGCGACTATTTTGAGCAGCTCTTCGAATTTGCCATCCGGTTGATCCGAGACGGGCTGGCCTACGTCGATGATTCCACATCCGAGGAGATTGCGGCCATGAAGGGAACGCCGACACGTCCAGGCACAAACAGCCCGTACCGCGACCGGGCTCCCGAGGAGAACGAGGACCTGTTCCGCCGCATGCGGGAAGGCGATTTCCCCGAAGGCTCGCGCACCCTGCGGGCCAAAATCGACATGAGCTCTCCGAACATGCTCATGCGGGATCCCGTCATCTATCGTATCAAGCATGCCCCGCATCACCGCACCGGCGACAAATGGTGCATCTATCCGACCTACGACATGGCCCACGGACAAAGCGATGCCATCGAAGAGATTACCCATTCCATCTGCACGCTCGAGTTCATGCCGCACCGTGAACTCTATGACTGGTTGATTGAGAAGCTGGATCTGTTTCCGTCCCGCCAGTACGAATTTGCACGTCTAAACATGTCCTACACCATCATGAGCAAACGCCGTCTGCTGCGTCTGGTGGAAGAAAAATTCGTAGATGGATGGGATGATCCCCGCATGCCGACCATCTCTGGCCTGCGCCGCCGGGGTTATACGCCCGAAGCGATCCGTGATTTCTGCACCCGCATCGGTGTGGCCAAGCGTGATAATGTTATCGACGTATCTCTGCTGGAGTTCTGCGCCCGCGAGCATCTCAACAAGATCTCGCTGCGCCGCATGGTGGTGTTCGATCCGGTAAAACTGGTCATCACAAACTGGCCGGAAGGGCAGATAGAGGAGCTGCTGAGTGAAAACAACCCTGAGGATGCGTCAGCCGGCTCACGAAAAATACCTTTCGGAGGCGAGCTCTATATCGAGCGGGAGGATTTCATGGAAGATCCGCCGAAAAAATTCTTCCGTCTGGGCCCCGGACGCAGCGTGCGCCTGAAGAGTGCCTTTATCATCACATGTGACGATTTCGTCAAGGATGAAAACGGACAACTGACGGAAATTCGCTGCCGGTATCACCCCGACAGTAAAAGCGGCAGTGACACATCGGGCATCAAGGCCAAAGGGACCTTGCACTGGGTCAGCATCCCGCATGCACACAAAATCGAAGTCTGCGAATACGACCGCTTGTTCACGGTGGAGAATCCGTTGGAAGAATCCATAAAAAACGAGGGGGACTTCACCGATTATATAAACACGGAAAGCCTGAGAGTGGTCCCGGCCGCCTGTGCCGAACCTGCCATCGCCGGCGATGCTCCTGGCAATTACTATCAGTTTATGCGGAAGGGGTACTACTTTCCGGATAAAACCACTACCCGCGACAGACAGGTCTACAACCGTACGATGACCCTCAGGGATACCTGGGCCCGGAAAAGCAGGCAGGGCTGATCATTTGGTGGCGACCAGCACAGCCGTGATCACTTCATCGTGCCGCTCATTGATGGCTTCGACAACGGAGTCATCCGGCTGCACATCCAGCTGAATCGTACAGCAGGCTGTCTCCTTGCCGTCAAAGATCACGTTTTCCATCTCCTGGGCATTGATGCCGGCTCCCTTGAGTTCGGCAAGCACATTGGCCAGCACGCCGGGCTTGTCGAAATGACGTACGATGAGCTGCCACGGGGCATCGGTCTGCTCGCAACGGTTCAGCCAGTTGCGGACCACGCCTTCCTGAACGTATCCGCGGACGATGTCCACAGCATCCATGGCCACGGCTTTTTGCGCCTGCTGGGTACTGGCACCGATATGATGGGTGATGTAAACGTTGTCCAGTTCCCCGAACCGGCTCTGGACTTCGCCTTTTTTCTTCTCGGGCTCTTCACTGAATACATCGAGTCCGGCCTTGATGCGGCCCGATACCAGCTCATTGTGCAACGCCTCCTCATCCACCACTTCAGACCGTGCCGTGTTGATGAAGAACGCCCCGTCCTTAAGCTTCGAAAGCACCTCGGCGGAGATGATCCCGCGTGTTTCGGGTTTGAGGGCCAGATGCACGCTCAGGACATCACATTTTGAGGCCACTTCCTCCACGCTGGAGGCATATTCGATTTCCAGAAGCTCGGCCTTTTCGGGAGTCAGGGACCGCGACCAGGCTACCACCGGCATGCCGAAAGCCTGCGCGCGACGGATTACATGCTGACCGATCTGGCCAATACCGATAACACCCATGGTTTTGCCGAACAAGCCGTCCGCTTTGCCATAACCGGCTTTGTTCCATACGCCCTTGCGGAAATCCGAAACATTGTCGGGAATAAACCGGTCCAGTGAAAGGATCAGTCCCATTGTAAGCTCGGCGACGGCAATGGAGTTCTGTCCGGGACAATTCGCGACGAAAATACCATATTGGCTGGCCGCTTTCTGGTCGATGTTGTTCACGCCGGCCCCTGCCCGGATGATCAGCGTAAGATTGGGGCTGTTTTTGATGCACTGCTTTGTCACGACCGTGGAACGCACGATCAACACCATGGCGTCGCCGATTCCTTTGTCCAGATCGGCTGCGCTGGCCCCCGGCTCGTTCCTGACCGTACAACCGATATTGCTCAGTTCCTGTAATGCTGTCTCCGGTAGTTTGTCAGCCAAATAAACGACCATGTCAACCTCCTGTTTTGATGTTTTGTGAAATAATATATGGTATTAAAAGCGCTTCCAAAGACATATTATGACCTTTGGAACCCGAAATCAAATGCGGCTTTAATCTACCTGGTGAGGTCGGCAGTTCGATCCGGGCCGGAATGGAGTTTCAGTAATTGTAAACTGCATGATCTGCATCGAGTAACTGGAAGCGCCAAAATGGAGTAACTGGAAGCACCAAAAATCATTCTAGTCTCTGAATGATCGTTTTTACACTCTGGATGTTCTGTTTAGATCTCTGGATGTTTTCTTCGATCTCCGGTTGTTCTGTTTCAGTCTCTGAATGTTCAATGGTGTGATCGCCAGATATTGAAAAGTGAAGTGATCTGAAGAGTGAAGTTATATTGAATTATCAACGGGAGACGAATCCGATGCTGGATCCGTCCTCGCCGGCTTCTTTTTCAAGCGCCGTCATCATGGTGCTGTAGGCCATCAACCGGATGTCGTTGACCGGGTGTTCGACCGACAAGTCGCGGAGAAGGTCAGCAATGACCGGATGGACCGGCTCATGTGTACGCTTCAGGTGAACTTCGAGTTGGAGTATGACCGGTCGCAGCACCTCAGGATTGCGATCACCTCTAGTTTCCGTATACAGGGTGTGGACCAGTTCGCTGATTTCCATTGAAATGAAATCCGCATCGCCGTACGAAAGAATCCAGGATGTGTGATGCTTCACCTCTTGCGTCCCGTCTGTTTGGGGACCTTTGGCCGTAAGCAGGGCTGCGCTTCCGGCACTGATGATGAGCAAGAATAGTAGAATGTATTTGATTGTGTTAAAGTTGGTTTTCATATTGTTTGCTACCTCCTGTTGCTTGATTTGGATGTGATAAAAAAAAGATGTTACATAGTGAATTTTATCATATCCGGATTGTGAGTGTGTACATGGTTTGAAACCATAATGCATCTATTTACTCACGTGAACCAATATAACCATAATTGCCGTATTGTCGTTCATAATCAGCTAATGAATAAACATAACGCAGTTTTCTACTTTGATGTGAAAGGGCTTTTTAGATGATTAAACAGGGGGTAAGTATTTTTGTTTTAAATGAAAAATCAGAGAAACATCCTCCTAATAGCGCTTTTTTGCTTCACCTGATATGCATAGTAATATTTTAACAAAAAAATGTTAAAAAATTGTATGGAAGTAATATTGGAAGGGCTTTTATTACTACAAAAAATATAATATATCACTTTACGAAATGACTAAGAATAGATATGAAGGACAAGGAAGGCAGATTTGCTGGCATGTTTCACGAGTAATCGCTTATTTTGTCAGTGAATAATTAAAAATCAAACAGGAGACTAAACAGGAGCAGACATGACACAGGCAAACTTTATGGTTCCCGGTCCGAAAAACGAATCTTACAACTCCTATGCACCGGGTACCCCGGAACGGGAAGGCCTGAAGGCTGCCCTCAAACGGCTTGGCTCCCAGGAGATCGAAATACCCCTGATCATCGGGGGGGAAGAAGTCCGCACCGATGACACAGTCCAGGTGGTGATGCCCCATAACCACAAGCACGTGCTTGCCGTGCAGCATAAGGCCAAAAAGAAGGAAGTTGACATGGCCATTGAAGCGGCCCTGGATGCCCGGTCAGAATGGGCGGCCACTCCGTGGCAGGAACGTGTCGCCATCTTCCTGAAGGCGGCCGATTTGCTCACCGGAACCTGGCGTTATACCATCAATGCTGCTACGATGCTGGGCCAATCCAAAACCCCGCATCAGGCCGAAATCGAAGCCGTTGGCGAACTGGCAGACTTTCTCCGCTTCAACGCATACTATCTCACCGGGGTCATGTCCGATCAGCCCCATTCACCCGACGGCATGTGGAACCGGGTGGAATACCGCCCCCTGGAAGGATTCCTGTTCGCCGTCACACCGTTCAATTTCACGGCCATAGCCGGCAACTTGCCCACATCCATGGCCATGTGCGGCAACGTTGTGCTGTGGAAACCCGCTTCAAGTTCGGTCTACTCCAATTTCTACTTCATGAAACTGCTACAGGAAGCCGGGCTTCCTGACGGTATCATAAACTTTGTGCCCGGTTCTGGATCCGAGGTAGGTGATCCGGTACTGCAAAGCCCGCATTTTGCAGGTATCCAGTTCACAGGCTCCGAAGGCACGTTCAATAACCTTTGGAAGGGCATTGCCGAAAACGTGGAATCCTATCACAGTTATCCGCGCATTGTCGGAGAAACCGGCGGAAAGGACTTTATCTTTGTCCATTCATCCGCCAACCTGGAGGAAGTCGTGACCGGAGCCTTGCGAGGGGCTTACGAATACCAGGGGCAGAAATGCTCTGCTGCTTCACGCATGTACATCCCGGAGTCGGTATGGCCGGATTTCAAAGAAGCCTTTCTTGCGGAAGTGGGCAGAATCAAGACCGGAGATGTCGCCGATTTCTCACATTTCATGGGAGCGGTCATCGACCGGAAAGCCTATCAGAGCATTACATCCTATATCGATTTCGCCCGGGAGGCTGATGAGGCCGAGATCCTTGCCGGCGGGGGCTATGACGACAGCGTCGGCTATTTTGTTGAGCCAACGGTAATCCTGACCACCGACCCGAAATTCAAGACGATGCAGGAAGAAATTTTTGGTCCGGTGCTCACCATATATGTCTACAGGGATGAGGACTTCGAAACAACACTCGAATTGTGCAACGAAACGTCGCCCTATGGCCTTACCGGAGCTATTTTTGCCAAAAATCGCTACGTCATCAAGCAGATGTCGGATGCCCTGCGGAATGCCGCCGGCAATTTCTACATCAACGACAAACCCACCGGAGCCGTGGTGAATCAGCAGCCTTTTGGCGGAGCGCGTCGTTCCGGTACCAACGACAAGGCCGGAAGCAAGCAGAACATGCTGCGATGGCTGTCAGCCCGGGCCATCAAGGAGGTGTTCGATCCGCCTACATCATGGCCATACCCCTATATGGATATGGATTGACAAAGCGGGTGTATAGGAATCGACGGAGCGGGTGGCATCATTATAGCCAACATATCAAAAGCAGCTCGGTGGATCATGAATACATGGTGGATCATGAACACATGGTGGGGCATGAATACATGGCGCCCCGGTTGTTTCACTGCACCCTGAACAACATCCTGTTACTTATCCTCCTTTACAGCTACTCATCCAGCGTCAATATTCAACCAAGAACATTTTTTGTTGCTTCGGCCGGGTCCAACGATGAACATGCGGGCCATATGTTCGTCTAATAATCAATTCTGAGTTAACCATTTTTGAGAATTTTACATATGATCCGCGTAACATTCACGAATGGACACCTCTTGCCGTGCATTTTTTCTCCTGATGAACCCGAAAGGCTCCAAATGAGTTATGACCCTGTAATACACCTTATCACCAATTCACCGCGTCTACTTCTCACCAATTCACCGCGTCTACCTTGAAACATTCGAAAAGTACTTTTTTTCACACGCTCATTTTGTCTGTGATGATCATCTCTTCCTGCGGTGGAAACGATACGCCGCGTTCCACGGGTGCAGGAGGCCCCGGCGGATCCGGTGGATGGCCAGGAGCTGCTGGCCAGGCTACCAGTGTTGAAGTGACTGATGTATCTACCGCTTCCATATCCGACCAGATCCGTTCCTTCGGCACCATACGGGCGCAGGACGTGGTCCAGGTC
>JAWOCT010000071.1:0-16664 GCA_046483675.1 Cyclonatronaceae bacterium
GCTCAGTTGGTTAGAGCGCCACGTTGACATCGTGGAGGTCGCTGGTTCAAATCCAGTAGAACCCACACCTATTCAGACGGTGAATGCTTAAGAATCGTCTTTTGCAAATCGCAGAAGGCGATTTTTTTTTTTGAGGATATGGGGGTGCCGGAACGGGAGGTAGCGGTCCTTTCGGCTGGCGGTACCATCAATTTTTGAACCGGCGGATCAGTGCCTCCAGATAGCGTGACTTGACCTGCTCGCTGGCCAGTACCTGCTTGACCGGCGGAAGCTTCAGTACTACGCCCAGTATGGCGGCCATGGCCCGGTGGCTGTACAGGGCCCGGTTATCGAAGATGAGGTGCTGCAGCTTTCCCCGCTCAATCGCCATCATCACGGCCCGATGGGTAGAGTCCAGCGGCGTTATCACTCTTTTATCCCGATCCCTCAGCTGTATGGCGTCCCTGTCGCATGCTTTTACGCAAAGACCGCACCCCAGGCAGATGTCCTCGTTGAGCCGGGCTTTCTGCCGCTTTGGCCGTTTCGGGTCATTGGCCGAGACCCTGCCCATCGCCTCGACCGGACACACCTGGCTGCACTTGACACAGCCGTTGCATTTCTCCTCGTCGATCTCCGGCAGGTAGTTGGTGGTGTGGACCGGGTGCAGTATGCCAAAGCGCCGCGCCGCGATCATGGCCTCGCAGCAGCAGCCGCAGCAGTTGCAGATGAAATTCACGCCCTCGCGCACGTTTTCGCCGAACTGCACCAGGTTGTTGTCCCACGCCTGCTGCAGCAGGTCAAGGCCTTCGGCCGCATCCACCCGGCGGGCAAAACCGTGACGTTCCAGTGAATATGCGGGGTTGCCGAACGTCATGCAGATATCCATAGGAGCGCTGCAGGCCTTGTCCATGTGGTGCATCTTGTGCCGGCAGTAGCAGATGCCCACGGCCCGGTGTCTGGCCGTGCGGATCACCTCGCTGGCACGCTCATAGTCGAGTACGTGCAGGCCGTTGTTTTCCGGAAGGGCGGGTTCGTGCACGAAGGTTCGTCCGAGTTGGGTCTCGCCGTCCGTGAACAGGTCGCGGATGAAGTCCTCCTCCACATTGATGTACTCGTGAAACAGTTCGCTGAGCACTTTCTGGTCGATGTCGCCGCGGGTACGCATCAGTGAGAACTCGAAAAAACCGGCCATGGGCGGGGGCAGCACGTAGGTGGGCGAGCCGTCCTTTTCGATATCCAGCAGGATGGCCCGGTCGGCCAGACGGTCCAGCACCCTTTGTGCTTCAGCCGCCGGGATGTCCCAGATGCGGGCGGCCTTTTCGGCGGTGAAAGGCTTTATCGGAAGCTGCGAAAGCAGTTCCGCCTCCTTCTCATCCATCAGCATCCCCAGGATGCGGAAGAGCAGTTTTGTGGGCGGGGCGCCCTGTGGAAAGCGGTTCAGGCGATCGGCCAGGGCGGCAACTCCGGATTTCGTGACATGATGGGCCATGGTAAAACTCCGGTTTCATGTGCCAGGAATGGCAGGATGTGTCATCGGAAGCGGTTCAGGTTGATTTTATCAAAAAAAAATGGAGTCAGAATAATTTGTTTCAAATCAGATGACTGTCAAAACATAATATTTACATTGAAATGTACTCAAATCCTGTATAAATAAAAGCATTGAGCCGCGTTTACCTGTCGATTCCGGATTTTTGCCGAATTTTATGGTTGAAGTGTTTGAATCAATCGTTTAGCAGAAAGTCTGCGCACCAAACGGCAGAGAAAAAACCCTGAGATTTGTTATATTTCACCAATTATTTCACGCGTCACCCAACGTATTCATGATAACAGATAAAAAAGAGATCCTCGATCACTGGCGTAAACGCTATCCGGAAAAATTCTCCGAGGAAAAAAAGATTTTTTCCAACATCAGAAAAGGGGACAAGATTTTTATCGGCACAGCCTGCGGGGAGCCGCAGTATCTCGTCAAAGCGCTTGTTGAATACGTGGAAAAGTATCCCAAGGCCCTGGCCGACACGGAACTGATGCAGGTGTGGACGCTGGGGGTGGCCCCGTGGAAAGATGAGAAATTCACCTACAATTTCCGTCATAACGCTTTTTTCATCGGCAACAGCACCCGGGAAAAGGTGAACACCGGCTTTGCCGATTACACCCCTATCCTGCTGTCGCGCATCCCCCAGCTGCTGAAACGCAAGACAATTGACATCGACGTGGCGTTCATCCAGGTATCCATGCCGGATAAAAACGGCTATGTGAGTCTTGGTATCAGCGTGGATATCACCAAGGCGGCCATGGAATCCGCGGGGCTGGTGATCGTCCAGATAAACCCGAACATGCCGCGGGTGCTGGGTGACACGTTCGTCCACCTGAAGGATATTGACTACCTCATTTACAAGGAAGAGGACCTTATCGAGTTCCAGACGGAGGTGCCCGGTCATATTGCCCAGAAAATCGGCAAGTACGTGGCACGCATCATTGAGGATGGCGATACGATACAGCTCGGTTACGGCAGCATGCCCAACGCCATCATGGCCAATATTACGAACAAGAAAAACCTGGGTATCCACTCAGAGTTGCTGACCGATTCGATGGTGGAACTCATGAAGCGGGGCGTAGTCAACAATTCTAAAAAATCGATCGACAAGGGAAAAACCATAGCTGCCTTTTGCATGGGATCCCGTGAAACATACGATTTTATCGATGACAACCCGGGGGTGGAGTTCAAGGAGGTGAGCTATACCAATAACCCGCTGGTGATTGCCGAGATCGAGAACATGACCGCCATCAATGCGGCATTGCAGGTGGACCTGACCGGTCAATCCACTTCCGAATCCATCGGCAGCATGTTCTACAGCGGCATCGGCGGACATGCCGACTTCATGAGGGGCGCAAACCTCTCACCTGACGGCAAGACGATTCTGGTCATGCAGTCGACAGCCAAGGATGGCGAAGTTTCCCGGATTGTACCCTTTCTCGACAGCGGCGCCGGGGTAACCCTGAACCGTGGCGATATCAACCACGTCGTGACAGAATACGGCGTCGCCTACCTGCACGGCAAAAATATCCGGGAGCGGGCCATGGACATCATTTCCATCG
Source organism: Cyclonatronaceae bacterium (assembly GCA_046483675.1). Taxonomy (GTDB): domain Bacteria; phylum Bacteroidota; class Rhodothermia; order Balneolales; family Natronogracilivirgulaceae; genus SKNL01. The sequence goes on from JAWOCT010000071.1 coordinate 3,076, forward strand.
CCCATCCCAGGTTCCGTGCGGATCTTATCAAACAGGCCAAGGAGCACAACCTGATATACAAAGACCAGGCCTACATCCCGGGCAAACGCGGGGAGTATCCCGAACACCTTGAAACCACAAGGGAAAGCTCGACAGGTCAACTGTTGCATTTTCGTCCGGTCCGAATTAATGACGAGCCGCTGATCAAGGATTTTTTCTATTCGCTTTCCGACCAGAGTTTCCAGCGCCGGTTCATGTCCTCCCATGTCGATATGCCGCATTCGAAGCGCCAGGACTTTGTGGTGATCGATTACACCAAGGAGATTACGATGCTTGCTACAATCGATGTAAACGGAAATGAACGCGTTGTAGGCATGGGACAGATATTCAAGAATCCGGATGGAAAGATGGGCGAAGTGTCTTTTGCGGTCAGGGACGACTACCACAACCGGGACATTGCCACCGAGATGCTCAGCTACCTCACCGAGATTGCGGTCAGTGACAACATGGAAGGGTTTACGGCCGAGGTACTGGTTGAAAACAAACCCATGCTCCGGGTATTTGAAAAAATGGGATTTGAACTTGAGAAAACCATCGAAGATGGTGTCTATGAAATCGTAATGAGATTTGGTGACTGGAAAAATGAGCACTGATTACAAGCATCTGTTTGAGCCCCGTTCGATTGCCATCATAGGGGCTTCGCACGACCCGAAAAAGATCGGTCATACAATCCTCAACAACCTGATCAAGGGGGGCTACAAGGGCAATGTCTATCCGGTCAACCCGTCGGGCGGCGAGATCCTGGGCCTGAAGGTCTACAAATCGGTTGTCGACATCGAGGGTGATGTGGACGTGGTCTCCCTGGCCATCCCGGCCAAATTCTGCCTTGAGGCGGTGCGCGAATCGGCCCGCAAAGGCGTCAAATATGTGCAGATCATCAGTTCGGGATTTTCGGAAATCGGAAACGACAAAGATGAGCGCGAAATGGTGCGCATCGCCCGGGAAGCCGGCATGCGGATACTGGGGCCGAACACTTTCGGCATGTATTCGGCCGAAGTCTCCATGAATCTAACCTTCTCCGCTACTCCGGTAAAGGAAGGCGGCGTGGCCATCCTGACCCAGAGCGGTGCGCTGGGTATCGCCATGATTGGACGTACGGCTGTGGACAACATGGGCCTTTCGGTCATTGTGTCAACCGGCAATAAATCGGATCTGGAAGAAGTAGACCTGCTGGAGTATCTGGAGGACCACGACCGCACACGAGTGGTGATGATGTACATAGAGGGAATCAAGAACGGGGAGAGGCTGATTCCGGTGCTCAAGCGCATAGCCCGAAAAAAACCGTTGATTGTCATCAAGTCGGGCCGTTCGAAGCGAGGAGCCCAGGCCGCGGCTTCCCACACCGGTTCGCTGGCCGGACTCGATGCCATTTTTGATGCCGTCGTGAAGCAGTGTGGCGCCCTGCGGGCCGACAGCCTGGAAGAGGCGTTTAACTGGTGCCGGTTCCTGTCGTTTGCCCCCGAACCGATGGACAAGCGCACCGTGATCGTGACCAACGGCGGCGGCATCGGGGTGCTGGCCACCGATGCTTGTGAAAAGCATGGCATCGAACTCTACGATGACCAGAAAATCCTCAAAGAGACCTTTGAAAAGGCAACTCCTTCGTTCGGGTCCACCCGGAATCCCATCGATATAACCGGAGGCGCGCTGGCCGATGATTACATGGCCGCACTGACGGCACCGGCTGACTGTGACCATATCGACTCCACCATCACCCTGTACTGCGAAACCGCCACCTTCGACTCGGAAAATCTGATTCCGATGGTGCGCACTACCTATGAAAAGCATCAGGAAGCGTCCAAGCCGGTTTCCTACGCCATCGTGGGAGGTGAGTCGGTCGAGCATGCCGTCAATGAGCTCAGCAAGGAAAATCTGCCCGTATTCCGGGATGTGGAACCGGCTGTATCCTGCATGGGCGCCTTGTATCGCTACAGCAGTTTCAAGAACCGGGAGATAACCGAATACGAGGGTGCCGACATTGACGTCGATGCGATCGAGCGCATCATCGACAAGGCCGAAGCCGAAGACCGCAACTTCCTGCTGGCTGATGAGGCCCAGGACGTCATGCGTGCTTCCGGTATTCAGATTCCCGAAAGCATTATTGCCAAAAAACTTTCAGATGCCGTAGAGGCGGCGGAGAAAATCGGCTACCCGGTCGTAATGAAAGTGGTGTCGCGCGATATCATACACAAAAGTGATGCTGGCGGGCTGGCGCTGGACCTTGAAAACAAGCAGGAGGTCATCGATGCCTATGAAGCCATCATGAACAACTGCCGCGCCTATGATCCGGATGCTCGAATAAGCGGTGTGGAGGTGACCGAGATGGTGACATCGGGTTTGGAAATGGTCGTGGGAGCCATCCGCGATGCCTCGTTCGGACCGGTGGTCATGTGCGGGCTGGGTGGCATCTACGTGGAAGTGATGAAGGATGTAGCTTTCCGCTCTTTCCCCCTTAACGATGAAGAAGCCCGCCGCATGCTGCAGGAGATCAAATCATATCCGCTGCTGCTCGGCGTCCGGGGCGAGGAGAAAAAGGATATCGACGGGGTCATCGATTCCATGCTCAAGGTCGGCACTATCCTTTCCCGATGTGACCGCATATCCGATATCGAAATCAATCCAATCGTTGTCTACAGTCAATCCAAAGGCCTCAAGGCCCTCGATGTCAGAATTTTGTTACTACATACCAAGGAGGAGAAATAATGAAAAGCGCTGTATTTGCATCCATTCGCGAAGGTTCAGGCAAAACATCGGTCATAGTGGGCATCATGGCCGCCCTCAAGCAAAACTACGGCTACGTCAAGCCCATCGGGGACCGGCTCATCTACAAGCGAAAGCGCAACCGGGACTACGATTCGCACCTGGTGACCGATCTGTTTCAACTCTCGGAAGAGGCGGAAAGCATCACACTCGGTTTCGACCACTCCAAGCTTCGGTATATGTACGATGACGAAACCATCCGGAAGGCGGTTGCCGAGCTGGTGGATAAAGCCGGGAAGGACCGCGACGGGGTCCTGATCGAGGCCGGGAAAGATATATTCTACGGGTCCTCACTGAGGCTGGATCCACTGTCGCTGGCACAGCATACCGGGTCCAACCTGGTGTTTATTGTCAGCGGTGACAGCGAGTCGGTCATCGACGACCTCGCTTTTGCCCGCAGGAACATGAACATGGAAGGCATTCCGAAATGCTCGGTCATCGTCAACAAGGTGCACGATATTGAAGAGTTCGAAGATCTCCATCTCAGGCAGCTGCAGGATATGGGGTACGAAATTCTTGGCCTGCTGCCCTACAAGGAGCGCCTCACCCGGTTCACGGTGAGCTATCTTGCACAGCGGTTCTATGCAAAGATCGTTGCCGGCGAAGACGGACTGAGCAATACGGTCAAAAACGTATTTGTCGGGGCCATGTCCACCGATGAGATCCTCAGGAATCCGCTCTTCAACAAGGAAAACAAGTTCCTGATCACCAGCGGTGACCGCACCGACATGATCCTCGCTGCCCTGGAGGGCGATACCTCAGGTATATTAATGACCAACAATATCCTCCCCCCTTCAAATATCATTTCAAGGGCGAACGAGAAGAACATCCCGCTGCTGCTTGTATCCATGGATACCTTCAACGCCTCGGCGAAATTCGGGCATCTTGAAACATTGCTGACCAAGGACAATGAGGAAATGATCCGAATGCTTACACAACTAGCGGAAAAATATATCAAGCTCGATCATATTTTCGGGTAGCGGTTGATGGAATGTTCTTTTCCGTGCTTCTGTTTTGCCGTGTAAGCAGAAGAAAATTATTCCGATGTATCCTGAACATCCCAGACTGTTACCTGAATCCATGAGTAATCTATTTGACAGAGAAGCATTCTCAGTGCGCCACAATGGTCCGACCGCAGATGAAATCCGGTCCATGCTGGAGGCCATCGATTGCGATTCCCTTGAGCAGTTGGTCGAGCAGACCGTGCCGGCATCTATCCGGCTGGAGAAGCCGCTGGACTTGCCAGAACCGCTCAGCGAATACCATTTCATCAAGCAGTTCAGGGAAATTGCAACAGAAAACGGGGTTTTGCGAAACTATATCGGCATGGGGTATTATGAGACGATCACCCCGGCTGTCATCCAGCGCAACATCCTCGAGAATCCCGGATGGTACACAGCCTACACGCCTTATCAGGCGGAGATATCTCAAGGCCGTTTGGAAGCGCTCCTGAACTTCCAGACCATGGTCATCGACCTGACCGGCATGGAGATCGCCAACGCATCCCTGCTGGATGAGGCCACCGCGGCCGCTGAGGGCATGACCATGATACGCGATACACGCAAGGGTGCCCGCAAAAAAGCCAACCGGTTTTTTATCTCCAGTCTGTGTTTTCCGCAGACGATCGACGTGCTGAAGACGCGAGCCGAACCTCTGGGTATCGAGCTTGTGATCGATCATCCGGACAAGGTCGACCTGACCGATGAAAACCTGTTTGGAATGCTGTTGCAGTATCCTGATGACAACGGAGAGATCAGGGACATAGCCCCCCTGATTGCCGCAGCCAATGAACAGGAGGTGGGAGTGGTCGTTGCCGCCGACCTGATGAGTCTGGTGCTGCTGACCCCGCCCGGTGAGATGGGTGCGGATGTAGTAGTCGGTTCCACGCAGCGATTTGGGGTACCGCTTGGCTATGGCGGTCCGCACGCCGCCTACTTTGCCACGCGCGATGCATTCAAGCGGCAAGTGCCCGGGCGCATGATTGGCGTCTCGGTGGACAGCGCCGGCAAGCCCGCATTCCGGATGGCATTGCAGACGCGCGAACAGCATATCCGCCGGGAGAAAGCGACATCCAATATCTGCACCGCGCAGGTGCTGCTGGCCGTGATAGCCGGTGCCTACGCGGTCTATCACGGACCGGACGGGCTTCGTCGCGTCGCCTCACGTATCCATGCCCTGGCCAAACTGGCCGATGCGGGACTTGCCGAGCTGGGTTTTAAACAGGAAAACGCGTACTATTTCGATACGCTGCGGGTGGATGTGAGAACAATGGACATGCAGCGCAGGATACGTACCATTGCCGAGAGGCAGGGAATGAACTTCCGCTATTTCAACGAGGCGGCAGTCGGCATTTCCTTTGATCAGGCGAAGGAACCGGAGGATGTGGCTGCCGTGGCCGGTGTTTTTGCCGAAGCTGCAGGACAAAATGCCCCCGATACGACCGCCATGCAGGAACGGATCAACGTCTCCTTCCCGAAAAAAAGGGCCCGGACCAGTGACTTCCTGGCCCACCCGGTGTTCAACACCGTCCACAGTGAGCACGATATGCTCCGCTATCTCAAAAGGCTCGAAAACAAGGATATCTCACTGGCGCATTCGATGATCTCCCTCGGGTCCTGTACCATGAAGCTCAATGCCACCACCGAGATGCTGCCGGTGAGCTGGCCCGAGCTGGCGGACATCCACCCTTTTGCCCCTGCCCGGCAGGCCGAAGGCTATCGCCGGATCATCGATGACCTGGCGGCCTGGTTGTGCGAGATCACCGGTTTTGAAGCCATTTCAATGCAGCCCAACTCCGGGGCACAGGGTGAATATGCCGGATTGCTTACCATCCGCAACTGGCATCTGGCACGAGACGAAGGGCATCGCAAGGTCACCATCATTCCATCGTCAGCTCATGGCACCAATCCCGCCAGCGCCGTGATGGCCGGCATGGACGTGGTCATCACCAGGTGCGACGAAATGGGCAACATCGACCTGGATGATCTTCGGGATAAGGTAGAGGCGAACAGCGACCGCCTGGCCGCGCTCATGGTGACCTATCCTTCCACCCACGGTGTCTTCGAAGAGGATATTCGTGAGATCTGCGACCTGATTCATGAACACGGCGGTCAGGTCTATATGGACGGGGCGAACATGAATGCCCAGGTCGGACTCACCTCACCGGCACAGATCGGTGCTGATGTATGTCATCTGAATCTGCACAAGACATTCTGCATTCCACACGGTGGTGGCGGACCCGGTATGGGGCCGATTGGTGTGCGGGAGCATCTCAAACCGCATCTGCCCGGACACTTCCTCCTTGAAAACAAAAAAGGAGCTGTCTCGGCGGCACCGTACGGCAGCCCGAGCATCCTGGCCATTTCCTACGCCTATATTCGCATGATGGGAGCTGAAGCCCTTACCAAGGCCACCAAACTGGCCATCCTGAACGCCAATTACATCATGGAACAGCTCAGGGATCATTACAAGCCTCTCTATGTAGGAAAAAACGGCCGTGTTGGACATGAAATGATTATAGAACTGCGTGATTTCAAACCGACTACCGGAGTGGATGCGACCGATGTGGCCAAGCGACTGATGGACTTCGGGTATCATGCCCCGACGGTATCGTTTCCGGTGCCTGGCACCATGATGATCGAACCGACCGAAAGCGAGAACAAGGCCGAACTGGATCGTTTCTGCGAGGCGATGGTCACCATCCGCCAGGAAATTGCCGCCATTGAGGAAGGCCGCTGGGGCAAGGAAGTAAATCCGCTCAAGAAGGCCCCGCATACGGCACGGTTGGTCACCGCCAGTGACTGGAATCTGCCTTACAGCCGCCATGAAGCGGCATACCCGCGGGAGTGGGTCGCCGAAAGTAAATTCTGGCCCAGTGTCGGACGCATCGATGAAGTATACGGTGATCGCAATCTGATGTGCAGCTGCCCCGATCCGGCGGCCTATGCGCAAGAAGCGCAAGAGTAAAGACGCAAGTACAAAAACCTACCTTTCTACCCGCCCCGGGTGGATGCGGCTGTGTACTACCCAGGCATCAGGATACCGTAAACGGATGAAATCGGCGAATTCGAGAGCGCGCTGGCGGTCCAGGAAATCACCGACATGCACCCGGTAATCGGGTTGCTGGAATACCATGTACGTGCGGGGCTGTGGTGGAGCACTTACACTGCTTATCCATTCCTCGAAATCCTCCTGGATCTCCTCGGCCAGCCTGGCGTCCCGGGTGGATATGATCTGGATGCGAAAACCGCGATTTCGGTCCCTGTACTCCGATTCGTCCTCAGGTTTTTCCGACTCGAGATAGATTTCGGGGATTTCGTTCCGGAATCCGGTTTGCAGGTCGGACAAGCGGCTCCGGTACGCTTCAAGATTAACGGCCAGCTCCGGCAGCTCCCGTAGAAGTTCTTCGGCCCTGCCCTCCAGACGTTCCATCATCTGCTCGTCCAGCTCCTCCTCGACTGTCATTTCGTCCATGTATTCGGCCAGATCGGCATATTCATCAATGGCCTCATCCAGCATGCGTTCCATCTCATCGTCCCGGAGCTCGTCGGTCGGAGCGCAGGAAGCCAGGAGGATGACCGTAAAGAGCAACGGCACGATTATATGACGGTAAAATTCGGACATGGTATTATGTTACGGAAGTAACGAGATATAGCAGGATTATCTGCAGGGTGTATGGGTTGATAAATGTGTAGCCCGGAGAAATAACACTGATACGTGTGTTCCAAAGCGAGGTTGGTCAACCGGTTCAGGTTCCAACGGGATGCCAGGTTGTTTTGACCTCCTGGAAGTCCATGATGTAGTACGGCGACTGGGCTTTCTCTTTCAACCAGTCGATTCCATCATAAAAGTAAACCCTTTTAACGTTGAGATGTGCGTTTTCCTGCACGATTTTTTTCTGTTCCGGATCGTCTGCAGCAAAGAGTACCGCGTTCACGTCCATATGGGAGGACAGGTGAGGGATCAGTTCGCCGCGGAAACCGGTGAGTACGTTGACCACGCCGCCGGGCACATCCGAAGAGTGGATGATCTCAGCCAGGGTGCAGGCGATGCTCCCGTATGTTTCGGAGGAAAGCACCACACAGGTGTTGCCGCCTGCGATGACCGGTGCGATCACGGATGTCAATCCGATCAGCGGATGTTCGTCCGGAGCTGCAATACCCACAACGCCGGTCGGTTCAGGCACCGAGAAGTTGAAATGCGGACTGGCGACGGGATTCACGCTGCTGAACAGGGCAGGATATTTGTCAGTCCAGCCGGCGTAGTGAACCAGCCGGTCCAGGGCCAGATCGACCTCGTTTTCGGCACGGCGCTTCGATGACACGGCACGGTTCAGCTCGGCGATGAACTGGTCGCGCCGTCCTTCCATCATCTCCGCCATCCGGTACAGGATCTGTCCGCGGTTGTAGGCGGTGCGCCCGGCCCAGCCGGATTGTGCCTTGCGGGCTGCCTGCACGGCGTTTCGCAGATCCTTGCGGGAAGCACGGCACAGATTGGCCAGCGGTTTTTGCTTTTTGTCCAGAGCCTGGAAATGGTGCTCCGACTCGGACCGGGAGAATTTCCCTCCGATATACAGTTTGCAGGTTTTCAACACGTTCAGTCTATTGCTCATTATGATATCTCCAGATAGGGTAGAAGACCGTGGATGCCGCCCTCCCGGCCCATGCCGCTCTCCTTGTATCCGCCAAATGGCGAGGTCGGATCGAATTTGTTGAAGGTGTTGGCCCACACGACCCCGGCGCGGATGCCCTTGCCGACCTTGAAGATCTTGGAACCCTTGTCGGTCCAGATGCCGCCGGAAAGGCCGTAAGGGGTATTGTTGGCCAGCGAAACCGCCTCTTCCGGTGTGCGGAAGGTCTGGATGGTGAGCACCGGTCCGAACACCTCTTCCTGCACGATGCGGTGTGCCTGACTCACATTTTCGACCAGAGTCGGCGGGCACCAGAAGCCTTTTTCGGGCACCTGGCACTCGGTCTGGTAGATCTGCAAACCGCTTTCAACCCCTTCACTCAGATAACCCAGGATGCTGTCAAGCTGCCCCTTTGAATTGATGGCGCCGATGTCGGTGTTCTTGTCAAGCGGATTTCCGACAATAAGCGTTTCCATGCGCATTTTGAGCTTGTCCACGAGTTCCCCGGCCACGCCCTCCTGCACCAGCAGCCTCGACCCGGCGCAACAGACATGTCCCTGGTTGAAGAAGATTCCGTTGACAATGCCTTCCACCGCCTCTTCGACAGGTGCGTCGTCAAAGACGATGTTGGCTGCCTTTCCACCCAGTTCGAGTGTGTATTTCTTTCCGGTCCGGAGGGAGGCCTCCTGGATGGTCCGGCCGATTTCGGTCGAGCCGGTAAAGGCGATTTTGTCAATGTCGGGATGATTGGCAATGGCATTTCCGATCTCTCCCGGACCGGTCACGATATTCACCACACCGGCGGGCAGGCCGGCATCACGGATGAGTTCGCCCAGTCTCAGAAGGGTAAGGGGGGTGGATGAGGCCGGCTTGATCACGATGGTATTGCCCGTAGCCAGGGCCGGTGCAATCTTCCATGCGGCCATCAGGAGCGGAAAATTCCATGGGATGATCTGTCCGGCAACACCAAGCGAACGGGGTTCAACGCCCGGGAAAGCATAGTTCAGCTTGTCGGCCCATCCGGCATAGTAGAAAAAATGGGCGATGACGATCGGGATGTCGATGTCGCGCGACTCCCGGATCGGTTTCCCGGTATCCAGGCTTTCCAGGATGGCAAATTCACGTGCACGCTCCTGCAACAGCCGGGCAATGCGATAGATGTATTTCCCACGTTCCTTGGCCGGCATTTTCGACCACACTCCGTCATATGCCTTGCGAGCGGCGGCAACGGCCTTGTCCAGGTCGCTTTTGTCCGCCCGGGCGAAACGCGAGAGTACTGTTTCGTTGGCCGGGTTGATGGTTTCAACATACCGGCCGCTCGCCGGTTCCTGGAATTTTCCGTCAATGAACAGATTGTACTGATCTTCGATCTTTACAAAATCCGGACTTTCAGGGGCCGGATCGTAGACCCACAATTCGTCGAAGCGAAGACTCTGGCGGTCAGTGGTTGCTTTTTGGGACATATACTTATCCGATAGTGAAATAGTCAGAAGATTGATAGTGGCCGGTTATCTGCTTGACAATCTGCATGAGCAGATCATTGGCAAGCGAACTGGCGCCGAAACGGAACAAGTCGGGGGTAAGCCAGTCAGCACCGAGGGTCTCCTTGACCATCACCAGATAGTGAAGCGCCGTCTTGGCATCACGGATGCCACCGGCCGGTTTCATGCCGATCTTGTTGCCGGTTTTGAAGTAATAGTCGCGGATAGCGTACAGCATCACCAGCGTGACCGGCATGGTGGCCGCAGGCGAGATTTTGCCGGTGGAGGTCTTGATGAAATCGGCCCCGGCATATATGGCGATGTCACTTGCCTTGCGGACGTTCTCATACGTCTCCAGCTCGCCTGTCTCGAGGATTACCTTGAGGTGTGCCGGTCCGCATGCTTCCTTGATCGTGGCGACCTCGTCAAAAATGTGCTGGTAATCCCCCTTCAGAAAAGCCCACCGGGAGATGACCATGTCGATTTCGTCGGCCCCCTCGTCCACGGCGAATTTTACCTCGTCGGTGCGGCCCTCAAGGGTGCTCATCCCGCTGGGAAAGGAGGTGGCCACACTGGCTACATGGATGCCCGAACCCTTAAGAATGTCCGCTGCCAACCGCACGCGGTTGGGGTAGACGCAAATCGCAGCTACCCGTGGAATGTCGGAATCGAGTTTATGAGGGTACAGCGCTTTATGGCAGAGTTGCCGCACTTTTCCGGGAGAGTCCATACCCTCCAGCGTAGTAAGGTCGACCATCCGCAGGGCCATTTTCAGAGCAAAGAGCTTGGACTCCTTTTTGATGCTGCGGGTCCTGAAGCGGGCAACCCGCTCTTCCACGCCGATCTGGTCGATGGGAACGGTCTGATGAAAATCAGGAATCATACGTTATATGTGGGTTTGTGCAGGCTTCAATAATAGGCAGATTGGGCGTCAATTTCCAGTGTCTGGCAATGAGTTGTAGGTCTTCCGGCCGCGGAAAAAAAAGTGCCAGATAATGGAGTAGGGTCGCAGTACCGGCCGGTCGTCGGGCCTGGTCCTGAGCCGCTGCAGCGCCCGGCGGGCCGGGATCAGTGCGGGCAGGGAACGGTAGAAATGCAGGTGAGCCCGCAGGATCGCACCGCATTCCGGCCATTTGAACTGGGAGAGTACCCTGAAGAAGGCCACACCGTCCAGGATCAGACGCATGTAAATGCGTCCAGCAAGATGGCGTGAGCGCACGTTCTTGAAAATCATCTTGAGGTTGTTGCGGAAATTGTAATAAGCCTTGCGCGGGGATTCGGTGGGCAGGGATCCGCCGCCCAGGTGGTAGACGACCGAGCCTGGACAGAAACGGACCCGGTATCCCCGGTTCCACAGCCGCCAGCACAAGTCGATCTCTTCCATGTGGAACTCGAATGACTCGTCAAACCCGCCGCTTTCAAGAAAGAGCCTGCGCCTGATGACCAGGGCGGCACCGCTCGCCCAGGCAATATCACAGGCACGGTCATACTGACCAGTGTCCCTCTCCAGCGTATCAAAGATGCGACCGCGACAGAACGGATAGGCATAGCGGTCCAGCATGCCCCCCGCCGCCCCGGCATATTCGAAATACGACCGGTCGGTCCAGCTTAGCAGTTTTGGTTGCAGGGCCGCCACATCGGGCTCGGCATCAAGCATCGCTTTCATCGGTGCCAGCCAGTTTTCCGTGACTTCCACGTCATTGTTGAGGAAAATCAGAGTGTCGGTACGCGCTTCGCGGGCGGCCCGGTTGTTGCCGCCGCAGTAGCCGTAGTTGCGGTCCAGGGAAACGATGCGCACATCCGGGTACCGGGCCGTTACCCACTCCGATGTTCCGTCAGTAGAGGCGTTGTCGGCAATGAGGATCTCGGCTTCGGCATGCGAGTGCTGCCAGACCGAGGGTAGATAGGTCTTCAGATGATGAAGGGCATTCCAGGTAACAATGATGATACTGAAGTCGGGCATTACAGAACGGCCGCGGTCGTTGTCCATGTGTGGTATTAAAAAGGAGTGTTCACCAAAAAAAGCTTTATCCCGGTTTCATATTGCCGTATAATGACAGGATGACATGCCGTGATCCTGTGACAGAATCCATGTAACACGATGCATCATGCTTAAAATCGGGCTGATATCAGACACGCACCACTACCTCGACCCTCAGGTGGCCGACTATTTTAACGGCGTGGATGAAATCTGGCATTCAGGGGACTTCGGGAATATAGACATTGCCAACGAGCTTGGAAAGGTCGCGACGGTAACAGGTGTGTACGGAAATATCGACGGTCAGGATATCCGATCGGTCTTTCCCCTGCATCAACGCTTTAGCAAGGAAGGGGTGGATGTGTGGATGACCCACATCGGCGGCAATCCCGGCCGTTATGCCCTGCCCATAAAAAGTGCACTGGAGGAAAATCCACCCGATCTCTTCATCTGCGGTCACACGCACATCCTCAAAATTGCCCGGGATTATGAAAAAGGTGATATGATCTACATGAATCCCGGTGCAGCCGGAGTGCACGGCTTCCATGAGTTCCGCACGGTGGTGCGCTTTGCTTTGGAAAACGGCAGGTTGCAGGACGTAGAGGTGATCAATCTGGGCAAAAGGGCGGATAAAAGGATGCGTACCGGCGCCTGAAAACGGGTCCGCCGCACAAACCGCAGAACCCGATTAGCGCTCGATCAGTGTCCCCACGTTCAATGCAGACTGCAATACCAGAGGGATTCCGCCTCCGGGATGGGTGCTTCCACCGCACAGATAGAGGTTGTCGAACCAGGGTGACTTGTTGCGGGGTCGCACAAATGCTGCGTTCCGGCTGTTGGAACTGGTCCCGTATATGCTGCCCCGGTTGGACCCGTACAGCCGCTCGAAATCAGGCGGGATGATGACCTTCCGGAAAAGAATGGCATCACGCAGGCCTTCCATGCCGCGGGCCTCAAGGGTATGGATGATGTGGTCGGTATAGGTCTCTTTCCATTCATACCACAACTGTCCGGGAGCGGTGTAGGGCGCATTGACCAGGATAAAGAGGTTGGAACATTCAGGCGGAGCATCGGCAGGTTCGGTCAGTGATGTGTTGGTGACGTAGACGGTCGGGTCCTGGGGAGGCTCCTTCAGTTCGAACAACGTCCTGAATTCCTCTTCGTAATCAGGAGAGAAGAAAATATTGTGATGCTTCAACTGCGGATAGATGCGGTTGATGCCGAGCAGGACTACAAAGCCGGAGCATGACGGCTCGATGCGGGATATGCGGGCCTTTTTGAATCGTGACAGTGTATTTTCGGGCAGCAGGTTCAAATACGTATCAGTGGCATCACTGTTCGCCACTATGGCATCGGCCTCGTACAGGGTTCCATTGATCATGAGGCCCGATATGGCGCGCCGTTTTCCCGGATCGGGGATGATCAGGTCGACAGGTACCCCGGTGTGCACCCTGACCCCGCAATCTTGGGCCAGTTGCACCAGAGCACGGGCCAGGCTGTACATGCCGCCACGGATGTAGTATCCGCCCAGCCGCAATTCGACATAGGGGATGACATTGAGGGTGGCCGGGGCCTGGTAAGGTGAAGATCCGTTGTAGGTCGAAAACCGTTTGAAAAGCTGACGTAGCCTGGGTGAACTGAAATAGTCATCCACCCGCTTCGATACCGTCTGGAAGGCATCGATGCGCATGAAATCAGGCAG
>JAWOCT010000067.1:0-14718 GCA_046483675.1 Cyclonatronaceae bacterium
ATCCGAACCCGTTCAACCCGTCGACCAACATCCGGTTCACCCTTCCGGAAGCTCAGGAAGTCAGACTGGAAGTGTACACGGTGACCGGACAGCGCGTGGCCACCCTGGTCAACGAGCGTCGCGCAGCCGGTGTTCATACGGTTGTATTTGACGGGGCGAATCTGTCCAGCGGTGTGTATGTGTACCGCATCATTGCAGGTCCGCACGTTGAGACCCGCAAGATGACCTTCATCAAATAACCATTAACGAAAACCCTGCCATCGGTCCCGATTGAATTTCGGGACCGATCGGCCCTGAAAACAAAGAAGCCCGGACTTCATACGAGGTCCGGGCTTCTTGTATTTTGTGGACATCGCCCTGAAACGGCAGTTTCGCATCCGGGAGCCATCCGGCGCGGATCCATGTACCGGCTATACCTTCACGATGATATTCTTTCGGTACATGTAGCTGAGAATGAAATACCACAGCACGATCCAGGCGATGGCATACATCAGCGAGGCATTGATCTCCGATGTAAGCGGCAGGAACACATTGGTAAATATTACACGCTGCAGGCTCATCATCCCATCAGCCGCAGGGATCTGGATCATATTCAAGCTGCGGGCGATGATGCCGCTCATGAAAAAGACGGTAAGGGCGTTCACCCCGTAAACCACGAACGGACGCGTCAATCGCTGATAGCCTTTTACATCGATCAGCCAATAGCATATGCCGAAGATCTGCATCCCCAGTCCCGCTGTGAAAATGGCATACGAACTCGTCCAAATGGGCTTGTTGATCGGGAAGAACCAGTCCCAGACATACCCGATGGCCGCCATGGCAAATCCCCACAGCAGAAAGCGCGCCGTTTTTTCAATCGGATCGCGGTCCGACATCAGAATCACACCCGTCATCACCCCGAGCAGGGTAGTGCCGATCGCAGGCAGCGTGCTGAAAAGGCCCTCTGGATCGTAGGGACCGTTGCGATACAGATGAACGTCGGCGAAGATCAGCTGATCGATGTACGCTGCCAGGTTGGTGTGGGGCTCATCGATCATTCCCGCACCGTATCCGGGCACAGGGATCAGCATCATCATGGCCCAGTATCCGACAAGGATCCCGGCTATGACATAAACGATGGCCCGCGGCTTCAGGTAGATGAACATCATCGAGGCGACCAGGTAGCAGATAGCAATCCGCTGCAGGACTCCCATGATCCGGATTTCGGCCAGATTCTTGTGGATGCCGAACGACGGGTCCAGCGTAAAGTAGGGATACCCGGCCAGCATGAGTCCTAGACCGAATATTATGGCCGACCGGATGAACGTCTTTCTCACCAGGTCGGTGTTTTCCGCTCCCTTCGCCATGGCTTTGGAGAAGGCCAGCACAATCGATACACCAACAATAAACAGGAAGAAAGGGAAAACGAGATCGGTGACGGTCCAGCCGTGCCAGGATGCATGCCGAAGAGGCGGATAAATGGTGCCCCAGGTCCCGGGATTGTTAACCAGGATCATGGCGGCGATGGTCGCTCCCCGGAATACATCCAGGGACACGAGGCGTTTGCCGGCACGAAGTGCTTCAAGGGAATCGTTTGATGGCATGGGAAACGTGTGGTGTTATGGTTTCAAATCTTGTCATGCGGAGAGACAGGCTTGCCGTCCTAAACAAAAAGAACCTGTTGAATGGACCCGGTTAGAGGGGCTGGTTGGATGGGGACAGAGTTGACCATAAACTAAGAAAAATGACGACAGTTGCTACATGGTTTCCATTCCAGTCAGCCGGATCAGTGGAAACGTGTATGTATTGCCCATATACGGCCGCCTGGAAAGCAGAAAGCGGTACGACCGTCGCCCGTCAGCGGTATCGGTGGTCATGAGTCCGGCCAGTGTGGCGCGGATTTCCGACTGACCGTTATGCGGAATGGCAAGAACCGCGCTGTAGCCGTAGTCCGTTGGCATCCATCCGAACTGTACCCCGTCGCCGAACTCCTTCGTTCCGGTGTGCCGGGGATTAGCCATCGTATGATAGAAAAAGCCGGTAAGCGTGTAAAGGTGGATATCGGATATGCCTCGCCGGGTGAATGGGGTCAGATCCAGTATACGGGTCTTGAAACCCGGGTCCTGCCAGGCGACCGTACCGTCAGCGGCACGCGTGGCTTCAGCGCCGGCGGCCACATCTGTAGATTCGGTCATGGATTCGGAAGCCGAATGCGGTGAAACATCGGCATTTGTGCCCTCGGCGGTATCATGGTCCGGATCGGCTGTGGTGTTGCTGCCGCTGTCTGCGCCATCGGTGGTTGGTCCCGCTTGCGGACGCATTACGACGATGGGATCCTGCGGCCGGATCCAGGTGTCGGTGTTGGCGGGATCCGAATCCACCAGTAACATGATATGATCGCCCTGGAAGAAAGGATCGCGGGTCACCAGTTCACCTTCCCGGAAGAAACGCATGCCGAAGTAGAGGTAGGTGTCGTCGCGGACTACCGCTACCTCTGGATGACGGAAGCCGGATTCGGTGGTGGCTGCCGTGGCAGTGTCCGATGCTGTGGTCGGCTCCGGGATCAGGGACCGGCCGGCAACCGGGATTGCATGAAACGCCTCATAGTTCCACTCGGTGAGGTCGCCGTCCATGCTGATTTGAAATGGAGCATTACGAGCCTGCAGGGTCTGCCGTTCAATATTGTAGTGCAGCAGTCCGCGCGCGTCGGTGTAGTAGGCCGGATTGTCGACCAGCGCCTGGAAATCCTCCCGGGTTTTGTTAAGGAAGGGTTCCAATTCGGAAACCAGTCCGTGCACCCGGCGCTCTTTGGCCGGGGCATGGCGGCTTGCGGTATCATCCTGATGAGCGTCAGATTCAGGATTTGCCCCGGAGTATGAACTTGCTCCAGAGCCGGCGGGTGAATCAGAGCCGGAGGTTGAATCGGAGCCGGAGGTTGAATCGGAGCCCGGTCCATCGTCTCGGATTGGATCTCCGCCGTAGCCCAGTTCCGACAGGCCGTCCAGTGCATCCTCAAAACGCTGAAGCCCCCGGGCGATGGTCTCCACGTGGAACGGTTTGCCGGGGGTATAGATCGGGGTGAAGATGTTGTCCTCCCAGCCCGGCTGGCGGTAGAGTGCTGCCAGTTCCCGGATGTGCGGCAGCGTCTCCTTCGGGAACAGCTCCTGCAGCGCCCGCTCGAGCGCCGGTTCCGGTTCGTAGTTGTACGGGTCGAGGGCGTAGTAGGCGACCGTGGCCAGCGGGATCATGGAGGAGTAAGGCTGGTTCATAGGGTTGGCCACGATGCCGGTGGTGGTTTCGGCAAGTTCGGGGTCGCGGCCTTCGAGCGGTCCCAGGAAAATCCGCCAGGAGTCGTAGTCGTTGACCGGGAAGTTGTCCCAGATCAGCGGCTGGCGCTGCATCTTTTCGCCCCAGTTAAGGGCCTGGTCGGCGGTGATACGGGCGACGGCCACATCCACCCCGGTCCAGAACAGCGGGATCTCGGTCGGGATGCCCTCGCCGAGGATGCGTACGTAGTCACGGTCGCCCCAGGCGTCGGTGTAGGTGGTGGGACACACCGCAAGCTCCGTGTCGCGCTCCTTCAGGTCGCGGTGGAGCCGGTTGATGATATGCACATGCGCCTCGCCCAGATCGGCAAAGGCCTTGCGGTCGGCGGCGTGGTTGAGTGTTTCGGGGACATCGTCAAGGAACAGCGCCACGTGGGTGATGCCCAGGCTGATCATTGCCTCCATCTTGGTCAGCAGCGCCTGATAGTCCTCCTCGCTGGAGTAGACCATGTCCAGGCCCGGGCTGATGGCGTAGTAAATAGTGACCCGGTGGCGGCGGGCGACATTCAGCAGCTCTTCGAAGATGGCAAGCTGCTCGCCGGCATAGGGCTCGCGCCAGCGGGAGCGGTGGTAGGGATCGTCCTTGGGTGCGTAGAAGTAGGACTGCAAGCCGAATTCGCCCATGAAGCGGATGATGTCGAGCCGCTCGTCGGGGGTCCAGTGGCTGCCGTAGAAGCCCTCCACTACGCCGTGGATGGGGAAGGGGGAGAGATTTGCGGTCCCGGCCACTTCGGCGGCATCGGACCCGGTCGGGCCGAGCAGACCGGCAAACAACAGACCTGTAAACAGCAGGGTTGCGTAGATCCGGATCCGGCGTTTGATCTGCTTCAGCTGAAGGCGCATGCCGGACCATGTATCATGGGCAAGGTTTTTCCGGCACAGAAAACGGGCACCGGCACCGGCTGATACCCGTGTCTGGTTCACATCGATGTCCTGACGGACCGCCTTGTGCGTGGCGGCGTCAGGGGTGCTTATGGTGGTCATCGCGATTCTGGATTATATAGTAAGATGCAAGCTGCCATGCACTTAATCGGTTTCAACCGCTTTGGCGAGCTCTTTTTTTCGAAGCAGGCGTTGCTCTTCGCGGAAGGCCTCCATTTCGGCAATGCGCTCGCGTTCCAGGTCATCGTCCTCTTCCAGGTGGTGCTCCCACTCGAACTCGCGCCGGTGCCAGGTGAGCTCGTCGCCCTGCACGTCGTAGACGGTGTAGCCGGGCTTGAAGCCTTTCCAGTTGCCTCCCCACCATGCCGCACTGACCGATTGGCTGGTGGCATACCAGATATCGTTCCACTTGTAGTCTTCGTTGATGTGCGTATGGCCCTGTAACAGCGCACGGACATTGCGATGACGCTCGAGAATAATGCGCAGGTCACGCGTGTTCTGGATGACACGCCCGTGCATGGATGGCATGTCATAATCCTGGTTGATCTGGCCAACGTTGCAAAAAGCGGCAATATGGGTAATGGCCACGGTCGGCAAATGGGCGTGCCGGGCCAGATCGAAACGCAGCCAGTCGAGCTGCTCCTCGTCGATTTTTGCGGTGTAGGAGGGACCGTGGTCCGTATCGACGCCATGGATGCAGTCCAAAACCACAAAATGCCAACCGAACCGGTTGAAACTGTAGTAGGATGCGTCCATGCCCAGCTTGCGCATGATCATGGTCTTGCCAATGTCGGGATCGTCGACCGGCACTTTGCGGCGCGCGCTCCATCCAAGGATATCATGATTGCCAATGCATTGGAACCAGGGCATCTTCAGGTCATCGGAGATCGCCTTGTAGAGATTGATCTGGTCATCGAACTCGTCCTTTTCGGTGTAGAGGCCGTCGAACGGGCCGTCGCCGCCCATCAGGGCGAAATCGGGACGCGGGGTCAGCGAATTGACATGCTCCACGCACCGCATGTAGCCCTCGTCGCCCTTCCGGGCCCGGCGTACGTGTGAATCGGTAAGGTGCACAAATCGGAAATTGCCCCGCCGGCGCGGCTGGACCGCCCACGATTTTTCGATACCGGCCGAAGTGAAGAGTCCCAGTCCGGCTCCGCCCAGGGCCAGTTTTTTCATGAAATCGCGGCGATTGACCCCCGAAGAGGTATCGTGACCGTTATTTGCGGAGTTCCTGTCCCCTTCTTTGACAGGGCCATTTATTCCGTTTTGCGGCTCGCCGTATTGCTCATTCCTGTTATTGGGCTTCTTGTTTCTGGTCATGATATCAGAAAGTTTGTGGACCGGCAGGGCCCGAAAGGCCATCGTTGCCGGTCCGCTGGTTGAAATGGTAAACGGTCAAAATGGCAATCTACTTGACCAGTGTCATTTTACGAGTGATGGTCTGGCTGCCAGCTTTCAGTTTGTAGATGTAGACGCCGCTGGAAAGCCGGGCAGCGTCGAAGCTGACCTGGTGCGAGCCGGCTTCGACCATGCCATCGACCAGAACGGCCACCCTGCGTCCGAGCATGTCGAACACTTCCAGGCTTACCTCGCTGTTGACGGGTAGCTCGTAGCCGATGAGGGTAGTCGGGTTGAACGGGTTCGGATAGTTCTGCTCCAGCTTGAACTGCTGCGGCAGATCCGCAACCGGATCCGGGGCCGATGTGGGTTCCCGGTCGTACTGCACAATCTTGTAATCATCGATATAGATCGTACCGCTTGGGGCATAATCGCCCTCGCCGGACGTCATCTGGAAGCTGTCGGTGTAGAGCTGCCCGGACAATATGCCGTCCCCGTTGACCCAGCCCACGACCGGATCCTCCTGCAGATTCCATTCGACAAGTTTCCAGCCGATCCAGTCAATGGTGTACCACTCGCTGCCTTCCAGCTGATTGCCCCCGTCGCGCAACATGAAACGCAGCCGGTTGCCTGATCCGTCCCCGAAGACATAGGCCTGGACGACGTGATCCAGGCTGAATCGCCGGTTCTGGTCAGCGGTGGGAGGCAAGTAGAGGCGAATCAGATGCGAGGATACCTCGGTGTCCCAGCCATAGCTGAGCCGCATCGAACCGGTACTTTCGCTGGCAAAATTAACGATTTCGGTCTCATGTTCCCGCTCGGTCTCCTCGGTGACGATGCCGGCAGTGCTTCCGCTCTGCTGCGGCACCCACCATCCGCTAATGCCCGAGTTGAAATTGTCGATACCGGCCTGTGCGAGCACTTCCGGTACATCCGTCTTAAATGTGTAGGAATAGGCTTCCGTGCTGTTGCCAAAACGATCTGCGAGGTCGGACTGGATCTGGACGCGATATTCCGCATTATTCTGCAGCTCGGACTCCGGGAAGAAGTGCAGGACGCTCTGCCTGCCCACCGTGGACAGCTGGACCGTACCCCGCACAATCTCTTCCTGGGCGGTACTGCCGCCGCTGCCGTTTAAAGGACCGGTAAGGTGGACGGCATCCCGGATCAGGGAGCCAGCGTCTACCGTCTCATCATAGACCAGACGTATGACCGGCCGCAGACTGGATGTCGGCTCCTCCGGTTTTGGGTACGAAGTGACCAGCACCGGCGGATCGGTGTCGGGTACGTCGGTGATGATTGTCACCACGTAGTCGCCGCCTGGCTCACCGTCGGCATTGCCGTCCATGGCGTTTCCGTTTTCCCTGTCGAGCACCTGGTCGGTGATGGTCAGCTCATAGGCCGTTTCAAAGTCAAGGGAATCGGTCGTGATGACCAGGGTGTATTCATCTTTCCAGCTGTAGGTGAACGGCGCCTCGGGGGTAAAGGAGATGGCACCCTCGAAGGTGTCCTTGTCAGGGATGCGGCTGAAGGTGATCTCTATGGCATCTCCCGGCACCAGGGCATTGACCGGCGTGTAGGTAGCAATATCCACGACCTGGGGACCTTCGCTGGACTCGAGCTCAATGTCCTGGAAGGTAAAATCCTGCGTTTCCAGTGTCACCGATACCGTTTTGGGGAAATGGACAGGGGAGTCAAAGGTGATATCCAAGGTGCTGCCGGGCTCCAGCCCGTCCAGGTAATAGAAACCGTTGCTCATCTCGTCAGGATCGCTGGTGTACTTGTGGAAGCGGGATTCGAATGAATCCGTGACGTACAGGGTATCGCTTCCGATCATCACCACCGCTCCGTCTATGGTCCTGCCGCTCTGGGAGTCGGTGATCAGTCCGGTCACGATTCCCACTTCCGGACGCTCCAGCTCGTGGAAGTCCATGATGGTCCAGAACGCGGCCTGGGCTTCCAGGCGCCGCCATTCCGGATTCACATTGCGCATTTGCTGGGTTGGATTGGTGTGGAACCCGGCTTCACTCAGCAGGGACGCCATGGAGGTGGTGCGGTTGACATGCAGATAGGGCCACTGATTGTCGTGATTTTCCGGGAACCCCTGGTAGAACGTACGGTCGGCAAAATTCCCGCGCCGTCCGATACGCATGGCATCGGTGAGCACGTCATCCATAATATCGCCGAACAGTTTGCCGCCTTTCGGGGTCTTCTCCACCGTCTGTCCGTCCTGGCGCCAGCCTCCGTACAGCATGAGCGTTGAGTTGGCGCTCGGCGAACCGGCATCGCTGTGGATCGAGTAATAGAAATCGGAACCGGTATTGTTGGCGTGGGTGGTCCTCTCGGAGAGGCTTACCAGTTGCTGCTGGTCGGTCCGGGACAGATGGACCTCGCCGATATCGGTCTGCTCCTGCAGCATGTCGCGAATGACCAGGGCAATATCCAGATTTTTTTCGGCCTCGGAGAAATTGTACAGGCCCATGTTCTCGGTGCGGCTGTGACCCGGGTCGACATACAGGCTCCAGTCGCTCAGGCCGGTCACCTGCGCCTTGCCCGCCGGCGCCGTCATCAGGAGGAGGGTTGCAATAATGGCCCAGAGTGTAATGGCTCCGGGCAATGTGATGGTACCGGCCGGCCGTAGTTCTTTCCGGTTGAGGCTGCAAATGATAGTCTTGTTCATTGTTCGCTGAAAAATAGTAGTGAAAAATTGGGTGGATGCGGTCTAATTCCGAATACGATTACCGTATGGCTATGGTCTCTATTACCGGATGGTCATGGTGTAGATGCGGCCCGATCGGTTGTCGCCAAAGGCTACCTGGTTTCCGTCCGGCGATACTGTTGGATGCAGGGCGATCAGGTCGGTGTGCGCGGTCAGGTGATGGCGCTGCCCCGTGGTAATATCGATGGCATACAGCTCGGAACCGGTGATGTTATGCCCATCGTCTTCTGTCACCATTACGATCAGATAGCGGTTGTCGGAAGTCCATACGGGATGCTCGGCCCGGCCCATCTCGCAGAGGTTGCTTCCGTCGGCGTCGATCACGTAGGTGCCTTCGCCCATGACCTGCACGGCGATCACCGACCCGTCCGGGGAGGGGACCGCGTTCAGGATGTTGCGGTCTCCAAAATCTTCGACGATCTCCGTTTCATCGGCTGTGACGTCGATTTTTTCGATACGGTTGTTGCGTGGAAAGATCACGGCTTCGTCACGCAGCTGTTTTTCCCGGCGGGCGGGAGTGAGGCCGGTTTCCACTAACCGTATATCGCGCTGTACCTCTACGGCGATACGCTGATCCAGGTCGGTCCACCGGGGCAGGCTCATCTGCCCGCGACGATAGTCGAGCAGCACCGACTCAGTGCCCGATTCCACGTCAAATATCTTGATGGCATTGTGACGGTACCGATCGTCGTAACGGGCCGTGCGCGCGGCGATGGCCGATCCATCGGATGACCAGCGCAAGCCGAAGCCGGCAGCATGGTCATCGGTGATCTGCCGGGGGGTGCCGCCGTCGGCCGGTACGGTCCAGATGCCACGGTATTCAGCCGAAGTGAAAGCGATTCGCCGCCCGTCCGGCGACCAGACAGGACCCATGTAGAAGGATGATTCCCCGTCCACCAGCAACTGCGGGCTGCCCGGATTGAACGGTTGGGCCTCGCTGGTGTGCACGGTTGCCGACAGGAGGATGAAAAGCGCTCCCAGTATGGTTTTGAAGAAATATCTGTGTTGGTAGTTCATGGTCGATGATGTGCGTTAGGGGTGAAAATGAGAGATATGGAGGTACCCGGCCTTTGATTGAACCGGGTTGCTTCCGAAAAAAATGGTGCCGGCAATCCGGTTTCCGGCCAATGGCCCGATGCCCGACGGATGTCAATGCCAGCTTTCATAACGATTACGGATGATCAAAAGGTAAGCGATGTCTGTATCGTGTCCCTGCTACCTTGATTGGTAATGATAATGAGAAAAAATAAAGAATCCATAAATATCTCGGTTGCAGGCGCGAGCGTACCTCTGCCCGGACCAGACAATATGCATATGGCGGAACCAGACAGTATGAAGGTCCAGAAAAAATGTAGTTCTGACCTTTTTCCCCTGCAAGCTTTTACTTACCTTTCCCAATTAGTAGGGATTACGGTTCCGGCCTGGCCGAACCTTTGTCAAAGCACCGTAGTTGTCGCTTTTTTTAAATAATTCTTGACAAACAGGCCGATTTTCTGAATATTATCACAATAGACAGTAAACATACCAGGGACATTTTCGATGCCAGATCATTCAGCATCTTTAACAGGAAAGCCACCAGAAATCGAAACTGTGGTACTTTGTGGCCTCCAGTTGCCAGATAATCCCTTGGAAATCTTTTTCTAAACTTTTTTACCTCAATAAAACACGTCTACAACACGACCATTATGTCAGGACAGTCCAAATCTCCCTTTTCGAGAATCGCTTCCATTCGATTCGCGGGTTTTCTTTTCGCATTGTTGGTCTTTACGAGCAGTGCAATCGCCCAGACAGGCCGGATTGCAGGTGATGTGACCGTAGCCGGGACCGATGAAACCCTGCCCGGTGTCAACGTCATCATCGACGGCCTCCAGGTCGGGGCGGCAACCAACCTTGACGGGTATTATTCGATCATCAATGTACCCCCGGGTACCTATACCATCCGCGCCAGCGCCGTCGGCTTCGCCACGGTGGTGGTAGAAGATGTGCGGGTGAACATCGACCAGACCACCGTCGTCGATGTTGAGATGCGTGAACAGGCTTTCGAAGGCGACGAAGTGGTTATCACCTCCACCAGGCCGGTCGTGGAGCGCGATGTCGCATCCAGCCGCGCCAACATCAGCTCGCAGCAGATTGAGAGCCTGCCCGTTTCCAACGTTCAACAGGTAGTGGGCCTCCAGGCCGGCGTCCTGGGCGGAAGCATCCGGGGACTCGGTGCCGAATACAGCCAGTGGTCGCTGAGCGGTGTGAGCCTGCGTGACGAGCGGGACAACACCCCTTACAACGCGGTAAGCCTGGTTTCCATCTCGGAAGTGCAGGTGCAGACCGGCGGTTTCAACGCTGAATATGGCAACGTACAGTCCGGTATCGTCAATATCGTGACCAAAGAAGGAAACCGTAAACGTTACAACGCCGATGTCATCTTCCGTTACAGTCCGCCGGCTAAAAAGCACTTCGGTAATCCCGCGAACCATCCCGATACCTATTTCATGCGTCCCCACCTGGATGATGATGTGGCCTGGACCGGAACCAACAACGGCGAATGGGACCGCTACACACGACGCCAATACAGGGACTTTGATGGATGGATAGGAGTGGCTGAAGATAATATGGATCCCGCCAGCCCCTACTACGGACTATCCCCCGCCGCAGCACAACAGGTGTTCCTGTGGCAAAAGCGAAAGAATTTTGCCATCACCGAACCCGATTTTGACCTGGACATGGGATTCGGTGGACCGGTACCCGTTATCAGCGAAAACCTGGGCAACCTTAGGTTCTGGGCAGCGCACCGCAGGACCCAGGACATGTACCTGTATCCGCTTTCCCGTGACCGCTACCAAGACCACAGCACACACATCAAGCTGACATCCGACCTGCTTCAGGGACGCGGAATGAAACTTAGTCTTGAAACCCTTTTCGGTACCCAGACCGGTACCAACAGCAATAATTCCGGACTACCCGGGATTTTCAGGAGTGCGGCCGGTATCGCTGCTGCTCCCAGCAGGCATTCCTATCACGATACTGTTATTTTTACTTCGGACTACTTTGCCCCCACCCGGGTGGACCGTTTTGTGATCGGAGCCAAATTCACCCATTCAATCAGCTCCGACACGTTTTATGAGATCCAGCTGAGCAATTTCCAATCCAACTATGATACCAACCCGTCTCCGCTCCGCAGCGGGGTCCCTGAATTGGAAGATGAAGAGTGGGCCGCCTATGATGGACCGAGTAACGGTGAATTCCGTGAATTTGGCAACGGCTACGTGGCCAATGAAGCTCCGTTTGGATTCATGCCGCTGCCCTCCGACGGTATCGGCGACGGGATGCGAATGGGCGTCGGCATGAGCAACTCGCGCGACAGCAGCAGTGTGAGTTATTTTACGGCTGACTTCGACATAACGAGCCAGATCAACCGGTACCTGCAGCTGAAGTCGGGTCTTGAGTTCGTCCGCACACACAGCCAGGTGAATTATGCCCGGTTGGATGAGTACCTGCCCAGCCAGAACCAGATTTCACGATGGGACAAAAAGCCGCTCCGTGGCGGTGTCTATTCCCAGGCCCGGCTCGATTTCGAGGGCATGGTGGCCAATGTGGGTCTTCGCCTTGACTATTCCTATGCCAATACCACCTGGTACTCGTTTGACCCGTTCGATCCGGCCCTGGGATCGGGGAACTTCGATCAGCTGGATGACATGCTGGAACAGACGGACACCGATCACCAGGTGTTCCTGAGCCCGCGTATCGGGATATCCTTCCCGATTACCGTGGAAAGCAAGCTGTACTTCAACTACGGGCACTTCCGCTCCATGCCAACGCCCGAGAACCTTTACATGGTCCGGCAAGGCCTGCAGCAGGAAAGAGTCAGACGTATTGCCAACCCCAACCTGCCGCTGCCTCAGACCGTTTCCTATGAGTTGGGATACGAACACAATATTATGGAAAATTACCTGGTACGACTGGCCGGTTTCTATTCGGACATCACCAACCACTCCGAACTGGTCACCTATGTAAGTTCGGACCGCCGGGTGCAATATTCCATCAGCCAGCCCAACCGGTACCGCGACCACCGAGGTATCGAGGCTACCCTCGAGCGTCGGGGCGGACGCTTTTTCCACGGTTTTATCAACTACACCTACACGGTGACTTCTACCGGCCGGTTTGACTTCGCGACCCAGTATCAAAACCCGGCACAGCAGCGTGAGTACGAGCGTACTACCACGGCTAATGATCAGTTTCGGCCCGTGGCCCGGCCCTATGCCCGCGCAAGCCTCGACTTCTTCACGCCGGCCGGATTCGGTCCGGAATGGGGCGCCCTGCAGCCGATTGCAAACTGGCGGATCAACCTGCTGGGAACCTGGCGGGCCGGCCATCACTTCACATGGACCGGAGGCGGTGCAATACCGGGTGTGGTCAACAATGTGCAGTGGAGGGATTTTTACAATTTGGAACTCCGCTTAAGCCGCGAATTTGATGTGGCGGGTACACGGATCCAGTTCTTCATGGATATGGACAATGTACTGAACACGCGCCGCATGTCATCGAGCTACGGCTATGCCGATGGGGAGGACTACAACCGCTACATGCGCTCCCTGCATCTTCCGGAAAGCGTCATGGATGATCTTGTGTATGCCGCCGTACCGGGCGAAGACCGGCCGGGTGACTACCGGAAATCAGGCGTGGAATTCGTTCCTATTGAACCGGTAAACACGTTGGATGATGTGGAACAGCCCAATGAACGCGCACTCTACTACAATACCCGCGACGCGGAATACTTCCAGTATCGCAACGGGGTCTTCCTCCCGGCCGATGAAGACCATGTCAACCAGGTACTCGATGACAAGGCCTACATCGAAATGCCGAACCACACCTTCTTTACCTTCCTGAACCCCCGGAATATCTACTGGGGCATCCGGGTACGGTTCTAACAATACCAAGCAACGAAAGTTTACCTCCGCAATCAGAGTACGTATCTATGAGAAACTATTTAATTCCTTTCAGTACGGCAGCGTTGTTTTTCTGCACGGTCCTTGCCGGGACCTTCAGCGGGACAGTGCAAGCCCAGGAAGCGAGATGGCTGGATGCCGGATCGCTGCACAACTGGTTCTCCGCTATCGGCAACGAGCGGGAGCATGGACTGGTCACCCAACAGCAGTACGGGCTGCGCTGGCCGGCCATCCTTGAGTTTCAGGATGCCCAGGCAACCAAAGCTTTCTGGATCGGAGCCCGCAATTTCAACGACGGAGACAACTCACCTTTCGACTATAAAGTCATCCACACCGGCCCCCGCGTGCTCGGTGGCGACTATTTCTTCCCGCGTGAGTTCAAGCTTGTTTCGCGCCTTCCTGCTTCGGAAGTCCTTGTGGACGGCAACCCGACATTCCTGGAAGAAGTGGTCCCGGACGAAATCGACCCCGATCTGCCGTCGGACCGGATGATCCGGAATACGGTGGAAACGGCACTCGGTCTTACGTTTACACGTGAGATCCATCAGTTCAGCCAGGATTACCACGATAACTACCACATTTTCGACTACACCTTCACCAATGAAACCGGTCAGTACCGCAATATCCCCGAGCAGACACTGACGGATTTGTACTTCTACTTCCAGTTCCGGTATGCACCGATCCTCAAGTCACGCTATATGGTGGCCAACCACACCGGTTGGGGACGCAATACCATGAACGATCGGTGGGGTGACGGCCTGCAGGGTCAGTCGGTAGGCGAACCCTTCTCCGATGACGGACCGCCCATGCGCGCCGCCTATGCCTGGCACGGTTATGAACCCAACCGGGAGTTTGAATACAACAACATTGGGGCACCGCAGATCCAGCCCAGTACTTCCGGCGGACTTATGACGACTGCTGATACACTGGGTCACCTGCTGGCCCACCATTTTGTCGGCCACGCCACTATCCATGCCGATATGTCGGCCACTGATAACAGCAACGACATGCAGCAACCGCGTACATGGGGTCATATCAGCTCCGATGACGACCTGTTATCAGGTAATGACCCGTTTAACCGGGTACGCATGCAGCGTGAGTACAACATTATGTCCCGCGGGCTGATGGACCGTCATGCCTACCAAGTGCATTCGGCCACGGAATTCATGGATTTTGCCAACCAGACACGGGATCCGCGGCTTGGAACATCCGGAGGAATGTCTGCCATTAAGGCGTATGGGCCTTATACATTGGGGCCCGGTGAGTCGGTGCGCGTTGTCTGGGTTGAAGGCGTTTCCGGACTGAGTGTGGAAAAAGCGCGTTCCATTGGAAAAGCTTATAAAGCGTTTGTGGATGACCAACTGGCCGATGCCGAACATGAGCTCCGGGACGGTTCGATCGGTGTGATGAATGACCTCAACAAGAACGAGTGGGTGATGACCGGCCGTGACTCCCTGCTGCAGACGTTCGAACGCGCCATACTAAATTTCCAGAGTGGATTCGAGATCCCGCGGCCACCCGATCCGCCGAA
>JAWOCT010000002.1:0-4847 GCA_046483675.1 Cyclonatronaceae bacterium
GCGCAGGTCACCATGGAAGAGAAACATGTACGAGATCTGGAGGTAAAAGACAGCCGCGTGATCCCCGTCTCCGTCGCTTCGCGGCAGGTCATGAGCATCCTGATCGAAATCTGAGCATGCAGCAAATGGAGGCATAAATGCCCTGCAGAATCTGTCCGACTGAAAAACCTGTTGAAACCCGGTGATGAATAAGCCGTACAAACCGGTATCGATTACACAGACCGGGTTTGGATGCGCTCATTTTCACAGCTGACGTCAGACCCGGTCACAACCCAATTACGGAGATTATTATGGATTTATGGTTTTTTCTGACCGTAGCTGTCATCGTCTGGGGTGTGGTGGAACTGGTCCAGACGCGTTCGAAAAACAAGTTGCAGAAGCAGATGGAATCCGGTGAGAATGACCGGAAAAAGTACGGGGAAAGGATTGAGCGGCTGGAGCGCCGCATTACCAATCTTGAGACCATCGTGGTGGATGAAGAGGCCGGAAGTTCGGCCGGAGGTTCCGGGGCGAACGGACCAGCCGGCGCTGACGAAGAACACGAGCGCCATCAGCCCGGCACCATGGCCAACAAGCTGAAATAGATTTAAGATGGGATGACGGATATTAATAAATGGTATCAGAAGTCCGCAAACAGCTGACTCACAAATTGGTTAGCCTGCCTGCAAGTATTGCCCGGAATAACTCTTTTTTCTCTCTCGACATGAAGGAGTATTCTATTGTCTCAATAAATTCATCCTGTTTTGAAACGAGGTTATCCACCAGCGTTATGACCTGCTTCCTTTCCAGCCCGATGCTCTGACCGAATTCCATAAACGAATCCCTCTTGAAATTGCTTTTTTTACCGGTCAACGTCAGTGCAAGTTCCTCCGGGTCTTTTTTGGCCGGTATCAAAAGCCGCGTCGACAGCAGATCATAGGCCGGAGCAAGTTTCCATCCCGTCTGCGGTTCCCTAAGCAACGAAAAGTTTTTCAGATGCATATCACCGTTGCCTGTAAGGTAACTGAATAACACCAGATCAAAATACCTTGTGAGGTCGTAGAGCGGGTTTTCCGGAAACTCCGGCCACATTTCGGATGGTGGTTTGAGAATAAACCTCCCCCACACCCCTACAATGGTTAATTTGCTGGTGCCCCGTGCTTTTTTTTCAACTTCCAGTGACAACCTGGATTGCACACCAGGCACTGAAACGCGCTGATACACCGTTTTTTTGGCTGATTCCTGCAACTGATCCGAACGGATATCCAGTTCGGGTTTCTCCCGGCTACCAAAAAGCTTTTTCAGACAAATTGGATGGTATTGTGATGGATCCGGTGTCTCACCGGTACATATCAGGCACCTGCTCATGGCTCCCTCACACTTACATTTCCGATGGTATCACGACAGCTGACTAGCAGCAACCCCATCCGGTCTCCAGGATTCGTCTTCCAGGTTTCCTGCACGACATCCAGAAGCCAGCCCTCAGGAATCAGGCCGTCAAAAAAAACGGGAACATGACACCAGACTCGTATGATTGCTCCCGGACCGGAAGTGTCAGGCTCACCGGAGTCGAATCCGATTGTGCTATATAGTCTGAATCGAACCGAAACCGGTAACCGGATTCCGTCTCTTCAAGTACGCCGGCCCGGACATCATCGATGAAAATTACAGCCTTTCTATAACTCATCACGATTCTCTACTCTCACGGGACCCGCTCTGTGACCAAACATCGCCAGCACCTGGTTAACTTTGTCGAGCCTCACACTCTGTTTGCCCTGTTCCAGATCTCGGATGAACCTTAGCCCCACACCCGCCCGGTCGGCCAGCTCCTTCTGCGTCAACCCCAGTTGACGGCGCCGTGTTTTAACAAACCGGATTATTTCATTTGTTGATGTCATGGCTCACATTGTTATTTGCACTGTGCCTGATCACTACAGCCACTCCCGCACACGATAAGTTGCAATTCCATATTATATCATGACGGGTATAATACAGGAATTATTTTGATAAATATACCTAATCGGGTATGAAATTTGATATTTTTTTAAATTCTATACCTTTACTGGTATAAAATACATGTTTATATAAACTAGTATACCTTATGAGGTATAAATACGCAATAGTCTTATGGTACAAGAACAACAGTTTAATGGCGTACTCTCCCAAGTAAAAAAGCCGCAGTAGGGGTTAACCAGTCACTTTCTATTGTGATCAATGGGCAGTACGGCATGGAAATGAAGCTCTCGCTTGCAAAAACTGTACTATTCAGGGCATCACCAGCAGATTGGCCACGGCAAGGATGACCCACCCGACCGTGATGGTGGCCATCATTTGTTCGGTGGTCAGGGGACGTTCGATCAGCCGGTAAACAATCCAGGGAATGGCGGCGACACCGATGGCAAAGACAAAATGTCCCGCCACACTGTACAGCATATTGATTGCAGTCACCGTCTGCGAGGTAATCGCCGAGACAGCCAGGGTGGCGACCAGCAACAGCGCCCACCACCATTTATGAGCACGGAACAGATTCATGTGTTTAAATTTTTTTTACAATGTCACATGTAATGTACAGGACGGCTATAATCATGTTTCTGTGTGATGGGTAGCCGTCATGGCCATTTCATCTGAAATTTTTTTTACTAATGGTCAGGTTGATATCTTGAGATATGGAAGGACCGATACTTGACCTGGACTGATTATATGACATGCCGGAAATACTCACCGAATCCACAATAACATGCCCTCATTGCGGCAACCGTTACAAGGAATCCATGCCCACGGACTCCTGCCAGTACTTCTGGCAATGCCACCACTGCAATGAAGTTGTAAAGCCAGAACCGGGCGATTGCTGCGTTTACTGCTCTTTTGGTGATGTGCCGTGTCCGCCCATCCAGCTGGATAAACGATGCTGTTAACCCGTTTACAGCGAAAGTCCCTTGTGAGCTCTTCACTTTTTGGATTCCTTTTGGTCAAAGGCAGAAGGCTGCCTCCGGAAAGCTGCACCCGGGAGGCTGCCCCGGAGGCTTCACCCGGGAGGCTGCCCCTGCGGAAAAATGACATCCGTCAGATACCCGAATCACTTTTCGTTGTTTTCGAGGTAGTACATCCACTGGAAATATTCGAACGGCATGATCACCAGCGGATCGGCATTGTTGTCGATCATAAGCTCAAGATACTCCCTGACCGGATCCTGCTTTTGAACCTGCGGCGGCTCCGATCCGAATACGCGTCCGAACAGGAATGGCAGTGAAAATGGCTGGGGTTCAGGTCCTTCGACGATCTCGAATTTGTCGCCCGGACGGATGCCCGCCTTCTCTTTTGCAATCTCAATGGCCGTGTAGAGACTGCCGATTTCATCCACCAGCATTCTTTCTTTGGCGTCGCTGCCGGTCCATACGCGTCCGGCCGCCACATCCTTTATCTGGTCGAATTCGGCATCGCGGCCTTCGGCTACGTTGTCGATGAACTGATCGTAGAGGTCGTTCATGCGCGTGATCAAATCACCTCGCTCCCGTTCGGAGAGTGGACGGTTGGGCAGGCTGAGTCCAACAAGCGGAAGGGTCGGACCAAAGGACAGGTCCGCCGATTCACCGCGCTGCACATGGTCGGTGTGCAGCCGCAGGTGACGGCTCATGCCATCGTCCCACAGCCATCCCGATATCACGCCGATGCTGCCGGTAACGGTATTGGGTGCGGCCACAATGGTGTCGGCATACATGGAAATCCAGTAACCGCCCGAAGCGGCAACCCTTCCCATGGAGACGATCACCGGTTTCTCTTCTGCTGTTTTGCGCAACTCTTCGGCGACCAGATCCGATGCCAGCGGATCCCCGCCGGGTGAGTCGGCCCGCATGACCACCGCCTTGACGTTGCGGTCGTTCCGCGCCTGGCGGATGGCCGATGAAAGCGCGCGCGCCCGTATGCCGGTTTCGTTCATGGTCGGACCCTCGGCATACATCACGGCGATTTTGCTGGTCGGACCCCACTGGTCATCACGCGGTTTGTTGTAGACGTAAAGCTCATCCGGACTCACCCGGTTTTTCTTTTCGCCTTCCAGTTTTTCGATGATGTCATTGATGTCGGATGGCCGCGCGAGGGTGTCAACGACACCTGCATCCACCAGCGCCCGGGGAGAAAGTGCGATGCCACGCTGGATAAGCGAATCAAATTTCTCACCGTCGATTCCACGTCCATCCGCGGCATCTGCCTTGACCAGTTCGTAAAACCCGTCGATGATGGCCTGGCGCTGCTCGCGGTCGGCCTCGGACATTTCCGTGCGGGAGAGCGCTTCGAAGGCGGATTTGTATTCCATCTCGCGGAATTCATCCACCCCGATGCCGATGGCTTCGAGCATATCGGCGAGGTAGGTCGTTCCGGTTGCGTAACCGGGAATGGTGAGGCCGCCGTAGGGATCCATAATCACGTAATCGGCGACGCTGGCCAGATGGAAGATGTTCATGCCGCCGCGTTCCACGTAAATAATCACTTTTTTACCATTGGCCTGCGCCTGTTTCAGCGCTTCCCGCAACTCCCAGGTCTTGGCCTGATCGATTCCCATGCGGGTTGTATTGAACACGATGCCGGACACCGCGGGATCCAGGGCAGCTTCGTGGATCTGGTCGAGGGTACCCAGATATGTCTGGCGTTCATCCAGGAAGCGGAACGTCTGGTAGGGAAGTCCGCCGCGCACGCCCATGTTTACATAATTTTTATCCCTGCGAATGTAACGGTCGAGGATATTGCGGTCCAGGGCACCGGCACGGATCCCGTACGTGTTGTAGCGGTGATTGCCGTCGGTGTTGCGATGGGCCTGGTAGCTGACACCTGTGCGGCCCAGGCTGAACTGCACACCGGCGGTTATGCCGATG